>NZ_JBJHAE010000007.1:0-192342 GCF_054050895.1 Blastococcus sp. SYSU DS0669 | reverse complement strand
CCCCCCCCCGCCCCCCCCCCCCCCCCCCCCCCCCCCCCCCCCCCCCCCCCCCCCCCCCCCCCCCCCCCCCCCCCCCCCCCCCCCCCCCCCCCCCCCCCCGCGCCGAGGTGCGGCGCGCGGGGGAGGAGCTCCCCGCCGAGCCCGCCGGCCGCGCCGAGCGGCGGGCCGGGGGCCGGGACTGGGAGGTCGAGGGCACCGGCTTCTGGCAGGTGCACCCCGCCGCCGCCGACGCGCTGGTGGACGCCGTCGCCGGGTTCGCGGCCGTGACGGCCGGGGAGACGGTGCTGGACCTCTACGCGGGGGCCGGGCTGTTCGGCGGCGCGCTGGCCCCGGGCGTGGGTGCGGGCGGGCGCGTCGTCTGCGTCGAGGCCGACCCCGGCGCCTGCGCGGCCGCGGACGCCAACCTCGCCGACCTGCCTCAGGCCGAGGTGTGGCAGGGCGAGGTGGACGCCGACGGGCTCGCCGAGCTGCTCGCCGAACTGGGCTCCGGGCCGGACGTCGTCGTCCTCGACCCGCCCCGCGCCGGTGCCGGGACCGCGGTGAGCCGGCGGCTCGCCGGGAGCGGCGCGCGGGCCGTCGTCTACGTGGCCTGCGACCCCGCTGCGCTGGGGCGCGACGTCGCCGCGTTCGCCGCCGCCGGGTACCGGCTGGCCGCGCTGCGCGGCTTCGACGCCTTCCCGATGACCGCCCACGTGGAGTGCGTCGCGCTGCTGGTCCCGGCCGCGTAGGGCCAGGACGCCCGGCGGGACGTGGCGGTTCGGCGACGGAGGACCACTCCCGTCGCACCCGTCACACGGGTCGTCCGGCCGCCGGGTCGTCTGCGTAGCGTCCGCCCTGTGACGAGGGGAGATGCGATGCAGAGCACGACCGCCCACCCGCACGTGGCCGCCGCCCGCAAGCTCCTGGCGCTCGGGTGGTGGTTCGTCGCCGCCGGTGCCGCGCTGGCGCTGGGGCTCGAGGTCGAGGACGGCGTCTCCCTCTGAGCGAGCTCGGGGTGGTGCGCTCGGCGCCCTCCGGCGGCCCGCCGCACCCGCCCGGCTGCTCGCGCGGTGACCCGCCTCGCTACGGTCAGGGGGTGCCCACGTGGGAATACGCCTCGGTCATCACCGCCAACGATGCGGAATCACAGCGGGCCGGCGTGAGCGTCAAGCTCCCCGGCGGACAGTCGGAACGCCAGCAGGGCGACACCAGCTCGGTGCTCAACAAGCTCGGCGCCGAGGGGTGGGAGCTGGTCAGCTACCACTCCAGCGGCGCCGGCACCTGGGGCTTCGAGCAGTTCTGGCTCAAGCGCCAGTCCTCCTGACCCGACACGGCCACCTGTCGAACAGCTGTTCGACGACTGGGGCAGAATGGCGCCGTGGACGTCGCAGTGCCGCCGGGCTGGCCGGAAGAGGTGCGCCCGCCCGGCGCGCCTGACTGGGAGCGCACCGCCGTCGCCTGGCTGTTCGACCTCGTGCCGCCGGACTACCGCGCGCACGAGGTGCTCCGCCGGTACCCGGTGCTGCTCGCCCGGTTCGCCGGCGACCACGTCGCCGCCGGACTCGAGGCCGCCCGTGCCGGCTGGCGCACCCTGCGGGTCGAGCTCGCCGACCAGCTTCCCCCCGAGGCCATCGAGGCGGCGATGGGCGCCTACGAGCGCGAGGGCGCCCGGCTGGCCGCGGCCGCTCGCGGGGTGGAGGTCGTCGGAGGCGCGTTGCGCGGGGAGCGGTGGGTCCCGCGCCTGTGAGCTGCATCTGCGGCACCCGCTCGACCGGAAGTACGGGGCAACCGCAGTTACAGTGGATCGGCGGCGCTGACCAGCTCCGCCCGACCGAGAGGACACCGCCGCACCGTGCCGCTCCTGCGATCGCTGCGGGGCCCGGAAGACGTCAGGGCCCTCGAGTCCGAAGCGCTGCCCGCCCTCGCCGCGGAGATCCGTGACGCCCTGGTCACCAGCGTGGCGAGGACCGGTGGCCACCTCGGCCCGAACCTCGGCTGCGTCGAGCTCACCATCGCCCTGCACCGGGTGTTCGAGTCCCCGCGCGAGCCGATCGTGTTCGACACCGGTCACCAGTCCTACGTGCACAAGATGCTCACCGGCCGGGTCGAGGGCTTCGAGCGGCTGCGCCAGCGCGGCGGTCTGTCGGGCTACCCCAGCCGCACCGAGAGCGACCACGACTGGGTGGAGAACAGCCACGCCTCGACGTCGCTGTCCTACGCCGACGGCCTGGCCAAGGCCTTCGCCATCCGGGGTGACTCGCGGCCCGTCGTCGCCGTCATCGGCGACGGTGCCCTCACCGGCGGCATGGCCTGGGAGGCGCTGAACAACATCGCCGCGGCGCAGGACCGCCCGGTCGTCATCGTGGTCAACGACAACGGCCGCTCCTACTCGCCGACCATCGGCGGGGTCGCCGACGCGCTGGCCACGCTGCGGCTGCGCCCCGGCTACGAGCAGGCGCTGCTGCAGGTGCGCCAGGCGCTGCACCGGGCCCCCGTCGTCGGTTCGGCCCTCTACGACGCGCTGCACGCGATCAAGAAGGGCCTCAAGGACGTCCTCTCGCCGCAGGGCATGTTCGAGGACCTGGGCATGAAGTACGTCGGCCCGGTCGACGGCCACGACGTGCGCGCGATGGAGTCCGCGCTGCGGCGGGCCCGCTCCTTCGGCGGCCCGGTCATCGTGCACGCCGTCACCACCAAGGGGTTCGGCTACCCGCCGGCCGAGACCGACCAGATCGACGCCTGGCACGCGACGGGCGTCTTCGACCCGGACAGCGGCGCGAGCGTGCGCAAGACCGGGCTGGCCTGGACCGATGCCTTCGCCGACGAGCTGGTGCGGGTCGGCGCCGAACGCCCCGACGTCGTCGCCATCACCGCCGCGATGCTGCACCCGACGGGCCTGGCGCCGTTCGCCGAGCGGTTCCCCGAGCGCACCTTCGACGTGGGCATCGCCGAGCAGCACGCCCTCACCTCGGCCGCGGGCCTGGCGATGGCGGGGTTGCACCCGGTCGTCGCCGTCTACTCGACCTTCCTCAACCGGGCGTTCGACCAGCTGCTCATGGACGTCGCGCTGCACCGCCAGCCGGTGACGGTGGTGCTCGACCGCGCCGGCGTCACCGGCGACGACGGCGCCTCGCACAACGGCATGTGGGACATGTCGATCCTCTCGGTCGTGCCCGGGCTCGCCCTGGCCGCGCCGCGCGACGAGGCGACCCTGCGCGAGGCGCTGCGCGAGGCCGTCGACATCACCGACGGCCCCTCCGTCGTGCGCTTCCCCAAGGGCTCGCTGCCCCCGGACATCCCGGCCGTCGAGCGGCGCGGCCCGGTGGACGTGCTGCGCCGCGGCAGCCGGGCGGAGGTGCTCCTGGTCGCCGTCGGCTCGATGGTGCCGATGTGCCAGGCCGTCGCCGAGCGGGCCGCCGACCACGGCATCGAGGTGACCGTCGTCGACCCGCGCTGGGTGCTCCCGGTCTCGGCCGAGCTGGTCGAGCTTGCCGCCGGGCACCGGCTGGTCGTCACCGTCGAGGACGGCGGCCGGGCCGGGGGCGTGGGCACCACGCTCAGCCAGGCCCTGCAGGACCGCGACGTCGACGTGCCCGTGCGCACGCTGGGCCTGCCGCAGCAGTTCTTCGAGCACGGCAGCCGCGGGCAGGTGCTCGCCGACGCCGGGCTGACCGAGCAGGACGTCGCCCGTCGGATCGCGGAGTGGACGGCCCGGCTGGCCGAGCGCTCCGAGAGCCCCGTCGTCGAGTCGGTCGAGGGCGGGCGATGACCGTCATCGCCGAGATCCAGGTGGCGCCGTCGCCACCCGGCACCGCGGAGAACCCGCACGCGCACGTCGAGGCGGCGATCGCCGTCATCCAGGCCTCCGGGCTGCGTCACGAGGTGGGGGCGCTGGGCACCACCCTCGAGGGCGAGGCCGACGAGGTGTGGGCCACGCTGCGCGCCGCGCACGAGGCGATGCTGGCCGCCGGCGCCGCCGGTGGGCTCTCGCACATCAAGGTCGCCTCGGTGGACCGCACGATGTACGCCCTCACCCCAAAGTTCCGGTGAGCCCACCGCGTGGCTCGCCCCCGGGCCGCCCCACGCCGGCCGTCGACCACCCGCACCGCAGACCGTCCTCCCACACCGTGCACCGTGAGGGAGGACGCTCCACGATCAGGGCACCTGATCCCAGCGGAGGTTCAGGCGGCGACAGGTCGAGGTCGGCGCCTTCCGGCCGGGGTCAGCGCGGCTAGAAGGACCGCTTGGTCAACCGCCAGACCTGCCCGTCGCTGTCCGGTGCGCCGATCCCGGTGCCGGGGGAGAGCGAGTTCACCGACACGTACACGTTCCCGGGCTGGTCGACGACCACGCCCGCCGGCGAGGGGACGGGCAGCGTGGCCCGTGCGCCGTTCTTCGGCACGAACACCATCTGACCGGCCCGGTCGGCACCGCCGAACAGCTCGCTGACGTACAGGTTGCCCGCCTGGTCCTGCGCAGCACCGGTCACCCCGGTGAAGCCGGTCCAGGTCTGCTGGATGGCCCCGGTCCGGCGGTCCAGCTCCCAGACCCGGCCAGCACCGGGAACCAGCGATCCCAGGCCCCCCACGATGACGTCCCCGTCCCGGCTGAAGGTGAGGGCCGTCGGGACCGGGTCGCAGGAGTAGCTTTCGTCCTGATTGAGCCGGGTGTCGCAGCCGCCACCGGTGATGGTCGGCAGGACGGCGAACACGCTGATCTCACCGCTACCGTCGACGGCGAGGACGGCGTTGGCGGCGGCGTCGGCCACCAGCACCCGGTCGCCCAGGTCGAGCACCCCGTACGGGTTCGACTCGAAACCCTGGCCGTCCGGGTCGTTCGCCTCCTCGAAGGCACGGATGTCGGCGACCACGACGGCCGGCTGGCCCGCCGCCGCGCGCAGCAGCTTCCCCTCCTGCTCCTTCGGCAGGCCGGTGATGCCGTCCGGCACGTCGACGTCCTTGGCGACGTAGATCCGGTCCAGGGACCGCGCGCTCGCCGAGTCGTTGCCGGTGGCGCCGATCCCGGACGGACCGGCCTCGGACAGCAGGCCGGTCACCACGCGCTCCGCGGTGACCCCCTGGACCTTGCTCGGGCGCCGCACGATGCTGACCGCCCCGGTGGTGCCGACGCAGACCTGTTCCCCGCCCACGACGGCACAGTCGCTGCCGCCGGTCCCGGACTCCGCGATGACCAGGATCCCGTCATCGGTGAGGTCCAGCTGCCGCGGGTTGTCCAGGTGCCGCGCGACCGGCACCGGGGCCAACCGTGAAGCGTCGGCGGGCGCGGCGACGGCGGGACTGATCCACAGCGTCGTGATCGCCAGGCCGGTGGTGGCAGCTGCACATGCGAGACGTCTCATCAATACCCCTAGCCAGTCGAGGAGCTGGGCCGTCGGAACGGACCAGCGCGAGGACGCCGAACGTTGGCAGGGGGATCCGGGCTGGTCAACCGTCCACTGCGCGGTGCGCTGGAGGCAGGTCGCCGGCGATACCTCGGCTCCGTCGTCCTCCCTCACCGCAGAGCGTTCTCCCTCACCGCACACCGTGAGGGAGGACGCTCCACGATCAGGGCACCTGATCCCAGCGGGGGTCAGGCGGGGAGGGAGGCGACGCCCTCCGGCAGGAAGCGGGAACCGGTGACCTTCTCCGAGACGCCGGTGCGGTCCAGGTAGGCGGAGATGCCGCCCAGCCAGAACGGCCACCCGGCGCCGAGGATCATGCACAGGTCGATGTCCTGCACGGCCTGCACGACGCCCTCGTCCAGCATCAGCCGGATCTCCTGCGCCAGCGCCTCGAGGGCACGCGCGCGCACCTGCTCCTCGGTGAGCGGCTCCTCGCCGGCGAAGGCGTCCGCGAGCTCGGGGTCCACGACGCCGGGCTCGGTGAAGACGCTGGTCAGGCCGAGCTCGACGATCCGCCTGAGCCCCTCGCCGACGGCGAACCGGTCGGGGAAGGCCTCGTGCATCCGCTCGGCGACGTGCAGCGCCACCGCCGGGCCGACCAGCGAGAGCAGCTCGAACGGCGTCATCGGCAGGCCCAGCGGGTCGAGCGCCCTCTCGGCGACCCGCACCGGCGTGCCCTGCTCCACGGCGGCGGTGACCTCGCCGAGGAAGCGGGTGAGCAGCCGGTTGACCACGAACGCCGGGGCGTCGGCGACCAGCACGCACGACTTCTTCAACGACTTCCCGACGGCGAAGGCGGTGGCCAGCGTCGCGTCGTCGGTCTGTTCCGCGCGCACCACCTCCAGCAGCGGGAGGACGGCGACCGGGTTGAAGAAGTGCAGCCCCACCACGCGTTCGGGGTGCTCCAGCTTCGCCGCCATCTCGGTCACCGACAGCGCCGAGGTGTTGGTGGCCAGCACGCACGTCGCGGACACGACCGCTTCGACTTCACGGAACACCTGCTGCTTGACCGACATCTCCTCGAAGACGGCCTCGATGACGAGGTCGGCGTCGGCGAAGACGTCCTTGGACAGCGACCCGGTGACCAGGCCCTTGAGCTGGTTGAGCTTGTCCCGGCTCAGCCGGCCGCGGGCAGCCAGCTTGTCGAGCTCGCCGTGCACGTAGGAGACGCCCTTGTCCACGCGCGCCTGGTCGACGTCGGTGAGGACCACGGGCACCTTCAGCTGCCGCACGAACAGCATCGCCAGCTGGGAGGCCATGAGCCCGGCGCCGACCACGCCCACCTTGGTCACCTTGCGGGCCAGCTTCCGGTCGGGAGCGCCGGCCGGCCGCTTGGCCCGCTTGTTCACCAGGTCGAACGAGTAGAGCGAGGCCCGCAACGGGTCGCTCATGAGCAGCTCGGTGAGCGCCTCGTCCTCGGCCGAGGTGCCGGCGGTGAAGGCGTCGCCCGCGATGCCGTTGCGGGCCAGGTCGAGCAGGCCGACCGAACGGACGGCGCCCGGGGAGGCGTTGCGCGTCCGGGCGGCGACGATGCCGCGGGCGCGGGCGATCGCGTCGTCCCACGCCGAGCGGTCGACCTCCGGACGGGAGACAGGCACGGAGCCGTCGAGCACGCCGACGGCCCACTCGAGCGAGCGCTCGAGGAAGTCGGCCGGCTCGAAGAGCGCGTCGGCGATGCCGAGCTTCGCGGCCTCGGCCGCCGGCGTCATCTTGTTCTGCGCCAGGGCGTTCTCGACGATCACCGTGACGGCGGGGTCGATGCCGATCAGGTTCGGCAGCAGCTGGGTGCCACCCCAGCCCGGCACCAGCCCGAGGAAGACCTCGGGGAAGCCGACCGCCGCGCCGGCGCTGATCGTCCGGTAGTGGCAGTGCAGCGCAAGCTCCAGGCCACCGCCGAGGGCCACGCCGTTGACGAGCGCGAACGTCGGGATCGCCGAGTCCTTGAGCCGCCGGAAGACCCGGTGGCCGGTCTCGGCGATCTCGCGCGCGGCGGCGGCGTCGGTCACCGACGGGACGCCGGAGAGGTCGGCGCCGACGGCGAAGACGAACGGCTTGCCGGTGACGGCGATCGCCGCCGGTGCGGGGGAGTGCGCCGCGATCTCGTCCAGCGCGGCGTCCAGGGACGCCAGGCCGCCGGGGCCGAAGGTGGAGGGCCGGGTGTGGTCGTGCCCGTTGTCGAGCGTGATCAGCGCGATCTCGCCGACCAGGCCCGGGTGGGTCAGGAAGCGCACCTTGGCGGCGGTCACGACCTCGTTCTCGAAGACGGCGTTCGTCACTTCTGGAACCCCTCCCAGTTCGGGTTCTCCCAGATCACGGTGGCGCCCATGCCCAGGCCCACGCACATGGCGGTGAGGCCGTACCGGACGTCGGGGCGCTCGGCGAACTGGCGGGACAGCTGGGTCATCAGGCGGACGCCCGAGGAGGCCAGCGGGTGGCCGACGGCGATGGCGCCGCCCCACGGGTTGACGCGCTCGTCGTCGTCGGCGATGCCGAAGTGGTCGAGGAAGGCGAGCACCTGGACGGCGAAGGCCTCGTTCAGCTCGAACAGGCCGATGTCCTCGATGGTGAGACCGGTGCGGGCCAGGGCGCGCTCGGTGGAGGGCACCGGGCCGACGCCCATGACCTCGGGCTCCACCCCCACGAAGCCGTAGCCGACCAGCCGCATGCCGACGTTCAGGCCGAGCTCCTCGGCGACGTCCTCGGCGGCCAGCAGGCAGCCGGTCGCGCCGTCGTTGAGGCCCGCGGCGTTGCCGGCGGTCACGTGCCCGTGCGGGCGGAACGGCGTCTTGAGCGTGCCGAGGCCCTCGAGGGTCGTCTGCGGCCGCGGCGGCTCGTCGACGGTGGCCATGCCCCAGCCCTGCTCGGCCGAGCGGGTGGCGACGGCGACCAGCTCCGGGCCGATCTTGCCGTTGGCGAGCGCCTTGGCGTACTTCTGCTGGCTGGCCAGCGCGAAGGCGTCGGCGCGCTCCTTGGTCAGGTGGGGGAACCGGTCGTGCAGGTTCTCCGCGGTCGAGCCCATGACGAGCGCGGACTCGTCGACCAGCTTCTCGCTGAAGAACCGCGGGTTCGGGTCGGCGCCCTCGCCCATCGGGTGGCGGCCCATGTGCTCCACGCCGCCGGCGATGGCGACGTCGTAGGCGCCGAAGGCGATGCCGCTGGCGGTCGTCGTCACCGCGGTCATGGCTCCGGCGCACATCCGGTCGATCGAGTAACCGGGGACCGACGTCGGCAGGCCGGCCAGCAGCGCCGCGGTCCGGCCCAGGGTCAGGCCCTGGTCGCCGATCTGGGTCGTGGCGGCGATGGCCACCTCGTCGACGCGGTCGGCCGGCAGCGCCGGGTTGCGGCGCAGCAGCTCGCGGATGACGCGGACGGCGAGGTCGTCGGCGCGGGTCTCGGCGTAGATGCCCTTCGGGCCGGCCTTGCCGAACGGGGTGCGCACGCCGTCGACGAAGACGACCTCACGCAGCGAGCGTGGCCGCCGCTCAGTGGAAGACACAGAACCTCCGCAGGTGTCGGAGCCGGGCCCGGGAGGGCGCGGCGGGCTACAAGTTACCCACCGGTAACCGCCTGGGCCAAGCGCGGCACGACCCCCGTCCGAGGGGGGTCCCGGATCACGGTCCGGCAACGGCGCGGGGCTGTGCTTGCGGTCACAAGCGGATGGCGCGCAAGATGACCCGCCGGAATTTCTCTGTAACCCCAACGAAATAGAGGTCCCTCTCATGGCGCGACGGCGCACGGTGACGACGGCGATCGCTGCGGCCCTGGTCTTCGGGCTGGCCGCGTGTGGTGGCGACGACAGCAGCGGTGGCAACGGCGGCGGCGGTGGCGGTGGCGAGGCCGCTGCGGGCAAGGTCGGCGTGATCCTCCCCGACACCGCCTCCTCGGCCCGCTGGGAGTCGGCCGACCGCCCGCTGCTCGAGGCCGCCTTCGAGGAGGCCGGTGTCGAGTACGACATCCAGAACGCGCAGGGCGACGCCCAGCGGATGAACACGATCGCCGAGCAGATGATCACCGAGGGCGTCACCGTCCTGGCGATCACGAACCTCGACTCCGCCTCGGGCGCCGCCATCCAGCGCCAGGCCGAGAGCCAGGGCGTGCAGACGATCGACTACGACCGGCTCACCCTCGGCGGCGAGAGCGACTACTACGTCTCGTTCGACAACACCGAGGTCGGCCGCCTGCAGGGCGAGGGCCTGGCCCAGTGCCTCGGCCCCGAGCCGGCGAACATCGCCTTCCTCAACGGCTCGCCCGACGACAACAACGCCACGCTGTTCTCGCAGGGTGCGCACGAGGTCCTGGACCCGATGGACCAGTACACGCAGGTCGCCGAGCAGGCCGTGCCGGAGTGGGACAACCAGCAGGCCGCCACGATCTTCGAGCAGATGTACACCCAGGCCGGCGGCGACATCCAGGGCGTGCTGGCCGCCAACGACGGCCTGGCCAACGCCGTCGTCTCGATCCTGGCCCGCAACAACGTGGCCGGGCAGGTGCCGGTGACCGGTCAGGACGCGACGGTCGAGGGGCTGCAGAACATCCTCGCGGGCGAGCAGTGCATGACCGTCTACAAGCCGATCGCCGACGAGGCCCAGGCCCTGGCCGACCTCGCCGTGGCCCTGGTCAACGGCGAGGAGCCCCAGGTCGACGGCTCGGTCGAGGACCCCGAGGGTGGCCGCGAGGTCCCCTCGGTGCTGCTCGAGCCGGTCTCGATCTTCCGGGACAACGTCAAGCAGGTCATCGACGACGGCTACCAGACCGCCGCCGACGTCTGCACCGGTGAGTACGCCGCTGCCTGCACGGAGCTCGGCATCTCCTGAGCCATCCGGCCGGGGCACCCGCACGGGTGCCCCGGCCGCGTGCTCCCGCCCTGCCGGCCCCGGCTCGCCCCGGGGCGGCGGGGCGCCCTATCGTCCCGCCCACGGTCGACCGACCGTTCCCTGCTGGAAGGACGCAGCGGTGTCCGCACCCGAACAGACCTCTCCCACCCCGACCCTCGAGCGGCCCACGCTGAGCCTGCGGGGGGTCAACAAGAGCTTCGGGGCCGTCCAGGTCCTGCACGACGTCCACCTCGACGTCTACCCCGGCAAGGTGACCGCGCTGGTCGGCGACAACGGCGCCGGCAAGAGCACGCTCATCAAGGCCATCGCCGGCATCCACCCGATCGACTCGGGCACCGTCGAGTTCGAGGGCGAGCCGGTCCAGCTGAGCGGCCCGCGCGACGCCGCCCGCCTGGGCATCGAGGTCGTGTACCAGGACCTCGCGCTCGCCGACAACCTCGACGTCGTCCAGAACATGTTCCTGGGCCGGGAGCGCAAGCGCGGCGTCCTCCTCGACGAGGCCTCCATGGAGGAGGCCGCGCGGGACACGCTGACCAAGCTGTCGGTGCGCACGCTGAAGTCGGTGCGCCAGCTGGTGTCCAGCCTCTCCGGTGGGCAGCGGCAGACCGTCGCCATCGCCAAGGCCGTGCTCTGGGAGTCCAAGCTCGTCATCCTCGACGAGCCGACCGCCGCGCTCGGCGTGGCGCAGACCCGGCAGGTGCTCGACCTCGTGCGGCGGCTGGCCGACACCGGTCACGCCGTCGTCTTCATCACCCACAACATGGTCGACGTGTTCGAGGTCGCCGACCGCGTCGCCGCCCTGTACCTGGGCCGCATCGCCGCCGACGTCCCGATCTCCGAGGTCGACCGCACCCAGGTCATCGAGCTGATCACCTCCGGCCGCTCCGGCGAGCTGGGGCTCGCGCCCGACGCGCTCGAGGACTGAGAGGACCCCCATGTCGAGCAACACCCTGACCGCCGCCGAGGCCAGCGGGCCGCACAAGCCGGCCGCGGGCTTCGAGGGCGACCGGCAGGACAACACCGTGGGCGGCGCCGTCCGCGGCTACCTGAACAAGCTGCGGGCCGGTGACCTCGGCGCGCTGCCCGCCGTCCTGGGCATCGTCGTGCTGGGCATCCTGTTCACGGTCCTGCGGCCGGGCACCTTCCTCACGCCGCTGAACCTCTCCAACCTGCTGGTCCAGTCGACGCCGATCATCGTGCTGGCGATGGGGCTGGTCTTCGTCCTGCTGCTGGGCGAGATCGACCTCTCCGCCGGTGTGGTGAGCGGGGTCTGCTCGGCGGTGCTGGCGCAGTTGCTGGTGCAGGCCGGGGTGGCCTGGCCGATCGCCGTCCTCGGCGCGATCGCCACCGGCGCCGTCATCGGCGTCTTCACCGGCAGTCTGGTGGGTCTGGTCGGCATCCCGTCGTTCGTGGTGACCCTCGCGCTGTTCCTCGGCTTCCAGGGCGTCACCCTGCGGCTGATCGGCCAGGGCGGCACCGTGCCCGTCCGCGAGCCGGTCATCCGGGCGCTGGCCAACGAGAACCTGCCGGTCACCCTCGGGTGGATCCTGGCCGTGCTCGTCGTCATCGCCTACGCAGCTGTCGAGTTCTGGCGGTGGCGGTCGCAGCGTTCCCGCGGGCTGGCCCACCAGCCGCTGGCCCTGGTCGTGCTGCGCATCGTCGTGATCGCCGCCGTCGTCTTCGCGGTGACGGCGATCCTCAGCGTCGACCGGGCCCTGGCGGCCACGATCGACCTGGCCGGCATCCCGTACGCGGTCCCGCTCGTCGTGGTCCTGCTGCTGGTCCTGACGTTCGTGCTGTCGCGGACCAGCTTCGGCCGGCACGTCTACGCCGTCGGCGGCAACGCCGAGGCCGCGCGCCGTGCCGGCATCAACGTCACCCGGATCCGCGTCCTGGCGTTCGTGATCTCCTCGAGCCTGGCGGCGATCAGCGGCATCCTCGCCACCTCGCGGCTGAGCTCGGTCACCCCTGACGCGGGCGCCGGCAACACCCTGCTCTACGCGGTCGGTGCGGCCGTCATCGGCGGCACCAGCCTCTTCGGTGGGCGCGGCCGGGCCCGGGACGCCGTCCTGGGCGGGCTGGTCATCGCGATCATCGCCAACGGGCTGGGCCTGCTGGGGGTCGCGGCGTACCTCAACTTCATCATCACCGGCGGCGTGCTGCTGCTGGCCGCGAGCGTCGACGCGCTCGCCCGCCGACGGGCCGCCACGGCCCGACGATGACCCCTGCCGCCCGCCGTGCTCAGCGCCGGCGGGCGGCAGGTGACCACGCCGACGCCGGCGCCACCCGCTCAGCGCGGGGGGCGCCGGCGTCGTCGTCCCGGCGTCCCGGCCCGCCCCGGGTCGTTCAGGCGCGGGTGACGGCGTCCGCGAGCAGGTCGAGGGTCAGCTCGACCTGCCACTCGCGGGCGCCACCGGCCCGCAGCGCCTCCGCCACGGCGGCGCGCTCCCGCGGCTCCGGCGGGCTCCACATGATCCGGCGCACCAGGTCGGGGGAGAGGAGGTTCTCCACCGGCACGGAGTGCTTCTCCGACAGCTCCGCGAGCCCGGCCCGCACCACCTGCAGCCGGGTGGCGGCCGCGGGGTCGCGGTCGGCCCAGCGGTTCACCGGCGGCGGGCCGTCGCCGGGCCTGCTCTGCAGGGGCAGCTGGTCCTCGGGCAGCGCCTTGCCACGCGCGAGCGCGGTGTACCAGTGCGCCACCAGCCGGCGGTTGGCCCGGCCGCGGAAGACGGGCAGCTCCAGCAGGGCGCCCTCGTTCTTCGGGTCGGCCTGGACGGCGGCGACCATCGCGGAGTCGGGCAGCACGCGGCCGGGCGCGACGTCGCGCTTGCGGGCCAGCTCGTCGCGGGCCTCCCAGATCGCCCGCAGCATGCCCAGCTGACGCCGGCTGCGCAGGCCGTGCACACCCGACGTGCGCCGCCAGGGGTCCTGCCGCGGCGCGGGCGGGCCGGCGGCGAGGATCGCCTCGAACTCCTGCCGCGCCCACTCGGTCTTGCCCTGCTCCTCGAGGATGGCGGCCAGCGCGTCGCGCAGGTCGACCAGCACCTCGACGTCGAGCGCGGCGTAGACCAGCCACTCCTCGGGCAGCGGGCGGGTGCTCCAGTCGGCGGCGGAGTGGCCCTTCTGCAGCGAGAAGCCCAGCAGCGACTCGACGACGGCGCCGAGCCCCACGCGGGGCAGCCCCGCCAGTCGGGCGGCGAGCTCGGTGTCGAAGATCCGGGCGGGGACCAGGCCGATCTCGGCGAGGCAGGGCAGGTCCTGGTTGGCCGCGTGGAGCACCCACTCGGCGTCGGCGATCGCCGCCTGCAGCACCGAGAGGTCCGGCAGCGGGATGGGGTCCAGCAGGCCGGTGCCCGAGCCGTCGCGCCGCAGCTGCACCAGGTAGGCGCGCTGGCCGTAGCGGTAGCCGGAGGCGCGCTCGGCGTCGACGGCGACCGGGCCGGTGCCCGCGCGCAGCGCCTCGGCGTACTCCACCAGCTGCGTGGAGGTCTCGATGACCGGGGGGAGGCCGTCGCGGGGGGCGAGCAGCGGGATCGCCTCGGGGGTCTCGGCGGCCGCCGGGTCCTCCGGTGGCCGGGGAGTGGGCTCGGTGCTCAGTTGCCGTCCACCTTCTTGCCGGTCCTCGTCCTTCGGTCCACCGGCGCCCGGGCCGGGAGGGCGGCGACCGCGCCGATCCTGGGGAGGAGCACCGGCTCAACGGGCTCCGCGCCGCTGTGCCGCACCGATGTTAGAGAGTCTCGCTGCCGACCCGGTCGGAGGGACCCAGGAGGTGCACGCCGGGGGGCGGCAGACCGGCGGCGTTGCCCAGCACCTCGAGCCACGCCACCAGGTGCCGGTCGAGGTCGGAGTCCACGGCGGTCCAGGAGGCGCGGATCTCGACGTCGACCGTGTGCTCGGGGCCGGCCAGCTCGCCGAAGCGCGTCGACGCGGTCCGGGTGACCGTGCCGCCGACCGTGTGGTGCACCGCGCCGGCGTCACCGAGCGCGTCGGTCAGCCAGCTCCAGGCCACCTCGGAGAACATGGCGTCGTCCACCAGCTCCTCGTCGGTCCCGGCGGAGAGGTAGCCGACGCAGCGCGTGGTGCCGTGCCAGGCCTCGTGGCCGTCGGGGTCGAACAGGACGATGAACCGCGCGCTGGCGATCTCCACGTCGTCCTCGTCGTCGCCGGCCTCGGGATCGGGCACCCGGGCGCCCAGGGCGACGGCGTAGGGAGCCAGGCGCTGCGGCGCCGGGATGCGACCCAGCTCGATCTCGGGGCGCACCCGCACCGCGGCCAGCGACTCCAGGGCGGCGCGGAAGGCGGCCGGGACGTCGCCGTCCCGGTTCCCGTCCCCGGCGTCGGCCAGGTTGCGCGGCTCCACGTCCGCAGAGTAGGCCGGTGCGGGGCGGTGCGTCGCCGACGCGCCGCAGGCGGCCGGACGCGGCGCGGCGGTGCGACCCGGCGGTCTGGGAGGATCGGCGGTCGTGAGTCCCGCTCCCGCGTCGGCGTCCCCGGCCGATTCCGACCTCGTCCGTGCCGCACGCGGCCTCCCGGTGAGCCGCACGCCGGTCTGGTTCATGCGCCAGGCCGGGCGTTCGCTCCCGGAGTACCGGGCCCTGCGCGCCGGCACGGCGATGCTCGCGGCCTGCCAGGACCCCGACCTGGTCACCGAGATCACCCTGCAGCCGGTCCGCCGCCACCAGGTCGACGCCGCCATCCTCTTCTCCGACATCGTGCTGCCGCTGGTGGTGGCCGGGGTGGACATCGAGATCAAGCCGGGCATCGGGCCGGTCGTCGCGAACCCGGTGCGCACCGTGGCCGACGTCGACGCGCTGCCCGACCTCGGGCCCGACCAGCTCGGCTTCCTGCAGACGGCGGTGCGCTCGCTGGTCGCCGAGCTCGGCCCGACGCCGCTGATCGGCTTCGCCGGGGCGCCCTTCACCCTCGCCACGTACCTGATCGAGGGCGGGCCCTCCAAGGAGCACGCCCGCACCAAGGCGTTCATGTACGCCGAGCCGGAGGCGTGGTCCCGGCTGCTGCAGCGGCTGTCGCTGTCGGCGGCGACCTTCCTGCGCGCCCAGGTCGACGCCGGCGCCTCGGCCGTGCAGCTGTTCGACTCGTGGGCCGGGGTGCTCTCGGCTGCCGACTACGCCGAGCGCGTGCTGCCGCACTCGCGGGCGGTCTTCGACGGGCTCGGCGACCGGGACGTCCCCCGGATCCACTTCGGGGTGGGCACCGGGGAGCTGCTGCCGCTCATCGGCGACGCCGGCGCCGACGTCGTGGGGGTCGACTGGCGCGTCCCGCTGGACGAGGCCGCCCGCCGCGTGGGCCCGGCCCGCTCGCTGCAGGGCAACCTCGACCCCGCCGTGCTGCTGGCCGACCGGGCCACCGTCGAGCGGGAGGTCCGCCGGGTCGTCGAGCAGGCGAAGGGTGCCCGCGGGCACATCTTCAACCTCGGCCACGGCGTGCTGCCCGACACCGACCCCGACGTCCTCACCCGGGTCGCCGCGCTGGTGCACGAGCTGACGGGCTCGTGACCCGCCGGCTGGTGGTCGTCGGCGCCGGGATCACCGGCCTGGCCGCCGCCTTCGAGTGGCGCCGCCGCCGGCCCGACGACGAGATCGTCGTCCTGGAGGCCGGCGACCGCATCGGCGGCAAGCTGGACCGGATGGACCTGGCCGGGGCCTGGTACGACACCGGTGCCGAGGCGATGCTGGCCCGGGTGCCCGAGGCCGTCGCCCTCGTGGAGGCCCTCGGGTGGGGCGACCGGCTGGTGCCGCCGGCCACCACCCAGGCCTCGGTGGTGCTCCCCGAGGGCCGGTTCCAGCTGCCGGCGGGCACCCTCCTCGGCGTGCCGGCCTCGGCCGACGGGCTGGACGGTGTGCTGACCCCCGCCGGGGTGGCGCGGGTCCGCGCCGAGGCCGAGCTCCCGCCGCTGGAGCTGCCCGACGGCGACGTCACCGTCGGTGGGCTGCTGCGCGAGCGGCTCGGCGACGAGGTGGTCGACCGGCTGGTGGAGCCGCTGCTCGGCGGCGTCTACGCCGGCCGGGCGGACGAGCTGTCGCTGACCGCCACCATCCCGCAGCTGGCGGCGCACCTGCGCGGCGCCCGCTCGGTGCTCGAGGCCGTCGCGGCCGCCCGGGAGGCCGGGGGGCGCAGCCGCGGCGACGCCGACGGCCCGGTGTTCGTCACCGTCGACCGGGGAATCGGGGCGCTCCCCGCGGCGCTGGCCGAGGCGGCGCGGGCGGATGTCCGGCTCCGTACGCCGGCCCACGCCCTGCGCCGCACGGCGACCGGGTTCGAGGTCTCGGTCGGACCGGTCGCCGCGCCCGAGGTGCTGACCGCCGACGCCGTGCTCGTGACGGCCCCGGCGCCGAAGGCGGCACGCCTGCTCGGCGACGTCGCCGCGGACGCCGTCGAGCCGCTGCGGGGCATCCCGTACGCCTCGATGGCCGTGGTCGCCATGGCTTTCCCGGGCCAGGACGTCGACGCCGGGTCCGGCCTGCTCGTGCCGCCGGTGACCGGCCGGCTGGTCAAGGGCGTCACCGTCTCCTCGGCCAAGTGGCCGCACCTGGCCCGCGGCGGGGTGCTGCGGGTGCGCTCGTCGGTGGGCCGGTTCCGGGACGAGGAGCAGCTGCAGCGCCCCGACGAGGAGCTGGCCGCCGACGTGGTCGCCGACGTCGCGGAGCTGCTGGCCCTCGAGCGGCCGGAGCCGCTGCAGACCCGCGTGGTGCGCTGGGGTGGCGGGCTCCCGCAGTACCAGGTCGGCCACCCCGGGCGCGTGGCCGCGGTCCGGGCCGCGGTCGCCGGCGTGCCCGGCCTGGCCGTCGCCGGTGCCGCGTACGAGGGGGTGGGCGTACCCGCCTGCATCCGCGACGCGCACCGGGCCGTGGCCGCCCTCATCTAGGCGAGGTCCAGGCGGTCGACCCGAACGCGGGACCCGTGCCGGGGATCACGGGAGGCGCGGGCATCGGCGCGGCCCGGCCGGCGTTGGGTCTGCCGTGCGCACGCACCTGCACCAGAAGTCCATCGTCCCACCCGTCCCACCGGTCCGGTGCTTCAAGCACCACGTGTGGATGGCCGCCTGCTCCGACTGCCGCGCCGCTCGCGCGGTCCGGCCGTCGGAGGGGCGCGAGCAGCCGGCCCAGGCCGGCTGACGCCACCCCGCACCGGCACGGCCGACCCCTCCGAGGGCCCCGATCGCACCGATCGGGGCCCTCGGTGTTCCCGCACCCGGGTGGGCCGCCCGGCACGGAGGGGCGAGCGGTGGTGCGGGACAATGGAGCGCATGAGCGAGGACCAGCGCAGCATCGGCAAGCGGGCCAACGAGCTGAACGACACCATCCGCTACACGATGTGGTCGGTGTTCAGGCTCGCGCGGCCGTTCGGTGACGAGCAGCGGAGCGCGGCCGCCGACGAGGCCGCCGCGCTGATCGAGGAGCTGGCCGGCAAGGACGTCGTCGTCCGCGGCACCTACGACGTCGCCGGGTTCCGCGCCGACGCCGACCTCATGGTGTGGTGGCACGCCTCGACCGCGGAGGCGCTGCAGGAGGCCTACACGCGCCTGCGCCGGACGGCGCTCGGCCGGCGGCTGGACCCGGTGTGGTCGCAGTTGGCGCTGCACCGCCCGGCGGAGTTCAACCGCAGCCACATCCCGGCGTTCCTCGCCGACGAGGAGCCGCGGCGCTACGTCTGCGTCTACCCCTTCGTGCGGTCCTACGAGTGGTACCTGCTGCCCGACGAGGAGCGGCGGGACATGCTGAAGGAGCACGGCATGCAGGCCCGGCCCTACCCCGACGTCCGGGCCAACACCGTCGCCGCCTTCGCCCTCGGCGACTACGAATGGATGCTGGCCTTCGAGGCCGACGAGCTGCACCGCATCGTCGACCTCATGCGCGACCTGCGCGCCAGCCGGGCCCGCCGGCACGTGCGCGAGGAGGTGCCGTTCTACACCGGCATCCGGAAGCCGATGGCGGAGCTGGTCCACGACCTGGCCTGAACACCCCGTCACACGCCTGAGGGCGGTCATCGAGTGATCGATGACCGCCCTCAGGCGTAGGGGTGCGGCTACTCCGCCGGCTGCAACCGGATGGAGACGCTGTTGATGCAGTATCGGTCGCCGGTGGGCGTCTGCGGGGCGTCGTCGAAGAGGTGGCCCAGGTGGCTGTGGCAGGTGGCGCAGAGCACCTCGGTGCGGATCATCCCGTAGCTGCGGTCCTCGCGGAGGATGACGTTGTCCTCCGCGGAGGCCTCGTAGAACGACGGCCAGCCGCAGTGCGAGTCGAACTTCGTCTCCGAGCGGAACAGCTCGGCCCCGCACGCGCGGCACTCGTAGACGCCGACGGTCTTGGTGTCGACGTACTCGCCGGTCCACGCGCGCTCGGTGCCCGCCTGGCGGAGCACCGCGTACTCCTCCGGGGACAGCTGCGCCCGCCACTCCTCGTCGGTCTTGGTGACCTGGGGCTGCTGAGGGGAGGTCGTCATGCCTGGTCGAACGAGCGGCGCCGCACCACCATTCCCGGTGCTCAGCGGCCCAGCCCCGCGTCGCGGGCCCGCACGATGGCCTGCGCCCGGTCGGTGACCTGCAGCTTGGCCAGCACGTTGGACACGTTGTTGCGGACGGTCTTGGGCGACAGGTACAGCGCCGCCGCGATCTGCGCGTTGGACCGCCCGGCGGCGACCAGGTCGAGCACTTCCCGCTCGCGGGCGGTGAGCTGGGGGAAGACGGTCTCCGGCCCGGTCGGACCCGAGGCGAAGAACTCACCGATCCGCCGGGCGAGGGCGGCGCCGAACACCGCGCCGCCGTTGGCCACCGTCGTGATCGCCCGGACCACCTCCTCCTGGTCGGCGCCCTTGAGCAGGTAGCCGCGCGCCCCGGCCCGCACGGCGGCGAACACCGTCCCGTCGTCCTCGCTCATGGTCAGGACGACGATCCCCACCGACGGCGACGCCGAGGTCACCCGCCGGGTCGCCTCGATCCCGTCGATCCCCGGCATCTGCACGTCCATGACGACGACGTCGGGCTGCTCCGCGAGCGCGAGGGCCACCGCGGCCTCACCGTCGGCGGCGGTACCGACCACGGCGAGGCCCGGGACGGAGTCGAGCAGCATGGCCAGGCCGTCGCGGTAGACCGGGTGGTCGTCGGCGACCACCACCCGCAGCGGCTCGTCGTCCCCAGCGGGTTCACCCACGGTGCACCTCCTCGCTTCCGCGGACCGCTCCGCTCCTCGCTCCCACGCCCAGGCCGCCTCCGCGGTCGGTCCGCTCCTCGCTCGTACCTCGCTGCGATGCTCCCTCCCTGCCGGCAGCCGCCTCGCTGCGATGCTCACGGTCCTGTCCACTCGCCCTCCCCCCTCCGTCCGCGGGCAGGACCGCCCGCACCACCGTCCCGCCGTCCGGCGGGCACGAAACCGTGCACCGGCCGCCGAGCTCGGCGGCGCGCTCGCGCAGCGACACCAGCCCCACGCCGGCCGGCGCGCCCTCCGGGATGCCGACGCCGTCGTCGGTCACCGTCAGGACCAGGGACCGGTCGGCGTCGCGGACCAGCTCCACCCGGCAGGTCGAGGCGCGGGCGTGCCGGGCGACGTTGGCCAGGGCCTCCGACGCGATCCGGTAGGCGGCGACCTCCACGGCGGCGGGCAGGTCCTCGGCGGTCGGGTCCGCCTCGACCGTGGTGGCCGTGCCGGCGCCCAGCAGCCGGTCGGCCTGCTGGCGCACCGCCCCGGTCAGGCCGAGGTCGTCCAGCGCGGGCGGCCGGAGGTCGTGCACCAGCCGGCGGACGTCGGCCAGCGCGGCGGCGACGTCGTCCCGGGCCGTGCGGAGCAGCCGGTCGGCGTCCTCCGCGCGCCCGGCCGCGGCGAGGTTGCGGGCGGTGTCGATGCGCAGGACCACGGCGCCCAGGCTGGGGCCGAGGCCGTCGTGGAGGTCGCGGCGCAGCCGGCGGCGCTCCTCCTCGCGGGCGGCGACCAGCTCCTCACGGCTCTGCTGCAGCTGGGCGGCCAGCGAGCTGGCCCGCGCGGCGGCCGCGGCCTGGCGCACGACGTCGGCCAGCAGCCCCTCGTCGCGGGTGACCAGGTGCGCGCGGACGCCGTCCCGGGGCAGCAGGAGGCGCCCGACCTCCTCGCCGCGGTAGGCGATGGGCAGGGACCGCACCGCCGGTGGGCGCCGGCCGTGCTCGGCGACCAGCCGCTCGCCGCCCGCGTGATCCACCTCGACGCCGACGTAGGGAGACCGGAAGGCCTCCGCGACCGCCGCCGCGATCGCCACGAGCTGCGCCTCCGCGCCGTCGGAGCGCTCCAGCCGCGCGGCCAGCCCCGAGACCACCCGGTAGGGGTCGTCCCGCTCGCCGAGCACCCAGCGCCGGACCAGCCGCCAGAGCGGGGCTCGCAGCGGCACGTAGACGGCGGCGACGAGCAGCAGGGTCAGCAGGGTCGCATCGTGCTCGCCGAACCGGTCGCCGAGCAGCGCGCCGGCCGCGCCGAGCACCGCCAGGTCCAGCAGGACGACGCCGATGCCCAGGACGCCGTAGACCACCGTGCCGCCGAGGAGCCGGTCGATGTCCACCGCGCGCGGCCGCAGGATGCCGACGGCCACGGCGCCCCCGGTGAGCGCGACGGCGACCATCAGGGCCATCGCGCTCGGCTCGCCCGGCAGCAGGAGCGTGCTGAGCATGACGAGCAGGTCCACGACGGCGGCCCAGAGGAGCCAGCGCATCCGGCGACGGTCCTCGTTCGTGGCCCGGCGGTAGCGGAGGACCACCGAGGCCGCGGGCACGGCGATCCCCAGCACGGCGACGGGAAGGGCGATCCGCAGGAGGGGCAGGGTGACCGATTCGGGCAGCGGCAGGGTGGTGAGGTCGAGGTCCAGGGAGCGGTAGACCCCCGGCACCTGACCGTCGTCGGCGGTGAAGGCGACCTCCGAGGGGACCACCAGGAGGAGCGACGGCAGCAGGGCGGTCGACGCGAGGCTGGCGATCGCGACGGGCCTCCACCGCCCGCCCGGCAGCCGCCCGTCGGGGTAGAGGAGCAGCAGCAGCGGCAGCCCGAGCAGCAGGGCGGCGCCCAGCCGCTGCAGGAACCAGAAGGCGAAGCTCGCCCCGGGCAGCGCCGGGTCGTGCTGGACCGCGTACGCGAGCCACGACTCGGCGAGGCCGTCGACCGCCCAGAACAGCCCCGTGCCGGCGAGCACCCAGGAGACGGCGTTGCCCGGCGCCCGGAGGAGCAGCAGCGCCCCGGGGACGGCGACGGCGACACCGGCGAGCGCGGCCACCGAGCCGGGGGCGACGTCGACGGCGGCCCGCGCCGCGGAGGGCGTGAGCACGTCCAGGACGGCGGCGGCGGCGCAGGCGGCCAGCGACAGGGCGAGGACGGCCCAGGCGGCCGGCCGGCCGACCCGGACCCGGCGAGGTGGCGGCGGTGGCGGGCCCTGCGACCGCGACGCCCCGATCCGCCCGGTCGCCGGCGCCTGTGTCTGCACGCGCGCATCCTCGCCTGCCGGCGTCCCGGTCGTCACGGGGCAGTTGTCCCGGGTTCCCCGGGACAGTTCTCGGGACCCGATCGAGGGCGGCGGGCCCTGGGTGCCCGGGACGGGTTCCCGCGACCGTTCTCCCAGGCGGTGCACAGGGCACCGCACCTCACCACCGGAGACGTGATGTCCCTCAGCACCACCCCCGCCCCCGCCCGCACCGACGTCGCGGAAGCCCGCGGCACGGTCCCCGGCGCCTCGACCAGCCTGGTCCGCCGCGCCGGCGTCGCCGTCGCCGCCGGCGCCGGGTCCTGGGCGATCGCCTGCGCAGCCCTCGGGACGACGCCGCCCGCCGGCACCTGGCAGGCGACCGTCGTCAACGTGGCAGCCGTGGCCTTCCAGGTCGGCCTGATGTTCCTGGTGACCGTGCAGATGCGGACCGGCGCCATCGGCACCGGCCGCCTCGCCCGGCGCCTCCTGCACGTGGAGCACGGCCTGCTGTCGGTGGCCATCGTGTCCTCGCTGATGTGGGCGTTCACGCCCGGGCTCTACGACACCGGCTTCTTCTTCGTGGTCGACCTCTTCTGGCCGCTGTCCATGCTGGGCATGGCCGCCCTGGGGGTCCGCATCGCGATCGCCGGCCGCTGGCAGGGCATCGCCCGCTTCTGGCCGATGGTCGCCGAGAGCTGGGCGCCGGTCACCGTCCCGACCGCGTTCCTCCTGCCGGCGATCACCCAGTACGTGGGCGCCGCTCACCTGCTCGTCGGGTACGTCGTCCTGGGCGTCATCCTCGCCACCCGGCCGCACCTCACCGGGGCCCGTGACTGCTGACGGACCTCCTGCCCCCCGCGACTCGCGAGCTCGCGGCGGGACCGTGCAGGAAGGCCTGGGTGCCCCGTCTCCCACGCGGGAGGCGGGGCACCGTCGTGCTCGGGGCCAGGGGGGAGACTGGGGGAGTGACCTCCGCCCCCCAGCCGCCCGGCGGCCTCCTGCCCGACGTCTGGTTCACCCGCGACCTGCCTGTGCTGCGGGCGATCGCCCGGCTGGTGGACGAGCCCAAGCACGGCGGCGCGCCCTACCTGCTCGGCTCGGTGGTCCCGGGCAGCGGGCTGCCGAAGGCGGACGTCGTCGCCGCGGCGAGGGCGCTGGCGTCGGCGGGCTACATCGAGCCGCTGACCAACCACGCCGGCGACATCGTCCGGATCACCGGGATCTCGGCGGAGGCCCGCCGGCTGGCCGGGCTGTGGCCGACCCCGCAGGGCGAGTGGGAGCGGCTGCTCGAGCAGCTGGCCGCCCGCGCCGCGAACGCGCCCACCGACGTGGAGCGGCAGCGCTGGCAGGCGTTCGCCGATGCGGCCCGCGGGGTCGGCGAGCACGACGGCGCGCTGCTCATGTCGGCGCTGATCGGCGGGTACGTGCCGCGCGCCCGCTGACCGGCCCGCGAACGACGACGCCCCCGCCCGGAGAACCGGACGGGGGCGTCGTGCTGATCAGGTGATCAGAGCGGGGTGACGTTCGCAGCCTGCGGGCCCTTCTGGCCCTGCTCGATGTCGAACGCGATCCGCTGGCCTTCATCGAGCGAGCGGTACCCGCTGGTCTGGATGGCCGAGTAGTGGACGAACACATCCGGTCCGCCGCCGTCGGGGGTGGCGAAGCCGAACCCCTTCTCCGCGTTGAACCACTTGACAGTTCCTTCGGGCATTGCTCGCTCCTAGCTGAGGTGGTGCATCGGGGTCCTGCCATAGCGCAGGGCCTTCCCGACGCGACAACCCTAGCGGCCCATGACCGGATCGGGACACCGGTGCGGCAGAACTGTGACCTGGGACTCCTTCCGCGGGTCGATGCGGAACCGCTCCGGTCTCAGAGCAAGTGGCCCGGATCCTCCGGGAACGCGGGCGCAACCCGTCGTCCCCGGCGGGGCCAGGCGGGCCCGTGGGCGCCGACGGAATACGTCCCGCGCACCGGCGTGGCGGCGGGCAGGGCGGCCGGCTCGGGACGCCAGGAACGGACGCCGATCGGTCGTTCGGCGAGGAGGACCGGGGCCGCCGGCGGATGCGCCACCGAGGCCCAGCGCCGGAGCCCGAGCTGGCCGGCCAGCAGGACGGCGAGCGCGATGGAGACGGTGAGGAAGGCGTCGGTGACCGCGGTGGCCACGTCGAGGGCGGTGATCCGGGGCCAGCCGATGGCCTCCAGCTGGTGGCCGACCATCTCGACGACGACGTACAGCACGCCGTACGCCAGCAACCAGATCCTCACCCGTGCTCCTCCGCCGTGGTCGACAGGTGCATCGACCACCGCTACCCCCCGCTGGAGCTCCGGGAGGCGTCCCGGGATCGCCGCTCACCCCTCCGGGGGAGCGGGACCGTCCGTGCGGAGGAGGACGGCCGGCGGGGGAGACGGTCCGCCCTGGTCTTGCGGTTTTCCTGCGGTTCCCTCCGCACCGCCGTGCGGCTCCTCGCCGACGGTGGGACCTGCCGGACGGATCCGGCGCACCCCCGATCCAGGAGGACCGCCATGCAGCCGCTCGCCGCCTCGCCCGTGCCCACCCGCACCGCCGTCCCGGCCGGTGCCGTCTTCCTGCGCGACGTGGACGACCTGCACGACGCCGACCTGGACCAGCTGCTGGCCGACCGCCTGGCCGAGCCCGCCGGTGCGTTGCGCGCCGTGGTGATCGCGGCCCGGCTCGCGGAGCAGATCGCGCAGCCCGGGACGGCGCCGGCCGCCGGCCGGGTGCACGCGCTCCCCGCGACCGCGCACCGGCTCGTCGGCTGACCCCCGACGCACCTCTCGCGGCAGCGGCACATGTCCTGTTGCTCCCATCGACACCACCCCGTCTCATCGAGGCGTTGCGTCGACCCCTGGACCCGCGGGGCCAGAAGTGGGCGTCAGCGCACTCCCTCGGTCGGTGGCGGTTCGCGCCGACGATCCCTCCGTCGCCCGACGAGCGGATTCCTTCCACAGGTATCCGGAGGCGGCCGGCGCGTCAGAGCCTCGACCGCGTGGCGATGTCCACAGGACCGCCCAGCCGTTGCGGTTCCCGCAGGTGGCCGCGCCGGCCCCCGTCCGGGCACGACGGCGCCCGGACGTCCCGTACCCCCGTGGAGGACCACCACCACCGTGCCGGAGCAGGGGCCGGCCCGAGGAGAGCAGCCAGGCCGACGTCACCCTCGTGGCGCGCGGGTTGACGGTCACGGCCCAGGTGGAGGTCTCCGACGAGATCAAGCCCGGGGACCCGGTCGCCCTCCACCGGGTGAGCGGGTACGGAGAGCGCTCCCTCCGCGCGACGACCACCAGCGTCGAGGCCGGTGAGGAGCCGCTCTGGCACCTCGTGGCCACCGGCCCGGCCGAGCGCAGCCGGCGCCGCCGGACCGTCCGGGCCCGCCTGGAGGTCCCCGTCGTCCTCCCGTGGCTCGACGGGCTGCTCGTCGGCTGCACCGTGGACGTGCAGGGGGCAGACCGTCCGGCAGCAGGTGGCGGCCGCGGTCGACTGATCCCCGCCCTCACTACCCGGCGGTCGCGGGGGGTTTCCGGGCCCGGCTGGGCTGCACCCGCATCGGCTCGCCGGGCATCTTCGGGTAGTCAGGGGGATAGGGCAGGTCGCCGAGGCCCTCGTCGGCCTCCTGCTTCTCGAACAGCTCCAGCAGCGGCTCGATGCCGAAGGCGTGGTCGGCCAGCCCGGCGTGCTTGTCACCGACGGCGGCGAACCGGGCCGGCATGGTGCGGACGTCGAAGTCGGTGGGGTGGACGTCGGGGAGCTCGTCCCAGTCGACCGGTGCCGACACGGGCGCGTGGGCCCGGGGCCGGATCGAGTAGGCCGAGGCGATCGTGCGGTCCCTGGCCATCTGGTTGTAGTCGATGAAGATCTTCTCGCCGCGCTCCTCCTTCCACCACGACATCGTCACCTGGTCGGGGAGGCGCCGTTCGAGCTCCCGCCCGAAGGCGATGACCGCGTGCCGCACCTCGGTGAAGGTCCACCGCGGCTGGATCGGCACGTAGACGTGCACACCACGGCCGCCGGAGGTCTTCGGCCACCCCTCCATGCCGTACTCGTGCAGCAGCGCCCGCACGTGGGGGGCGACGCGGACGGCGTCGGAGAAGTCGGTGCCCGGCTGCGGGTCCAGGTCGATGCGGATCTGGTCGGGCGACTCGACGTCGTCCCGGCCCACCGGCCAGGGGTGGAAGGTCAGCGTGCCCAGGTTGGCGCACCAGGCGACGACGGCGACCGAGTCGGGCGCGATCTCGTCGGCGGTGCGCCCGCTGGGGAAGGTGATGTGCGCCGTCGGCACCCAGTCGGGGGCGTTCTTCGGCACCCGCTTCTGGTAGAACGCGTCGCCGTGGGTGTCCGCCCGCGTGGCCATCTTCGCGTCGGGGGAGAACCCCCCCGGCCAGCGCTCCAGCGTGGTCGGCCGGTCTCTCAGCGCGAAGAGGATCCCGTCGCCGACCGCGATGAAGTACTCGACGACGTCGATCTTGCGGATCCCGCGTTCGGGGAAGTACGGCTTCTCCGGGTTGGAGACCCGCACCTCGTGCCCGTCCACCTGCAGGACGACGGCGTCCTTGCTGCTGCTGGCCATTCCCGCGCTCCGCTCGTCCGGGGGCTGCCGAGTCTCACGCAGGACAGGTGAGCCCGTCCACGGGGACGGTGAGGTCGATCAGGTAGGCGTTGACCGCCGCGGTGACGCACTCGGTCTTGGGGTAGGCGGTGTGGCCCAGCCCCTGCCAGGTCAGCAGGGCGCCGTTCTGGAGGTCCTCGGTGAGGTCGACGGCGCCGGGCAGCGGGGTGACCGGGTCGCCCTCGGTGCCCACGACCAGGATCGGCGCGCTGCCCTCGGCGTCGCGCTCGGGCAGCGGGGTGCGGTCGGCCTCCCACACCGAGCAGGTGAACAGGCCGGCGGCCGCGCCCGCACCGAAGAGCGGGTAGCGGGCGCTCCACTCACCGACCAGCTCCCGCACCCGGTCCTCGGGCACGGTCTCCTCGGTGTCGGCGCAGTTGATCGCCAGGTTGGCGTCGAGCAGGTTCGAGTAGGTGCCGTCCTCGAGCCGGCCGCTGTAGTCGTCGGCCAGCGAGAAGAGCAGGCGCGAGTCACCGTTGCGGGTGGCGGCCAGGCCCTGCGCCAGCTGCGGCCAGGATGCGGTGTCGTACAGCGCCGCCTGCACCGCGGTGAGGATGACCCCCGGCGTGGCCTGCCGGGTCTCGCCCTCCTCGCTGCTCGGCACGGGCGTGGCCTGCGCCTGGGCGAGGAGCTCCTCGAGGAAGCGGCGCGGGTCGTCACCCAGCGGGCAGCCGGCGATGAGCGCCCGGCAGTTCTCGGCGAAGGCGTCGAAGCCCCGCTCGAACCCGGCGGCGTTGGCCTCGGCGTCGGCGACCGCGTCGACGTCCGGATCGACGGCGGCGTCGAGCACCATGGCGCGCACGCGGTCGGGGTAGAGCTCGGCGTAGGTCGAACCGAGCGTGGTGCCGTAGGAGTAGCCGAGGAAGTTCAGCTGCTCCTCGCCCAGGGCCAGGCGCAGCTGCTCCATGTCCCGGGCGGTGTCGACGGTGTTGAAGGTGCCCAGCGCCTCGCCGTACTCGTCGGCGCAGCCCTCCGCCACCTCGCGGGAGAGGGCGAAGACGTCGTCGAGCTGCTCGTCGGTCGTCGGACGCGGCTCCGCGGCGATCGCGCGGTCCTTGAGCTCCTTGGGGATGCACTCCACGGGGGTGGACAGGCCCACGCCGCGCGGGTCGAAGCCCACGATGTCGAAGCGGCGCAGCACGTCCTCCGGGAGGGTGAGCGCCAGGCCGATGGCGGCGTCGGCGCCCGAGCCGCCCGGGCCACCGGGGTTCACCATCAGCGACCCGATCCGATCGGTCTGCCCGGCCAGCACCGCGCGGACGAGGAAGAGCGGCAGCGTGGCGCCGCCCGGCTCGTCGTAGCTGATCGGCACGTCGGTGCGGCCGCACTCGAAGGCGAGGTCGCGCTCGCTGCCCGGCTGCCCCTCGATGAGCGGCTGGATCTGCGCGTCGCAGTCGGTCCACTCGATCGGAGCGGCCTCCGGCTCGGCCGGTGCCGTGCTGGTCGCCGCGGGCTCTTCCGTGGTCTCGGCGAAGGAGGTGCAGCCGCCCAGCACGAGGGGCAGGGCCAGGAGCAGGCCGGAGGCGGCGGCCGGGAGGCCACGGTGCAGACGCATGATCACGAGCATAGGTACCTCACCGCCCCCCACCGCTCGCACGAGCTACCCCGGCCCCCTGCGGGGGCCCGCCCGAGCCCGCGAGTGGTGGGGGGACAGGGGGTCCTTCACCCGTCCAGGACCTCGGCCAAGTCGTAGCGGACCGGCACCTCGAGCTGGTCGTACGTGCAGCTGCGGGGGTCCCGGTCGGGGCGCCAGCGGAGGAACTGGCCCGTGTGACGAAGTCGACGGCCTTCCAGCTGGTCGTACTTGATCTCCACGACCAGCTCCGGGCGCAGCGGCACCCACGAGAGGTCCTTCTTCGCGTTCCACCGGCTCACCGCGCCGGGCATCCGCTGCTCGCCGTCGGCCTGCACCTGGGCGTTGGCCCAGTCCTGCCACGGGTGGCCGTCGAGCGCCTCGGCGCGGTAGGGCGCGAGCTCCTCGACCAGCTCGGCGCGGCGCTTCATCGGGAAGGACGCCGCGACCCCGATGTGCTGCAGCTCGCCGTCGTCGTAGAGGCCCAGCAGCAGCGAGCCGACGATCGGCCCGCTCTTGTGCCAGCGGAAACCCGCGACGACGCAGTCCGCCGTCCGCACGTGCTTGACCTTGGTCATCAGCCGCTGGTCCGGGCCGTAGGGCAGGTCGGCGGACTTGGCGACGACCCCGTCGAGGCCGGCGCCCTCGAACGTCTCGAACCAGCGCTCGGCGGTGGCGGCGTCCCGGGTGATGCCGGTCAGGTGCACCGGCGGGCGGGCCCCGGCCAGGGCGTCCTCCAGCCGGGCCCGCCGGTGGGCGAACGACACCTCGAGCAGCGACTCGTCGCCCAGGGCGAGCAGGTCGAAGGCGACGAAGGAGGCCGGCGTCTGCTCGGCGAGGAGCGTGATGCGCGACTCCGCCGGGTGGATCCGCTGCAGCAGCGCCTCGAAGTGCACCCGGTCGTCCCGCGGCACGACGATCTCGCCGTCGACGACGCAGCGCTCGGGCAGGTTCTCCTTCACCGCCGCGACGACCTCCGGGAAGTAGCGGGTCAGCGGGCGCTCGTTGCGGCTGCCGAGCTCCACCTCGTCGCCGTCGCGGAAGACGATGCAGCGGAAACCGTCCCACTTGGGCTCGTAGAACCACTCGTCGCCGACCGGCACCTTCGTGGCGGGCTTCGCGAGCATCGGCTTCACCGGCGGCTGCAGCGGCAGGTCCATGCCGGTCAGTCAAGCAGCCGGGGCGCGCACGGGGGCCTCGACGGAGTGCGCCGGCCGTCCTGGCGCTCCGGGCGCGGGGGGCGACCCCCGGGAGGCGCAGATGCCCGTGCACCTGAAGAGATCCAGCTGCACGCCGGAGTCCTGGAGGCGGCTGATCGCGGACCCCCAGGACCCCCGCGAGGACCTCCGTCGAGTGGGAGGGCGGGATGCCCCACGGCCCCGGGTACGCCTTCGGCTCGCACGACGGGGTCGACCTCTGGGCGGCGCCGGACGACGTCGCCACGGAGTCCGTGGTGCCGGCGCCCGCCGGTTACCGCTCCGCCGACCCGATCGCGTACCGGGCGAAGAGCATGCCGTCCTCCTCGAGCAGCTGGCGCAGCTCCAGCCGGGTGGGGGCACCCAGGGCGCCGTCCAGCAGCCGGGTCTCGCCGCCGACCAGGGCCGGGGAGAGCGACAGGTCGAGCTCGTCGACGACGCCCGCCGCGAGCGCGGTCCGGAGCAGCTGCGGCCCGCCCTCGCAGGTGACCTGCTCCAGACCGAGCCCGGCGAGCGCGGCGAGGGCGGCCGGCAGGTCGACGTCGTCGTCCCCGCACACCAGCACCTCCGCGCCGGCGGCGGCGAGCGCGGCGCGGCGGTCGGCGTGGGCGGCCCCGCAGGTGACGACGACGGTGCGGGAGGCCGCCTCGGTGACCAGCCGGCTCGACGGGTCGAGGCCGGCCCGCCGGGAGACCACGGCGATCGGCGCCGTGGGCGGTCGGCCGATCGCCGCGCGCAGCCGGCCGACCGCGGAGCCGGGCAGGACCGGCCGGTAGCCCTCGGCGGAGGCGGTGCCGTGCCCGACCAGGACGACGTCGGCGAGCGCGCGCAGCACGCGGAACACCCGCTTGTCGCCGGGCGAGCCCAGCCCCTCGCTCACCCCGCCGACGGTGATCGCGCCGTCGAGCGAGGCGATGAAGTTCATCCGCAGCGCGGGGCCGGGCGGCAGCCGGTAGGCCTCCACGAGCCCGTCGTCGTCGACCGGCCCCGGCTCGGGCAGCAGCCGCCGCATCAGCGGGTGGCGAGGACGGCCGCGCTCTCGGCCGGCAGGGTCACCGTCGCGCCGTCGACCTCGGGCAGCTCCCCGGTGCAGAAGAGGACGTCGCCCACCGTGCGGTCCAGGTCGACCTCGCGCGGCTGGTCGGCGAGGTTGACCGCGACCCGCAGCGCGCCGCGGTGCACCACCAGCCAGCGGTCGGCGTCGTCCCAGGTCACCTCGACCGACGCCAGGTCCGGGTCGACCAGGTCGGGGTGGGCCCGGCGCAGCGCCAGCAGCGAACGGTGCAGCGCGAGAAGCCGGTCGTGCGGCTCCCTCTCCGGCTCGCTCCAGTCGAGCTTCGAGCGGGTGAAGGTCTCCGGGTCCTGGGGGTCGGGCACCTCGTCGGCGTCCCACCCGTGCTCGGCGAACTCGCCCTTGCGACCCTCCGCCGTCGCCCGGCCGATCTCCGGGTCGGTGTGGCTGGTGAAGAACTGCCAGGGCGTGGCGGCGCCCCACTCCTCGCCCATGAAGAGCATCGGGGTGAACGGGCTGGTGAGCACCAGCGTCGCGCCGACGCCGAGCAGGCCGGGGGAGAGCGACGCCGAGATGCGGTCGCCGACGGCGCGGTTGCCGATCTGGTCGTGGTCCTGCAGGTAGCCGAGGAACTTCCAGCCCGGCAGGTGGGCGGTGTCCACCGGCCGGCCGTGGTGCCGGCGGCGGAAGCTCGACCAGGCGCCGTCGTGGAAGAAGGCGCCGGTGAGGGTCTTGGCCAGGCCGCCGAGCCCGGCTTCGGCGAAGTCGCGGTAGTAGCCCTGGTCCTCGCCGGTCAGCGTGGCGTGCAGCGCGTGGTGGAAGTCGTCGCTCCACTGCGCGTGCATGCCGGTGCCGCCGGCGACCCGGGGCGTCACCATCCGCGGGTCGTTGAGGTCGCTCTCGGCGATCAGCGTGAGCGGCCGGCCGACGGCGGCCGACAGCCGGTCGACCTCCGCGGCCATCTCCTCCAGCAGGTGGGTGGCCCGCTCGTCGACGAGGGCGTGGACGGCGTCCAGGCGCAGCCCGTCGACGTGCATGTCGCGCAGCCACATCAGGGCGTTGTCGATGATGTAGCGGCGCACCTCGTCGGAGTCCGGCCCCGACAGGTTGACCGACTCGCCCCAGGTGTTCGCGCCGCCCTCGCTGAAGATCGGCATGAACAGCGGCAGGTAGTTGCCCGAGGGGCCGAGGTGGTTGTAGACGACGTCCTGCACCACGCCGAGACCGCGCTGGTGGCAGGCGTCGACGAACCGCTGGTAGGCCGCCGGGCCGCCGTAGCTCTCCTGCACCGCGTACCAGAGGACGCCGTCGTAGCCCCAGTTGTGCGTGCCGTCGAAGCCGTTGACGGGCAGCAGCTCCACGAAGTCGACGCCGAGGCCGACGAGGTGGTCGAGCTTGGCGATCGCCGAGTCCAGGGTGCCCTCGGGGGTGAACGTGCCGACGTGCAGCTCGTAGACCACGCCGCCGGCGAGGGGGCGGCCGGTCCAGGCGTCGTCGCCCCAGGCGTAGGCGGAGGGGTCGAAGCGGCGGGAGAGGCCGTGCACGCCGTCGGGCTGGCGGCGCGACCGCGGGTCGGGGCGGGGCGTGTCGTCGTCACCGAGCAGGAAGCCGTAGTCGGCCTCGGGCCCGGCCTCGACCTCGGCGCGCCACCAGCCGCCCTCGTCGCGGTGCATGTCGTGGACCGCGCCGTCCACCTGCAGACGCACCCGCTCCGGCAGCGGCGCCCAGACGGCGAACTCGACGGGTGCGGGCATGCAGGGCCTCCAGGACGGGGTCGGGCGGGAACGGTGACGGTGTTCTGCCCGGACGGCGGCCGTCGAACCGTCGGGCGGTGCCGCAGCGCCGTCGGAGGGCTGCGGACCCGTGACGGCCGAGCGGGAGCCGGGTGACCGGCTCTTCCCCCGATGGTGGGACGCGGGGACGGGATCGCGGTACCTAGGCTTCTCGCCGCGGTGGCGCACGGTCGCCACGGTGCAGACGCACGCCGGGGCATGCCGGCGTTCCCCGGAGAAGGATCTCGTGATGCCCAGGAGCCAGCTGAACGCGGTCCTGCGCTCGCGCCTGCGGCCCGCGCACCGCCGCATCGCCGGCCTCCTGCCTCCGGCCACCCGGCGGCGCTACCTCTACCTGGCCGGCCAGGGGCGGGTGCCCCGGTTGCGCGCCCCGCAGACGTTCACCGAGAAGGTCAGCTGGCGCATCCTCCGGGACCGTCGGCCGGAGCTGGCGTGGACGTGCGACAAGCTGGCGATGAAGGACCACGCGCACCGCTTGCGGCAGGAGGCCGGCGTGGCCGTGCCGGAGACGCTGTGGTCGGGCGAGGACCTGACCGCGGTGGCCGGCCGGCGGTTCGACCGCCCCTGGGTGCTCAAGCCCAACCACCGGAGCGGGCTCGTGCGGTTCGGGGCCGCCTCGGACGTCATCGACGCGGCGACGGTGGCGGCGACGCGGGACTGGCTGCGCGACGACCAGAACGCGCTGCTGGGGGAGTGGGCCTACAGCTTGGCCCGGAAGCTGTTCCTCGTCGAGGAGGCTGTCGGCGGGGGCGACCCCCTGGACGACTACAAGTTCCTGGTGTTCGACGGCGAGGTCGCCGCGGTCCAGGTCGATCGGGGCAGGTTCACGGCGGAGCAGACGCGCTCCTACTACACGCCTGACTGGGAGCGCATGCCTGTCGAGCTGGTCGTGCCGACCGGACCGCCGGTCGAGGCCCCGGCGAACCTGGGCGCCATGCTGCGCGCCGCGGAGGTGCTCGGCCGTTCCTTCGACTTCATGCGCGTCGACCTGTACACCACGGGGGACGAGGTGTGGTTCGGCGAGCTCACCCCGTACCCGAGCGGGGGCTGCATGCGGTACGAGCCCAAGGAGTTCGACGCGTGGCTGGGATCGCACTGGTCGCTGCCGGCGTCCCCGCGCTGAACCCGGCGCCGGACGGCCCAACGGCCCGGGTCGGCGGCGTCGGTCTCCCCCGACGGTGGGACGCGCGAACGGGATCCGGAACCTAGGCTTCTCACCGTGGCGGCCAGGTGTCGCCGCCACGGTCAGCAGCACGCCGGGGATGCCGGCGTCCCACGAGAAGGACCTCGATGCCCCGCAGCCAGGTGAACGCGGTCCTCCGCTCCTACCTTCAGCCCGCGCACCGCGGGATCGCCGGTCTGCTGCCACCGACCGCGCGGCGGCGGTACCTGTACCTCGCCGGGCACCGGCAGCTGCCGCGCCTGCGGGACCCGCAGACCTTCTCCGAGAAGGTCAACTGGCGGATCCTGCGCGACCGCCGGCCCGAGCTGGCGTGGACCTGCGACAAGCTCGCGATGAAGGAGCACGCACACCGGCTGCAGCAGCAGGCGGGCGTGGTCGTCCCCGAGACGCTGTGGTTGGGGGAGGACCTGGCCGCGGTGGCCGGCCGCCGGTTCGACCGCCCCTGGGTGCTCAAGCCGAACCACCGGAGCGGGCTCGTGCGGTTCGGCGCGGCCTCGGAGGTCGTCGACGCGGCGACGGTGGCGGCGACGCGGGGCTGGCTCCGGGACGACCAGAGCGTGCTGCTCGGGGAGTGGGCCTACAGCGAGGCCCGGAAGCTCCTCCTCGTCGAGGAGGCCATCGGCGGGGGTGAACCGCTGGACGACTACAAGTTCTTCGTCTTCGACGGGCGGGTCGCCGCCATCCAGGTCGACCGCGGCCGGTTCTCCGGCGACCACACCCGCAACCTGTACACCCGCGACTGGGAGCCCGTCCCCGTGCAGGTCGTCGCGCCCAGCGGGCCGCCGACCGGGGCACCGGTGGACCTCCCCGCGATGCTGCATGCGGCGGAGGTGCTCGCTCGCTCCTACGACTTCATGCGGGTCGACCTCTACAGCTCGGCTGGCACCATCTGGTTCGGGGAACTCACCCCCTATCCGGGCGGCGGGGTCATGCCCTTCGAGCCGGCATCCTTCGACGAGTGGCTCGGGTCGCGGTGGACACTGCCGACGTCCCCGCAGGAAGCCCGGCCGGCCGGCGCCCCGCGACCTCGCGCCACCGCTCCGGCGTAGCCGCGCACGTCGGTCACGCCCCCGGCCGCCGCCGCTACTCGCGCACGAGGAGCGCCACCGGGAGGCGGGAGAGCAGCGCGCCGGCCGCGACCCCCGCCGCGTCCGAGACCACCCGGGTGCCGGTCAGCAGGTCGCGCCAGGCGCCGGTGCCCAGCTGCAGGGCCGTGTCTCCCCAGCCGGTCCCGGCCAGCGCCGCCGGCAGCCGGGTCCCCACGACGACGACGCCGCCGCGGTCGTAGGCCACCAGGTGGTCCGCCGCCGAGCCGGTGACCGCGACCGGCTGGTACCCGCTGAACCGGTCGGGGTGGTCGCGGCGGGCGCGCAGGGTCCGCGAGACGACGAGGAGCTTCGCCGCCCCGCTCTCGTCCACCGGAGGCACCTCGCCGCCGTCGAGCCGCTCCAGCAGCGAGCGGCGGAGGGCGTAGTCGACCGGGCGGCGGTTGTCGGGGTCGACCAGCGACAGGTCCCACAGCTCGGTGCCCTGGTAGACGTCCGGGACGCCCGGCATGGCGAGCTGCAGCAGCTTCTGGGTGAGGGAGTTCGACCAGCCCAGTGGGGCGATGCGGGTGACGAACGCGTCGACCTCCGACCGCGTGGCGGGGTCGTCGAAGGCCGCGTCGACCAGCGCGTGCAGCCGGGCCTCGAACTCCTCGTCCGGATCGGTCCAGGTGGTGGAGGTGCCGGCCTCGCGCGCGGCCTTCTCGGCGTAGGCGTGCGCGCGCTCGCGGGACAGCGGCCAGGCGCCGACCAGGTTCTGCCACACCAGGTGCGCCAGCGGGCGGTCGGGGAGCGGGTGCCGGTCGAGCCACCCCCGCACGAGCCGGGCCCACTCGTCGGGAACCTCCGCGAGCACCGCCAGCCGGGCGCGCACGTCCTCGCTGCGCTTGGTGTCGTGCGTCGAGAGCGTGGTCATCGACAGCGGGCGCACCTCCTGGCGCCGCTGCTGGGCCGCGTGGAACTCGGCGACCGTGCTCCCGAAGCGGGCCGGGTCGCCACCGACCTCGTTCAGCGCCACGAACCGCGACCAGCGGTAGTAGGCGCTGTCCTCGACGCCCTTGGCCATCACCGGCCCGCTGGTCTGCTCGAACCGGGTCGCCGCCTCGGTGCCCGCCTGCGACAGCACCGGGTGCAGCGCGTCCAGGGCCGCGACCAGGTCGGGTCGCCGGGCGCGCACCGCCGCGACCGCCTCGTCGAGGTGCTCCCGGCCGTCGGGCAGGTAGCTGCGGTAGACGCCGAAGGTGGCCAGCAGCTCGGCCAGCGCCTCGGTCTGCTGCTCGGGGTCGATCCCGGGCAGCTCACCGATCACCCGCACCAGGCGGGCGACCTCCGAGCCGAGCATCCCGTCCGTGACCTCGCGCTTGCAGTCGTGGACGAGCTGCGCGTAGTCGACCGGCCGGCCGGCGAGCTCGGTGTCCAGCGCGGTGAGCGCCTCCTCGCCGGCCGGGTCGACGAGCACCTGGTCGACCTCGGTGAGCGCGTCGTAGCCGGTGGTCCCAGCGGTCGTCCAGCTCTCCGGCAGGTCCTCGCCGGGCTCGAGGATCTTCTCGACGACGGTCCAGCGGCCGCCCGACGCCTCGGCGAGCCGGTCGAGGTAGCCCTTGGGGTCGGCCAGCCCGTCGGGGTGGTCGATCCGCAGCCCGTCGACGGCGCCGTCGTGCACCAGCCGCAGCACGAGCTCGTGGGTGGCGTCGAAGACCGACGGGTCCTCGACCCGCAGGCCGGCGAGGGTGTTGATGGCGAAGAACCGCCGGTAGTTCAGATCCGAGTCGGCGCGGCGCCAGTCGACCAGCTCGTAGTGCTGGCGGGCGTGCACCTCCTGCGGGGTAGGCCTCCGGCCTTCCTCGGTCGTCATGGTGCCCGGCGCGATCGGGAAGCGGTTGTCGTAGTAGCGGAGCTCGCCCTCTCCGTCGCCCCCACCCTCCCGGCCGACGACCTCGAGCTTGTCGACGTCGTCCGCCGACCCCAGGACGGGGATGCGCACCTTGCCGCCGCCGAAGTCCCAGTCGATGTCGAACGCCGCGGCGTGCGCGCTGTCCCGTCCGTGCTTCAGCACGTCCCACCACCACGGGGCCGCGGCGGGGTCGTCCACGCCCATGTGGTTGGGCACCAGGTCGAGCACCAGCCCGAGGCCGTGCTCGTGCAGCGCGGCGACGAACCGGTCGAAGCCGGCCTGCCCGCCCCGGGCCTCGTCGATGTGCGCGTGGTCCACGGTGTCGTACCCGTGGTTGCTGCCCTCGGCGGAGCGGAGCAGCGGCGAGCTGTAGGCGTGGGTGACCCCCAGGTCGGCGAGGTACCCGGCCACCTCCGCGGCGTCCTGCAGCGGGAATCCGGCGTGCACCTGCAGCCGGTAGGTCGCCGCCGGGGTGCCGCGGCGGCGCTCGCTGCCGGGCACCTGGATCGGCTGGCTCACTGCGCGGGACCCGTCAGGACCACGATCGAGCGACCCTGCACGGTGACGGTTTCCCCGGGCTTGACCTCGACCGGCTCCACCTCGTGCATCTCGGCGGTGTCGAGCACCGGCGTCCAGGTCCGCGAGTAGTCGTCGCTGGGCAGGGTGAACTCGATCGGCTCGTGCGAGGCGTTGAACGCCAGGTAGAAGTGGTCGTCGGAGACGTACTCGCCGCGCTCGTCGGTCTCCCGGATCCCCACGCCGTTGAGGTAGACCGCCAGCGACTTGGCGTAGGCGGCGTCCCAGTCCTCGTCGGCCATCTCCTCGCCTGACGGGGCCAGCCAGGCGATGTCGGGCACCGGGTCACCGAGCCCGCGGCGCACCGGCCGGCCGTGGAAGAACCGGCGACGGCGGAACGTCGGGTGGTCGCAGCGCAGCTTGGTGACCTTCTTCGTGAACTCCAGCAGGCCCTCGTCGACGTTCTCCCAGTCGATCCAGGTCAGCTCGGAGTCCTGGCAGTAGCCGTTGTTGTTGCCGCCCTGCGAGCGCCCGAGCTCGTCGCCGTGCAGCAGCATCGGCACGCCCTGGCTCAGCATGATCGTGGTGATGAAGTTGCGCCGCTGCTGCGCGCGCAGCTGCAGGATCTCCGGGTCGTCGGTGGGGCCCTCGACGCCGCAGTTCCAGCTGCGGTTGTGGCTCTCGCCGTCGTTGTTGCCCTCGCCGTTGGCCTCGTTGTGCTTCTCGTTGTAGGAGACGAGGTCGTTGAGCGTGAAGCCGTCGTGCGCGGTCACGAAGTTGATGCTGGCCACCGGCCGCCGGCCCGAGTGCTGGTACAGGTCGGAGGAGCCGGAGATCCGGTCGGCGAACTCGCCGATCGTCCCCCCCTCGCCGCGCCAGAAGTCGCGGACGGTGTCGCGGTACTTGCCGTTCCACTCCGTCCACAGGGCCGGGAAGTTGCCGACCTGGTAGCCGCCCTCGCCGACGTCCCACGGCTCGGCGATGAGCTTCACCTGGCTGACCACCGGGTCCTGGTGGACAAGGTCGAAGAAGGTCGCCAGCCGGTCGACGGCGTGCAGCTCGCGGGCCAGCGCGGAGGCGAGGTCGAAGCGGAAACCGTCGACGTGCATCTCGGTGACCCAGTAGCGCAGCGAGTCCATGATCAGCTGGAGCGACTGCGGCGTCCGGACGTTGAGCGTGTTCCCGGTACCGGTGTAGTCCATGTAGAACTGCTCGTCGCCCTCGACGAGCTTGTAGTACGTGCGGTTGTCGATGCCCCGGAAGGAGAGCGTCGGGCCCAGGTGGTTGCCCTCGGCCGTGTGGTTGTAGACCACGTCGAGGATCACCTCGATGCCCGCCTCGTGCAGGGCGCGGACCATGCCCTTGAACTCCTGGACGTGCTGCCCGGCCGTCGTGTTGCTGGCGTACTCGTTGTGCGGGGCGAAGAAGCCGATCGTGTTGTAGCCCCAGTAGTTGCGCAGCCCCTTCTGCTGGAGGGTGTCGTCCTGCACGAACTGGTGCACCGGCAACAGCTCGATCGCCGTGATGCCCAGGTCCTGGAGGTGCTCGATCGTCGCCGGGTGCGCGACGCCGGCGTAGGTGCCGCGCAGCTCCTCGGGGATCCGCGGGTTGGTCATCGTGAGCCCCTTGACGTGGGCCTCGTAGATGACCGTCTTGTTGTAGGGGGTCTTCGGCGGGCGGTCCACGCCCCAGTCGAAGTACGGGTTGACGACGACGGACTTCGGCATGTGCGCCGCCGAGTCGTCGTCGTTGCGCTCCTTGGTCTCGAAGTCGTAGCCGAAGACGGACGGGTCCCAGTCGATCTGGCCGTCGATCGCCTTCGCGTACGGGTCGAGCAGGAGCTTGTTCGGGTTGCAGCGCAGCCCCTGCGCCGGGTCGTGCGGGCCGTGCACCCGGAAGCCGTACTTCTGGCCGGGGTGGATGCCGGGCAGGAAGGCGTGCCAGACGTACCCGTCCATCTCGGGCAGCCGGACGCGTTCCTCGTTGCCGTCGTCGTCGAACAGGCACAGCTCGACCTTCTCGGCCACCTCGCTGAAGATCGCGAAGTTCGTCCCGGTGCCGTCGTACGTGGCGCCGAGGGGATAGGCACTTCCGGGCCACACCTGGGTCATCTGGGGGGTTCCTCCTGCGCAGGGCGCCCCGGGGCTGGGGGCGGGTGACCCGGGTGCATGCTCGCGCGACCCGGGTCCGGGGACGGGCGTCGGGACCCCGTTGCCCGCGCGCGGGGCTCGCCACACCTACGCGGAGGGTGAGACTGCCGACTCCCGCGCCGGCGGGCGGGTACCGGGTGCGACGACGCCCCCCGCGGTGGACCGCAGAGGGCGTCGTGCGCAGGCCCGGCCGGGGGCCGCGGGCCCGCCGGGCCGGGACCGGGGGGCGCACCGGGGTCCGACCTCGCCCGGGGAGGACCCGGGTGGCGCTGGTCCTCGGCGCGGACCGCTCCTGCGACTCGGCACGCTAGGGGTGCGGGCGGGAGCAGACAAGTACCCGGCCTGACGGTCGGTGTCCCGGGCGCCCCAGCGCTCGCGCCCAGCGCTCGCGACCCGTTCTGTCACACCGCCGACGTACCGTCGTCCCGTGCGCACGTCCACCGAGCTCAGGCCCACCCAGGGGCGCTTCCGCGTCGTCAGCGACTTCCAGCCCTCGGGCGACCAGCCGGCCGCGATCGAGGCGCTCGCCCAGCGGGTGATCGCGGGGGAGAAGGACGTCGTCCTCCTCGGCGCCACGGGCACCGGCAAGTCCGCGACGACGGCGTGGCTGATCGAGAAGGTCCAGCGCCCGACGCTCGTGATGGCGCCGAACAAGACCCTCGCCGCCCAGCTGGCCAACGAGTTCCGCGAGCTGCTCCCCGACAACGCCGTGGAGTACTTCGTCTCCTACTACGACTACTACCAGCCCGAGGCATACGTCCCGCAGACCGACACCTACATCGAGAAGGACTCCTCGATCAACGAGGAGGTCGAGCGGTTGCGGCACTCGGCGACCAACAGCCTCTTCACCCGGCGGGACGTCGTCGTGGTGGCCACGGTCTCCTGCATCTACGGCCTCGGCACGCCCCAGGAGTACGTGGAGCGGGCGCTGAAGATCAAGGTGGGGGAGGAGCGCGACCGCGACGAGCTGCTGCGCACCCTGGTCACCGAGCAGTACACCCGCAACGACCTCTCGTTCACGCGCGGCACCTTCCGGGTGCGCGGCGACACGATCGAGGTCTTCCCCGTGTACGAGGAGCTCGCCGTCCGCATCGAGATGTTCGGCGACGAGGTCGAGCGGCTCTACTACCTGCACCCGCTGACCGGCGAGGTCGTGCGCGAGGTCGAGGAGATCTACGTCTTCCCGGCCAGCCACTACGTCGCCGGCCCGGAGCGGATGGAGCGGGCGATCGGCAACATCGAGGCCGAGCTGGAGACGCGGCTCGCCGAGCTCGAGAAGCAGGGCAAGCTGCTGGAGGCCCAGCGGCTGCGCATGCGCACCACCTACGACATCGAGATGATGCGCCAGGTCGGCTTCTGCTCGGGCATCGAGAACTACTCGCGCCACATCGACGGCCGCTCGCCCGGCAGCGCCGGCAGCTGCCTCCTCGACTACTTCCCCGACGACTTCCTCCTGGTCATCGACGAGTCGCACGTGACCGTCCCGCAGATCGGCGGCATGTACGAGGGCGACATGAGCCGCAAGCGCACGCTGGTCGAGCACGGCTTCCGGCTCCCCTCGGCGATGGACAACCGCCCGCTGAAGTGGGAGGAGTTCACCGACCGGATCGGCCAGACCGTCTACCTCTCGGCGACGCCGGGTGACTACGAGCTCGGCCGGACCCAGGGCGAGGTCGTCGAGCAGGTCATCCGCCCGACCGGCCTGGTCGACCCGGAGGTCGTGGTCAAGCCGACCAAGGGCCAGATCGACGACCTGGTGCACGAGATCCGGCTGCGGACCGAGAAGGACGAGCGGGTGCTGGTCACCACGCTCACCAAGAAGATGGCCGAGGACCTCACCGACTACCTGCTCGAGCTCGGCATCAAGGTCCGCTACCTGCACTCCGAGGTCGACACCCTGCGGCGGGTTGAGCTGCTCCGCGAGCTGCGCCAGGGCGAGTACGACGTGCTGGTCGGCATCAACCTGCTGCGCGAGGGCCTGGACCTGCCCGAGGTGTCACTGGTCGCCATCCTCGACGCCGACAAGGAGGGGTTCCTCCGCTCGGGCCGGTCGCTCATCCAGACGATCGGCCGGGCGGCGCGCAACGTCTCGGGTCAGGTGCACATGTACGCCGACAAGATCACCCCCTCGATGGCGCAGGCGATCGAGGAGACCAACCGGCGCCGGGAACGGCAGATCGCCTACAACACCGAGCGCGGGGTGGACCCGCAGCCGCTGCGGAAGAAGATCGTCGACATCCTCGACGGCATCTACCGCGACGCCACGGAGGCCGAGGGCGCCACCGAGCTGCTCGGGGGCTCCGGCCGGCAGCAGTCGCGCGGCAAGTCCCCGGTGCCCGGGCTGTCGTCCAAGTCGCGGGCGAAGGCCGGTTCGATCGACGTCCAGGGCCTGCCGCGCAACGAGCTGGCGGACATGATCACGCAGATGAACGAGCAGATGCTGGCCGCCGCTCGTGAGCTGCAGTTCGAGGTGGCCGCCCGCCTGCGCGACGAGCTCAACGAGCTGAAGAAGGAGCTGCGCCAGTTCGACGCCGCGCACGCCTGACTCCCGGCGGGAGCCGGCCCGTCGACCGGACGGGCCTCGGATCTTCGTCGGGGAGCGGGGAACTCCTCGGCGACCCGGGGCGTTGACGGCTCTGAACCACACGGAACGTGCGGGCGATGACGTCTGCGCGGACCGGGTTCGTGGAGGGGAGTATCCCGACGCGAGCGGGTCGTCACTACGGGATCCCCTGCGGTCCCCGGCCCGTCGGCCGCCCGTCCGGGCGGTGGGAGAGACCTCCGGCAACTGACAACCGCCAGTTCCCCGGAGGCTCTTCTTGGACGTCCCGTTCTGGGTCTGGGCGATCACGGTCACCGCGATCGTCGCCATGCTCGCTTTCGACTTCTTCGGTCACGTGCGCACACCGCACGCGCCGACCCTGCGCGAATCGGCCACCTGGTCGGCGATCTACGTCGCGCTCGCCATCATCTTCGGGATCCTGATCTGGGTCTTCTACGGGGCGACGTACGGCGGTGAGTACTTCGCCGGCTACATCACCGAGAAGAGCTTGTCGGTCGACAACCTCTTCGTGTTCGTGATCATCATGGCGAGCTTCGGGGTGCCTCGGGAGCTCCAGCAGAAGGTGCTGCTGTTCGGCATCGCCTTCGCGCTCGCGCTGCGCACGGTCTTCATCGCCGTGGGCGCCGCCGCCATCGCCAACTTCAGCTGGGTGTTCTACCTCTTCGGCGCCATCCTCATCTGGACGGCCTGGGTGCAGGCGCGCAGCGGCGGGCACAGCGAGGAGGAGGACTACAAGGAGAACGCCGTCCTCCGGTTCGCGCGCAAGCGGCTGCGGACCACGGACGAGTACCACTCCGACCGGATGACGGTGAAGCAGGAGGGCAAGCGCTACCTGACCCCGCTGGCGATCGCGCTGATCGCGATCGGCACCGCCGACGTCATCTTCGCCGTCGACTCGATCCCGGCGATCTTCGGCCTCACCCAGGAGACGTTCCTCGTCTTCGCCGCGAACGCCTTCTCGCTGCTGGGTCTGCGCCAGCTGTTCTTCCTCATCGACGGGCTGCTCGACCGGCTGGTGTACCTGGCATACGGGCTGGCGGTCATCCTCGGCTTCATCGGCATCAAGCTGGTCATCCACGCGCTGCACACCAACGAGCTGCCGTTCCTCAACGGCGGTGAGCACATCACCCTGATCCCCGAGGTGCCCACCTGGCTCTCCCTGTCGGTCATCCTGGTCACCTTGGCCGTGACGACCGTGGCGAGCCTGGCCAGGAGCCGCCGGGACCGCGAGGAGCACGCTGCCCTCGCCGCCGACCTGCCGCAGGCCCCCGCCCGGCTCGCCGCCGAGGAGCGGCCGGCGGGCGCCGACCCGGCGGTCGGGACGGGGTCGGCCACCGCGGGCGATCCGCTCGGCCAAGGCGTGGGCGACCACGGGCCCGGGGCTGCGGGCGCGCGCGAGGAGACGGCGCGCCGGACGGACGGATCACTCCGGCGGTAGACGGCGGGGCGCCGGGGTACGGTGTGCGCCACGTACCCCGGTGCTCGCAGTCGATGGGGCCTGCACGGCGACGGGGTCGCACGATGGAGGGGAGTATCCCCCCGCGGCAGCGTCGTCATCACGAGATCCCACGGTCTCCGGTGCTGCCGGTCGTCGGCCCCGGCCGGCGGTGGGAGAGACCTCCGGTGCCGACACTCGTCCCCCGGAGGACCTCACCCGCATGGAACTTCCCGTCTGGTTCGAGATCACGACGTTCGTGGGGCTCACGGTCCTGCTTCTCGCCGACCTCGCCATCGTCGCCCGCCGCCCGCACGAACCCTCCATCAAGGAGGCCGGGCTGTGGGTGAGCTTCTACATCAGCCTGGCGCTGATCTTCGGCCTGCTGATGCTGGCGTTCACCAACGGCACGTACGCCACGGAGTTCTACGCGGGCTGGCTCACCGAGTACTCGCTCTCGGTCGACAACCTCTTCGTCTTCGTGATCATCATGGCCCGCTTCCAGGTGCCCCGGAAGTTCCAGCAGGAAGCGCTGATGATCGGCATCATCATCGCGCTCGTCCTGCGCGGGATCTTCATCCTGCTCGGCGCCGTGGTCATCGAGCGGTTCGTGTGGGTCTTCTACATCTTCGGCGCGTTCCTCATCTACACCGCGATCAACCTGGTGAAGCACCGCGGCGAGGACGACGAGTACGAGGAGAACGCGTTCATCCGGCGGATGCGCTCGGTGCTCCCGATCACCCAGGACTACCACGGCGCGAAGATCCGGGTGACCGAGAACGGCAAGAAGATGTGGACGCCGATGATCGTGGTCATCCTGGCGCTCGGCACCACCGACCTGATCTTCGCGCTGGACAGCATCCCGGCGATCTTCGGCCTGACCCGGGAGCCGTTCATCGTCTTCACGGCCAACGTCTTCGCCCTCATGGGCCTGCGCCAGCTGTACTTCCTGCTGGGCGGCCTGCTCAAGCGGCTCGTGTACCTCTCCCTCGGGCTCGCCGTCATCCTGGCCTTCATCGGCGTCAAGCTGATCCTCGAGGCGGTGCACGAGAACCAGCTGCCGTTCGCCGGTGAGCGCGAGCCCATCGAGGCGGTGCCGCACATCCCGATCTGGCTCTCGCTGAGCATCATCCTGGGCGTCCTGGTCATCGCCACCGTGGCCAGCCTCCTGAAGACCCGCGGCCAGATCGCCACCGCCGGTCCGCCGGACATCGACACGGAGACGGCGCAGTCGGTGCCCACCGGCGGGCCGGAGGCCGCGGCCGCGGCCGAGGCCAAGATCGCCGAGCGCGGCGCGGCCGCCGAGGACGACCACCGCAGGAGCTGACGGCGGGGGTTCCGCCCGGAGGGCGGGTCCGGGGTCTCGGCTAGCGTCGCCGGCATGCGCCCGTCGGACCTCGCCCTCCTGCGGACGCCGGGGACGCCGACGGTCTCGCCCGACGGGCGCATCGCGGTGGTGGCCGTGGGCTGGGCGGATCCGGAGGCCGACGCCTACCGCAGCCAGCTGTGGGCGGTGCCGACCGACGGCTCGGCGCCCGCGCGGCCGCTGACGGCCGGTCGCCGCGACACCGACCCCCGCTTCTCCCCGGACGGGCGGTGGATCGCCTACCTCGGCGCGGAGCCCGGCGGCCGTCCCCAGGTGCGGGTGCTGCCGGCGGCCGGCGGGGCGCCGCGCCGGCTGACCGGCCACCCGCTCGGTGCCGGGGCCCCGGTGTGGGCCCCGGACTCGCGCCGCCTCGCCTACGTCGCCCGGGTGCCGGAGCAGGGCCGGTACGGCACGGTGCCCGGGGTCGGGCCGGCGGCGGAGCCGCCCCGGCTGATCACCACCCTCGGGTACCGGCGGGAGGGGATCGGGCACCTGCGCGACCGGCCGGCCCAGGTCTTCGTCGTCCCCCTCCCGGCCGACTTCGCCGACGACGCCGCCCCGCTCCAGGAGCCGGTGCAGGTGACCACGGGGCACGCCGACTGCGCCGACGTGACCTGGCGCCCGGACGGCGCCGAGCTGGCCTTCGTCTCCGCGCGGCACGACCGCGCCGACCTGGTCCGGGACGTGCACGCCGTCCGCCCCGACGGCTCCGGGCTGCGCCGGGTCACGGAGGCGCGCGCCGACTGCTCGCTGCCCACGTACGCCCCGGACGGCGGCTCGATCGTGCTCACCGCCGTTCCCGACCTCGGGCCGGCGGGGGTGGACACCGCGGCCCGGGCGACGGTGCCCTGCCGGGTGCCCGTCGACGGCGGCCCGCTGACCCCGCTCCTCGACCCGGAGCAGCACGCACGGGGCGATTTCACCCCGGCGACCGTGCTGGCCGACGGGGCGGTGCTGGTGGGCGACCAGCGGCGGGGGGCGGTGGCGCTCCTGCGGGTGCCCCTGGACGGCGGGCCGCCCGAGACGCTCGTCGACGGCTCGTTCACCGTCCGCGGGATCGGAGCCGCCGGCGCGGTCGTCGTCGCCACCGTGGCGCACGACCGCTCGGCCGGCGAGCTGCTGGCCCTGCGCGGCGGGGAACGCCGGCTGCTCACCGGGTTCGGCCGGGAACTCGGGGCGACCGGGCGCCTGCACCGGATGCACGAGCGGAGCGCGCACGCGCCCGACGGGTACCCGGTGCACGGCTGGGTGACGCTGCCGCCGGGGGAGGGGCCCCACCCGGTGGTGCTCGTCCTCCACGGCGGGCCGTTCCGCCAGGACGGCTGGGAGCTGCTGGACGAGACGCAGGTGCTCGCCTCGGCCGGCTACGCCGTCGTCCGGTGCAACCCGCGCGGGTCCGCCGGCTACGGCGCGGCGCACGGGCGGGCCGTCCGCGGCGCGTGGGGCGGCCCGGACGCCGACGACGTCCTGGCGTTCCTCGACGCGGTGCTCGCCGACCCGGCGCTCGACGCCGGGCGGGTGGGCGTCATGGGGCGGGGCTACGGCGGCGCCCTCGCCGCCCTGCTGATCGGCCGGACGGACCGCTTCGCGGCGGCCGTCGTCGAGGGCGCGTTGACCGATCCGGAGAGCTTCGTCGGCAGCTCGGACGTCGGCTGGTGCTTCGTCGACTCCCACCTCGGGACCGATCCGGAGCGGCTGCGGGCGCAGAGCCCGCTGGCCCGGGCCGGGAGCATCCGCACGCCCACGCTGGTCGTCCACGGCGAGGAGGACCAGCGGACGCCGTCGGAGCAGGGGGAACGCCTCTACGTCGAGCTGGTGCGGCGCGGGGTCCCGGCCGAGCTCCTGCTCTTCCCGGGGGAGGGGCACGACCTCCCGCACACCGGTGGTCCCCGGCACCGCCTGGCGCGCCTGGAACACCTCCGCGACTGGTGGGGGCGGTGGCTCCCGGTCGGCGGCACGGCCCCACTCCGGTAGGTGATCCCTCGACACGCCGTCACGGTCGATCACTGAGCGTCGAAGACGTCGCTCAGCGTGCCGTGACGTGCGTCACACGCGAAGTCGCAGGTCGTGAACGGCAATCGAGGTGCGGGAAGACGTCCCCGGGCGGGCCGCGCGGGCTTCCGGATCGCAACCTTCCTCTATGCAACCGGGCCGTCACTCCGGTGGAGTGCCGGTGCCGGCAACGGAGCCGGCGCCCGGCGGCTGCGCCGCCGACCACCGATCGAAGGGGATCGAGCGTGAACGAACGACGGACCGCGTCCGCACGACGGACGGCGGCTCGAACCATCGCACTGGGCACCAGCGGGCTCATGATCGCCCTGGCGCTCCCCGTCACCACGGCCACCGCCGCACCCCGGGACCCGTGCGACCGCCGGCACAACAACACCTACGCCAAGCTGCTCGAGTGCGTGGACCTCGAGGACGTCCTCGAGCACCAGCAGGCCTTCCAGAAGATCGCCGACAACAGCGACGACCCGGTCTACCCCGGCAGCCGCGCGGCGGGCACGGACGGCTACGCCGACAGCGTCGAGTACATCGCAGGCCTGCTGGAGGACGCCCGCATGGACGTCACCCTCAATCCGGTGGAGGTCACCTTCAACTTCCCCGCCGTGCTCCGGCAGCTGACGCCGGTCCCGGCCGAGTACGAGACCGGCGTCTTCACCGGCAGCGGCTCGGGCGCCGTGGAAGGCGCGGTCGTCCCCGTGGACCTCGTCATCGACGGCGACCGCGCGACCTCCAGCAGCGGGTGCGAGGCCGCCGACTTCGCCGGGCTGGACCTGACCGGTGGCTCCGACGTCGCGCTGATCCAGCGCGGTACCTGCAACTTCGGCGACAAGGTGGTCAACGCGCAGACCGCGGGGGCGGAGGCGGTCGTCATCTTCAACCAGGGCAACGGCCCCGACCGCATGGAGCTGATCGTCGCCAACGCCGCCACGCTCGGTGACGGCAGCACGGTGACGCACAGGATCCCCGTCGTCGGCGCCAGCTTCGACCAGGGCGTCGCCCTCGCGGCGGAGGGCGCCACCGCGTTCGTCGAGGTGCTGCCCGCGGAGACCCGCACCGACTACAACGTGATCGCCGAAGTGCGGGGCCGGGACAGGAACAACGTCGTCATGGCCGGCGCGCACCTCGACAGCGTCACCGAGGGCCCCGGCATCAACGACAACGGGTCGGGCTCCGCGGCGCTGCTGGAGACGGCGCTGTCGATGGCCAGCCTCAAGCCGCACAACACCCTGCGGTTCGCCTGGTGGGCGGCGGAGGAGCAGGGGCTGGTCGGCTCGGCCAGCTACGTGGCGAAGCAGCCGCAGAGCGAGCTCGACCGGATCGCCCTCTACATGAACTACGACATGGTCGCCTCGCCGAACTACGTGCAGATGGTCTACGACTCGGACGAGTCGACCTGGGACGCCTCCGCTCCCATCCCGCCGGGGTCGACGGTGATCGAGGACGTCTACGAGTCCTACTACACCAAGATCGGCGTGCCCTACGACGACGCGGAGTACTCCGGCCGCAGCGACTACCAGGCGTTCATCAACGCCGGCATCCCCTCCGGTGGACTCTTCACCGGCGCGGAGGTGCGCAAGACCGAGGAGCAGGTGGCGATCTGGGGCGGGGACGCGGGTGAGCAGTTCGACCCCTGCTACCACCAGGCCTGCGACCAGATCGGCAACCTCGCGCTGGACGCACTGGACGTGAACAGCGACCTCATCGCGTTCGCGATGCTCACGTTCGCCTTCTCCACGGAGTCGGTGAACGGCGTGAAGGGCAGGCCGGTCCCCGGGCCGGCGTTCGAGCTGCCCGCCCCCGCCGGTGCGGAGGGCACGTTCGCCGTGCCCGCCGGCGGCGGTGGTCTCGAGCACGACCACGTGCACGGCCACGAGATCGTGAGCTGACCTTCCCGAACGCGAGCCGTCGTCGGCGTCCCCCCGGGGGACGCCGGCGGCGGCTCGTGCCGTGCGGGGGTGCCGGCCAGGGTCCGGGGGCCTACCGTGCGCAGGATGGCGCTCATCTACCCCGTGCGGATCGACTCCCCGGAGCCCGACGAGGACGCGGACCCCGACTTCGGCGAGCTCGCCGCCGACCTCTCCGACCAGTGGCTGGTCGAGGTCGACCTGGGCGAGGACGGCGACGACGCCTGTTTCGGCCCGCTCACCCCGCGGGCGGCGTGGGACCTCGCCCTCGGCGTGGAGGGGCAGCGCCCCGAGTGGACGGTCTCGGTGCTCCCGCTGCACGTCCCGGGCACCCCCGACGAGCTCGTCGCCCTCTTCGACGAGGACGACGAGTAGCCCGGCCGGCGGTCACCAGCCGCGGGCGCGCCACTCCGGGAGGTGCGGGCGCTCGGCCCCCAGGGTGGTGTCCCGGCCGTGCCCGGGGTAGACCCACGTGTCGTCGGGCAGGACGGCGAACAGCCGCTGCTCGACGTCGTCGATCAGGCTGGCGAAGTCCTCCGCGGACCACGTCTTCCCCACGCCGCCGGGGAAGAGGCTGTCGCCGGTGAAGACGTGCACGCCGGCGTCGGCGGGCCCGCGCCAGACCAGCGCGATGCTGCCCGGCGTGTGCCCGCGCAGGTGCACGACCTCGAGCACCTGCTCGCCGACGGTCACGGTGTCCCCGTGCTCGACCGGCCGCGTCACCGGGACGGGGAGGGCCAGGGCGTCGGCGGGGTGCGCGACGGTCCCGGCCCCGGTCGCGGCGACCACGTCGGGCAGCGCCCGGTGGTGGTCCCAGTGGCCGTGCGTGGTGACGACGGTGCGCAGGTCGGCGTCCCCGACCAGCGCGCGGAGGACGTCCGGCTCGTCGGCGGCGTCGACGAGCAGGGCCTCGCCGGTCGCGGTGCAGCGGAGCAGGTAGGCGTTGTTGGCCATCTCGCTGACCGCGACCTTGGCGACGGTCAGGCCCGGCAGCTCGCGGACGTCGGCCGGGCCGCCGACGGTGACGTCTCCGGTGTAGGTCGGGGTGCTCATCCGGACTCCGTTCGGAAAGTGTCGGCGGGCGCCGTTACGGTCCAGGCATGGACGCTAGCGGAGGTGTCGGCACCGCTCAGGGCGATGCCCCGGGGGAGAGGGCCGGTGGGCAGCAGGCCGGGCAGCGGATCGTCGGGCTGACGGCCACGGAGATCGCCGCTCGGGTGCGCGCCGGCGAGCTCACGGCGGTGGAGGTGGTCCGCGCGCACCTCGACCACATCGAGGCGGTCGACGCACGGGTGGGCGCCTTCCGCGTCGTGCGGCGCGAGGCGGCGCTGGCCGAGGCGGCCGCGGTGGACGCGAGCCTCACCCGCTTCGCCCTCCCGCTGGCCGGCGTCCCGGTCGCGGTGAAGGACAACACCCCCGTGGCCGGCGAGGTCTGCACCGACGGCTCCCCGGCCTGCCCGGCGGGCCCGGCGCGGCGGGACCACGAGGTCGTGACGCGGCTGCGCAAGGCCGGCGCGGTCGTCGTCGGCATCACCCGCGTGCCCGAGCTCTGCCTGTACGCCGCCACCGACGGCCCTGGCACGGTCACCCGCAACCCCTGGGACACCGCCCTCTCGCCGGCCGGGAGCTCCGGCGGCAGCGCGGCAGCGGTCGCGTCCGGCTCGGTCCCGATCGCGCACGGCAACGACGGCATGGGCTCCCTCCGGCTGCCCGCCGCCGCCTGCGGCCTGGTCACGCTCAAGCCGGGCAACGGGGCGGTCCCCGGCGGCATCGGGGCCGACGACTGGTCGGGCATGGCGGTCAACGGGGTGCTGGCCACGACGGCGGCCGACCTCGCGGTCGCGTACGCCGTGCTCGCGGGGGAGCAGCCGTCGGCGCCGGCGGCACCCGACCGCCCGCTGCGGATCGCCGTCAGCACCCGGTCGCCGCTGCCCGGGGTCCGCGCCGACGAGTCCACCCGCGCGGCGGTCGACGCCGTGGTCAACCAGCTGCGGGCGGCGGGGCACACGGTGGTGCGCCGGAACCCGCCGGTCACCCCCGCGGCCGCGGCCGGCGCCCTCGCGCGCTGGATGGCCGGGGCGGAGGACGACGCGGAGTTCCTCGGGATCGACCGCGCTCTCCTGCAGCCCCGCAGCCGCACCCACGCCCGCATCGGCCGGCTGGTGCGCCGGCTCGGGCTGATCCGGCCCCGCACGCAGGTGCGGTTCCGGCAGCGGATGATCGACTTCTTCGGCTCCGAGGCCTCCGCACAGGAGCCCGGTGCGAGCGCGCGGGGGTCGGGGGGCGGGGAGGTCCTCGATCTGCTGCTCACCCCGGTCACCACCGGTCCGCCGCTGCCCGCCCGGCCTTGGCACGAGCGCGGGTTCCTGGCCAACATCACGGCCAACGCGCGGTGGGCGCCGTGGACGGCGGCGTGGAACCTCGCGGGCATCCCGGCCGCGGTCCTGCCGGCCGCCACCCGGCCCGGCGGGCCCCCGGTTCCCGTCCAGTTCGTCGGCCCGCCGGGTGCCGAGGAGCGGCTACTCTGGATCGTCGGCGAGCTGGAGTCCCGCCGGCCCTGGCGCCGGTACGCGCCCGTCTTCGACCCCACCGCGACGCCGGACTGAGCGCCCGACCCGGCAGCGCCCGGCCCCGGTGACCGGGCGCAGCTCACACCGCCGGGTGGACGACCGCGGAACGCGCCGGTGTTGGACCGGGTGAACCGCGACCGGACCACGACGGCCGCCGTCCAGCGCACCACCGCTCCACACACCAGCGACCGACAGGGATCACATGGACCGGCTCGTCGTCCGCGGCGCCCGCGAGCACAACCTCAAGGACGTCCACATCGACCTCCCCCGTGACGCGCTCATCGTGTTCACGGGGCTGTCGGGGTCGGGCAAGTCCAGCCTCGCCTTCGACACGATCTTCGCCGAGGGGCAGCGGCGGTACGTCGAGTCGCTGTCGGCCTACGCCCGCCAGTTCCTCGGCCAGATGGACAAGCCGGACGTCGACTTCATCGAGGGGCTCTCCCCGGCGGTGTCGATCGACCAGAAGTCGACCAACCGCAACCCCCGGTCGACCGTCGGCACCATCACCGAGGTCTACGACTACCTGCGCCTGCTCTACGCGCGGGCCGGCCAGCCGCACTGCCCGAACTGCGGCAAGCCGATCTCCCGGCAGACGCCCCAGCAGATCGTCGACCAGGTGCTGGCGATGGAGGAGGGCACCCGGTTCCAGGTCCTGGCCCCCGTGGTCCGCGCCCGCAAGGGCGAGTACGTCGACCTGTTCAGCTCGCTGCAGACCCAGGGCTTCTCCCGCGTCCGCGTCGACGGGACGGTGCACCCGCTCACCGAGCCGCCGACCCTGAAGAAGCAGGAGAAGCACAGCATCGAGGTGATCGTCGACCGCCTGACGGTCAAGGAGAGCGCCAAGCGCCGGCTCACCGACTCGGTGGAGACCGCGCTGGGCCTCGCCGGCGGCCTGGTCGTCCTCGACTTCGTCGACCTGCCCGACGACGACCCCGCGCGGGAGCGCACCTTCTCCGAGCACCTGGCCTGCGTCGACGACGGGCTCTCCTTCGAGGCGCTGGAGCCGCGGTCGTTCTCGTTCAACTCCCCCTTCGGCGCCTGCGGCGAGTGCACCGGCATCGGCACCCGCAAGGAGGTCGACCCCGAGCTCGTCGTCCCCGACCCCGGGAAGAGCCTCGCCCAGGGCGCCATCGCCCCGTGGTCGAGCTCGATGAGCAACGAGTACTTCACCCGGCTGCTCACCGGTCTCTCGCAGCAGATCGGCTTCTCCATGGACGAGCCGTGGGAGCGGCTGCCGGCCAAGGTGCAGAAGGCGATCCTGCACGGCTCGCCCGACCAGGTGCACGTCCGCTACAAGAACCGGTACGGCCGCGAGCGCAGCTACTACGCCGCGTTCGAGGGGGTGCTGCCGTTCCTGGAGCGCCGGCACGACGACACCGACAGCGAGTACATGCGGGACAAGTACGAGGGCTACATGCGCGACGTGCCGTGCCCCGTCTGCCACGGCACCCGGCTCAAGCCCGAGATCCTCGCGGTGAAGCTCAACGGGCGGTCCATCGCCGACGTCACCAACCTCTCCATCGGCGAGGCGTCGCAGTGGCTGGGCGCGCTGGAGCTCGGGGAGCGGGAGAAGGCGATCGCCGACCGCGTGCTGCGCGAGATCCAGGCCCGGCTCTCCTTCCTCGTCGACGTCGGCCTCGACTACCTCTCCCTCGACCGCCCGGCGGCCACCCTGGCCGGTGGTGAGGCGCAGCGCATCCGCCTGGCCACCCAGATCGGCTCCGGGCTCGTCGGCGTCCTGTACGTGCTGGACGAGCCCTCGATCGGGCTGCACCAGCGGGACAACACCAAGCTGATCGAGACCCTCGTGCGGCTGCGGGACATGGGCAACACGCTGATCGTCGTGGAGCACGACGAGGACACCATCAAGATGGCCGACTGGGTGGTGGACATCGGCCCCGGTGCCGGTGAGCACGGCGGCGAGGTCGTCGTCAGCGGCACGGTCGAGGAACTTCTCGCCAGCGAGCGGTCGCTGACCGGCCAGTACCTGTCCGGCCGCAAGCAGATCGTCGTCCCCGAGCAGCGTCGCGAGATCACGCCCGGGCGCGAGCTGGTGGTCAAGGGCGCCCGCGAGAACAACCTGCGCGGCGTCGACGTCGCCTTCCCGCTCGGCTGCATGGTGGCGGTCACCGGGGTGTCGGGCTCGGGCAAGTCCAGCCTGGTCAACGACATCCTCTACAGCGTCCTGGCCAACGAGCTCAACCGGGCGCGGCTGGTGCCCGGCCGGCACCGCACCGTCACCGGGCTGGAGCACCTGGACAAGGTCGTGCACGTCGACCAGTCGCCGATCGGCCGCACCCCGCGGTCGAACCCGGCCACGTACACCGGTGTGTGGGACCACGTCCGCAAGCTGTTCGCCCAGACCTCCGAGGCGAAGGTCCGCGGGTACCTCCCGGGCCGCTTCTCCTTCAACGTCAAGGGCGGCCGCTGCGAGGCGTGCTCGGGCGACGGCACGCTGAAGATCGAGATGAACTTCCTGCCCGACGTGTACGTCCCCTGCGAGGTCTGCAAGGGCGCCCGGTTCAACCGGGAGACCCTCGAGGTGCACTACAAGGGGAAGACCGTCTCCGAGGTCCTCGACATGCCGATCGAGGAGGCGGCGGACTTCTTCGCGGCCATCCCGGCCATCGCCCGCTACCTGCGCACGCTCACCGACGTGGGTCTGGGCTACGTCCGTCTGGGCCAGCCCGCGACCACGCTCTCCGGCGGTGAGGCGCAGCGGGTGAAGCTCGCCAGCGAGCTGCAGAAGCGGTCGAACGGGCGCAGCATCTACGTCCTCGACGAGCCGACCACCGGCCTGCACTTCGAAGACATCCGCAAGCTGCTGCTGGTCCTGCAGAGCCTGGTCGACAAGGGCAACTCGGTGATCGTCATCGAGCACAACCTCGACGTCATCAAGAGCGCCGACTGGCTCATCGACATGGGGCCGGAGGGGGGGTTCCGCGGCGGCACCGTCGTCGCGGAGGGCACCCCGGAGTTCGTCGCCTCGGTGCCGGAGAGCCACACCGGCCGCTACCTGGTGCCGTTGCTCGACGCCGAGGCGATAGCCGCGGCGGCGGCCGGCCCGGTGAAGAAGCGGGTGCGCAAGAAGGCGAGCTGACCGACCGGCGTCGTTGACGGCCCGCGTTCCCCGGGGGGAGCGCGGGCCGTCGCTCTCGGGGGGATGCGTCGCCGGTGCGGCGGCGCGGTCGACGCAGGGGGTTGAGTCGTCGCCTCACCCGCACTACTCTCGGTGTGACCGACGTCACCCCGGCCGACCGGAGGGGGTGACGGAGTTCCCTCGGAGGAGGACAGCGATGAGTGCGCTGACGCCCGACTGCGACCCCGACCTGTCCAACTGCGGCTCGCCCGTGTCCGGTGGCGGCGTGCGGTCCACCATCGTCCTGCTCGCCGTGCTCGCGGCGTCCGCGAGCGCGGTCGGCAGCGGCGCGACCGGCGCCATGGCGTTCACCGCCGGCGGCGCCGCCGTCGTCTCGGCGCTGGTGCTCGGCCGCCGGGCCGTGCGCCTCGCGCAGCGCGCGACCGCCGGGATCGTCGCGCACACCTCCTGGCGGTCCCGCCCCGCCGGCTGACGCACCCGTGCGAGCCCGGTCCGGTGCGGTGCCACCGGACCGGGTCGCCGCGCCCGGGGCCGCTGGGGCGGTTGTGGCCGGGCGGGTGCGCTTCCTGACGGCGTGTCGGTGCCGCGACCTAGTGTGGAGACATGGCCGACCCGTCCACGTACCGCCCGGCGGTCGGCTCCATCCCGGAGTCCCCGGGCGTCTACAGGTTCCGCGACCCCAACGGCCGCGTCATCTACGTGGGCAAGGCCAAGAGCCTCCGCCAGCGGCTGAACAGCTACTTCGCCGACGTCGCGGGCCTGCATCCGCGCACCCGCCAGATGGTCACGACGGCGGCGAGCGTCGAGTGGACCGTCGTCGGCACCGAGGTGGAGGCGCTCCAGCTCGAGTACAACTGGATCAAGGAGTTCGACCCGCGGTTCAACGTCCGCTACCGCGACGACAAGAGCTACCCCAGCCTCGCCGTGACGCTGAACGAGGAGTACCCGCGGCTGCAGGTGATGCGCGGCCCGAAGAAGAAGGGCGTGCGCTACTTCGGCCCCTACGCCCACGCCTGGGCGATCCGCGAGACCCTCGACACCCTGACCCGCGTCTTCCCCGCCCGCACCTGCTCCACCGGGGTCTTCAAGCGGGCCGGCCAGATCGGCCGCCCCTGCCTGCTCGGCTACATCGGCAAGTGCGCCGCGCCCTGCGTCGGCCGGGTCAGCGCCGAGGAGCACCGCCGGATCGTCGACGACTTCTGCGACTTCATGGCCGGCCGCACCGAGTCGATGATCAAGCGGCTCGAGCGTGAGATGGGCGAGGCCGCCGAGGCGATGGAGTACGAGCGGGCCGCGCGGCTGCGGGACGACATCGGCGCGCTCAAGCGGGCGATGGAGAAGCAGGCCGTCGTCCTCGGTGACGGCACCGACGCCGACGTCGTGGCGTTCGCGCAGGACGAGCTCGAGGCCGCCGTCCAGGTCTTCCACGTCCGCGGGGGCCGCGTGCGGGGTCAGCGCGGCTGGATCATCGACAAGGTCGAGGACGTCACCACCGGCGAGCTGGTGGAGCAGTTCCTCCTGCAGGTCTACGGCGGGGTCGACGAGCAGACCGGCGTCGGTGAGGCCGGCGAGGCGGTGCCCCGCGAGGTGCTGGTGCCCGAGCTGCCCGCCGACGCCGACGTCTACGTCGAGCTGCTGGAGGAGCTGCGCGGGGGCCGGGTCTCGCTGCGCGTCCCCCAGCGCGGGGACAAGCGCAGCCTCATGGAGACCGTCGAGCGCAACGCCAAGGAGGCGTTCGCCCGGCACCGGGTGAAGCGGTCCAGCGACCTCACCGCCCGCTCGCTGGCGCTCTCGGAGCTGCAGGAGGCACTGGAGCTCCCCGATGCGCCGCTGCGGATCGAGTGCATCGACATCAGCCACGTCCAGGGCACGAACGTGGTCGCGTCGATGGTCGTCTTCGAGGACGGTCTGGCGAAGAAGTCGGACTACCGGCGCTTCTCCGTCACGGAGGGCACCGACGACACCGCGGCGATGGCCGAGGTCGTGCGCCGCCGGTTCGCCCGCCACCTCAAGGACGAGGCGGACCGCCGGGACGAGCAGGGCATCGCCGCGGAGGAGGGGCGGCCGCGCAGGTTCGCCTACCCGCCGAACCTCCTCGTCGTCGACGGCGGTGCCCCCCAGGTCGCCGCCGCCGCCCGCTCGCTCGACGAGCTCGGCGTCGTCGACGTCGCGGTCTGCGGGCTGGCCAAGCGCATGGAGGAGGTCTGGCTGCCGGGGGAGAGCGACCCGGTCATCCTGCCGCGCACCTCCGAGGCGCTCTACCTGCTGCAGCGGGTGCGCGACGAGGCGCACCGGTTCGCGATCACCTACCACCGCCAGAAGCGGTCCACCAGCATGCTGGTGTCGCTCCTGGACGACGTCCCCGGGCTCGGGGAGACGCGACGGAAGGCGTTGATGAAGCAGTTCGGATCGCTCAAGCGGTTGCGCGCCGCGACAGTGGAGGAGCTCATGGCGGTGCCGGGGATCGGCCGGCGGACGGCGGAGGCGGTGCAGATGGCGGTCGCGGAGCCGGCCCGGGCGCCCGAGGAGGGGCAGCCGCCGGCGGAGACCAGCCTGGCACCGCAGGGCCCGGCCGAGCAGGGTGTCCCGCGCGCCGGCTCCGGCGACACCGCCGAGGTCGGCCGGGTGGCCTCGTGACCGCCGGCACCGGGTCGGCGCCGGCGGATGAGTCGGCCGTCGGGGAGGCCGGCGTCGAGGTCTCCGGGGCGCCGGCGGTCGGGCCGCAGAACGGCCTCTCGCCGGCGATGGATCCCGCGAGCACCGAGGTCCAGCCGCTCGAGGTCGTGGTCGTCACCGGGCTCTCCGGCGCCGGGAAGAACAGCGCCGGGCGCGTCCTCGAGGACCTCGGCTGGTTCGTCGTCGACAACCTGCCGCCGGCGCTCCTGCTCCCCATGGTGGAGCTGGGCGCCCGCGGTGACCTGCGCCGGTTCGCCGCCGTCGTCGACGTCCGCAGCCGCGCCTTCTCCAGCGACCTGGAGGAGGCGATCCGGGTCCTCTCGGCGGCCGGGCACCGGCCGCGCGTGGTCTACGTCCACGCCCGCGACGAGGTGCTGGTCCGCCGCTACGAGTCCAACCGCCGGGAGCACCCGCTGCAGGGCAACGGCACGCTCACCGACGGGATCACCGAGGAGCGGGCGCTGCTCACCGGCATCGCCGGCGAGGCGGACCTCTGGGTCGACACCAGCGACCTCAACGTCCACCAGTTGCGCGCCACGCTCGAGAACGCCTTCGCGCGCGACGGCCGCACCCCGCCGCTGACCGCGACGGTGATGAGCTTCGGCTTCAAGTACGGGCTGCCCTTGGACGCCGACCTCGTGGTGGACGCCCGCTTCCTGCCCAACCCGCACTGGGTGCCCGAGCTCCGCGAGCACACCGGGCGCGACGCCGACGTCCGCGACTACGTCCTCGGGCAGCCGGACGCCCGTGACTTCCTGGACCGGTACAGCGAGGTCCTGCGGCTGCTGCTGCCCGGTTACCGGCGCGAGGGCAAGCGCTACCTCACGCTCGCGGTCGGCTGCACCGGCGGGAAGCACCGCAGCGTCGCGATCGCCGAGGAGTTCGCCCGCCGGCTGCACGCCGAGGGCATCGCTGCCGTGGCCCGGCACCGCGACCTGGGACGCGAGTAGTGGGCGGGACGACGTTCCCGGGGCGGGCGCCCCGGGTGGTCGCGTTCGGCGGCGGTCACGGGCTCGCGGCGGCGCTGGCGGCGTGGCGCAGGATCACCCCAGAGCTGACCGCCGTCGTCACGGTCGCCGACGACGGCGGTTCGTCGGGGCGGATCCGGCGCGAGATGCCGGTGCTGCCACCCGGCGACCTCCGCATGGCCCTGGCGGCCCTGGCCGGGGAGGCCGAGCGCGAGCAGACCCTCGCCGCGCTCTTCCAGCACCGCTTCGGCGGCAGCGGCGTGCTGGCCGGCCACCCGGTCGGCAACCTGCTGCTGACCGGGCTGGCCGAGATGTTCGGCGGCGACACCGTCCGCGCCCTCGACGAGATGTGCGTGCTCGTCGGCGCCTCCGGTCGCGTGCTGCCCATGGCCGACGAGCCGCTGGACCTCGTCGCCCGGGTGGAGACCGCCGACCCCGACGACCCGGCCCGCGTGCGCACCATCCGCGGGCAGGCGGCGATCGCTGCGACCCCCGGCCGGGTCCGGGAGATCCGGCTCGCGCCCGCCGACCCCGTGGTGCACCCGGCGGTGCTCGACGCCATCGCCGCGGCCGACGTCGTCTCCCTCGGCCCCGGTTCCTGGTACACCTCGGTGCTGCCGCACCTGCTCGTGCCGCGGCTCCGCGCGGCGCTGGCGGCCTCCGGTGCCCGGGTGGTGGTGGTGCTCAACCTGGAACCGCAGCCCGGCGAGACGGACGGCTTCTCCCCGGAGGAGCACCTGTCGGTGCTGCAGGCGCACCTGGACGGAGTGGCGTTGCACACGGTGGTCGCGGACGTGGAGTCGGTTGTTGACCGCCGTGGTCTCCTTGAGGCGGTCCGCGGGTGCGGTGCCGAGCTGCTGCTGGCGCCGGTCGCCGAGCCGGACGGTGCGCCGCGGCACGACCCGGGGCGGCTGTCCGCGGCGCTGGCATCCGTGGTCGGCTTGCGGTGAACGGATAGCGGAGTGCGAGCGGGTACCAGGTGGACGGTCGACCGGCCGGCACGAGGGGGAGAGGGGACGGCGTACGTGACGCTGACCCGGACTGCGGGGGCGGATACCTCCGGAGGAACGTGGGGGTGGACGGCATGGCGATGACCGCCATGGTGAAGGACGAGCTCTCCAGGGTGGAGTGCACGAAGACCTCCGAGCGCAAGGCCGAGGTGACCGCGCTGCTGCGGTTCTCCGGCGGGTTGCACATCGTCGGTGGCCGCGTGGTCATCGAGGCCGAGCTGGACACCGGCTCGGTCGCCCGGCGGCTGCGCCGGGACATCAGCGAGGTCTACGGCTACACCAGCGGTGTCAGCGTGCTCGCGGGCGGGAACATCCGCCGCGGTGTGCGCTACCTCGTCCGCATCGCCAAGCACGGCGAGGGTCTGGCCCGCCAGACCGGCCTGGTCGACCAGCGCGGCCGCCCGGTGCGCGGGCTCCCGCCGGCGGTCGTCTCCGGCAGCATCAACGACGCCGAGGCGGCCTGGCGCGGTGCCTTCCTCGCCCACGGCTCGCTGACCGAGCCCGGCCGCTCGTCCTCGCTCGAGGTCACCTGCCCGGGGCCGGAGGCGGCCATGGCGCTCGTCGGCGCGGCCCGCCGGCTGGGGATCGCCGCCAAGGCCCGCGAGGTCCGCGGCGCCGACCGCGTCGTCGTCCGGGACGGTGACGCGATCAGCGCGCTGCTGACCCGCATGGGCGCCCACGACGCGGTGCTGGCCTGGGAGGAGCGGCGCATGCGCCGCGAGGTGCGGGCCACCGCGAACCGCCTGGCCAACTTCGACGATGCGAACCTGCGCAGGTCCGCGCGGGCCGCCGTCGCCGCCAGCGCGCGGGTCGAGCGCGCCCTGGAGATCCTCGGCGAGGACGCGCCCGAGCACCTGCTCGTCGCCGGCCGGCTGCGCCTGGAGTTCGGTCAGGCCTCGCTGGAGGAGCTCGGTCAGCGGGCCGACCCGCCGATGACCAAGGACGCCGTCGCCGGTCGCATCCGGCGGCTGCTGGCCATGGCCGACAAGCGGGCCAAGGACCTCGGCATCCCCGACACGGAGTCCGTCGTCACCGACGACATGCTGGCCCAGTAGAAGGACCCCCTCGCCCCCCACGCCTCGTACCTCGGCGCGGGCCCCTGCGAGGGGGCCGTTCCAGAGCGTCGCCGGCGGGGCCGTTCCAGAGCTGGGCCAGGACCCTTGTCGATCAGGTGACCTGATCACCAGGGAGCGGGGGCCGCGCCGCGGCGGGACCGATAGGGTCTGCACCGAGCGAGGCCGCGCGGTCCGTGCGGCAACCGACGTGACGGTTCCATGGGAGGTCTGCAGTGACGGTCCGGGTAGGCATCAACGGATTCGGCCGGATCGGCCGCAACTTCTGGCGGGCCGCCGCGGCCAGCGGTCAGGACATCGAGATCGTGGCGGTCAACGACCTGACCAGCAACGAGGCCCTGGCCCACCTGCTGAAGTACGACAGCATCCTCGGCGTCCTCAAGGAGGAGGTCGCGGCCGACGGCGACGGCATCACCATCGGCGGGAAGACCATGAAGGTCCTCTCGGAGCGCGACCCGGCCAACCTGCCCTGGGGCGACCTCGGCGTCGACGTCGTCGTCGAGTCGACCGGCTTCTTCACCAAGGCCGCCGACGCCCGCAAGCACGTGGACGCCGGTGGCGCCAAGAAGGTCATCATCTCCGCGCCGGCCACCGACGACGACATCACCATCGTCATGGGCGTCAACGACGACCTGTACGACGGCTCGCAGACGATCATCAGCAACGCCTCGTGCACCACCAACTGCCTGGCGCCGCTGGCCAAGGTCCTCAACGACGCGTTCGGGATCGAGCGCGGCCTGATGACCACCATCCACGCCTACACCGCCGACCAGAACCTGCAGGACGGTCCGCACAAGGACCTGCGCCGTGCGCGCGCCGCCGCCCTCAACATGGTGCCGACGTCCACGGGCGCGGCCAAGGCGATCGGCCTGGTGCTCCCGGAGCTCAAGGGCAAGCTCGACGGCTACGCCATCCGGGTCCCCGTGCCGACCGGCTCGGCCACCGACCTCACGGTCCAGGTCTCCCGCGAGGCCTCGGCCGACGAGATCGACGCCGCCTACCGCGAGGCCGCCGCCGGGCCGCTGGGCAAGTACCTCACCTACACCGACGCGCCGATCGTCTCCTCCGACATCGTCACCGACCCGTCGTCGTGCATCTACGACGCGAAGCTCACCAAGGTCTTCGGCCCGATGGTCAAGGTCCTGGGCTGGTACGACAACGAGTGGGGCTACTCGAACCGCCTCGTCGACCTCACCACCCTGGTCGGCAAGTCCCTCTGATGCGCTCCGTCGACGACCTCATCGCCGAGGGCGTCTCCGGTCGGCGCGTGCTGCTGCGCGCCGACCTGAACGTCCCGCTGGACAAGCAGACGCGCGAGATCACCGACGACGGCCGGATCCGCGCGAGCCTGCCGACCCTGCAGGCGCTGCGGGAGGCCGGGGCCCGCGTGATCGTGGCGGCGCACCTCGGCCGCCCCAAGGGCACGCCGGACCCGCAGTTCTCGCTCGCGCCGGTGGCCGCCCGCCTGGGCGAGCTGCTCGGCACGACCGTGCCGCTGGCCACCGACGTGGCCGGCGAGGACGCGCAGGCCAAGGCCGCCGGCCTCGGGGACGGCGACGTCCTCCTGCTGGAGAACGTGCGGTTCGAGGCCGCGGAGACGTCGAAGGACGACGCCGAGCGGGCCGCCTTCGCCGAGCGGCTCGCGGCGCTGGCCGACGTCTACGTGGACGACGCCTTCGGCGCGGTGCACCGCGCCCACGCCTCGGTGTTCGACGTCGCCGAGCGGATCCCGCACTACGCGGGCCGCCTCGTCGCCCGCGAGCTCGAGGTGCTCACCCGGTTGACCACAGACCCCGAGCGGCCCTACGTGGTGGTGCTGGGCGGGTCCAAGGTCAGCGACAAGCTGGCGGTGATCGAGGCGCTGCTGCCCAAGGTCGACCGGCTGCTCGTCGGCGGCGGGATGTGCTTCACCTTCCTGGCCGCGCAGGGCCACGAGGTCGGCACGTCGCTCCTGGAGGCCGACCAGGTGGAGACCTGCCGCCGGCTGCTCTCCGAGGCCGGCGACCGGATCGTGCTCCCCGTCGACGTCGTCTGCGCGCCGGAGTTCAGCGCGGAGGCGCCGACCACGATCGTGGCCGCCGACGCCATCCCCGGTGACCAGATGGGGCTCGACGTGGGGCCGCGCACCGTGGAGCTGTTCGGCAGCACCCTGGGCGACGCGCGCACCGTGTTCTGGAACGGCCCCATGGGCGTCTTCGAGCTGGCGCCCTTCCAGGCCGGCACCCGCGGCGTGGCGCAGGCGGTCTCCGCCGTCGCCGGGCTGTCGGTCGTCGGCGGCGGGGACTCGGCCGCCGCGGTGCGGGTGCTCGGCCTCGACGAGAACGCGTACGGGCACATCAGCACCGGTGGCGGCGCGTCGCTGGAGTACCTCGAGGGCCGGGACCTCCCGGGCCTCGCGGTGCTGGCCGACTGAGCGAGGAGCGGACATGGCACGCACGCGTCCCACCCCGGCCCGCGAGGGCCGCCGGCCGCTCATCGCCGGCAACTGGAAGATGCACATGACCCACCTGGAGGCCATCGGGCTGGTCCAGAAGGTGGTCTTCTCGCTCAAGGAGGAGGCGCTCGAGGCGGCCGAGGTCGTCGTCCTCCCGCCGTTCACCGCCTTGCGCAGCGTGCAGACGCTCGTGGCCGGCGACAAGCTGGACATCGGCTACGGCGCGCAGGACCTCTCGCCCCACGACTCCGGCGCCTACACCGGTGACGTCAGCGGCGCGATGCTGAGCGCCCTGGCCTGCCGCTACGTGACCGTCGGGCACTCCGAGCGGCGCGCGCTGCACGACGAGGACGACGCGGTCGTCGCCGCCAAGGTGCGCAGCAGCCTGCGGCACGGCATCGTGCCGATCCTGTGCGTGGGGGAGGGGCTCGACGTCCGCAAGGCCGGCACGCACGTCGCCCACTGCACCGGTCAGCTGGACGCCGCCCTCGAGGGGCTCACGGCCGAGCAGGTCGCCGGGCCCGGCGGTGGCGTCGTGATCGCCTACGAGCCCGTGTGGGCGATCGGCACCGGCGAGGTGGCCACCCCGGAGGACGCGCAGGAGGTCTGCGGCGCCCTGCGCGCGCGGCTCGCCGAGCGCTTCGGGAGTGACAGCGCGGCCACGGTCCGTATCCTCTACGGCGGGTCGGTGAAGGCCGCCAACACGGCCGGGATCCTGGCCGGGGCGGACGTCGACGGCGCACTCGTCGGCGGGGCCAGCCTGGACGCCGAGGAGTTCGCGCAGATCTGCCGGATCGCCGCCGGGGGTAGCTGAGCCCTGCTGCCCGCCGCCGGCCGGACACGGATGGGGGTGGGCAGCAGGTGGAGCCTTCGACGCTGGAGCGGTGGACCGACCGGCTCCCGCCCTGGGCGCGGGGCTGGTCGCGCCGGCGCCTGCTGGCCTCCGCCGCGGTGATCACGCTGGTCGTGGTCCTCGCCGTGAGCTGCCTCGGAAGCACGGGTGGGCGGGCCGACGTGCCGGTGCTCGCCGACGGCCCCGACGCCGGCGTCGAGGGCGTGCGGTCGCCGTCGGACCAGCGCGGCGGCACGCTGCGGGTGGTCGCGCCCGCCGTCGACAGCCTGGACCCGCAGCGCTCCTACCTGCCGGGCGTGTGGAACCTCATGCGGCTCTACACCCGGACCCTGGTCACGTACTCGAGCGAGGCGGGGGGCACCACCGAACTGGTGCCCGACCTCGCGACCGATCTCGGCACCGTCTCCGAGGACGGGCTGACGTGGACCTTCACGCTGAAGGAGGGCGTCCGCTTCGAGAACGGCCGCCCCATCACCAGCGCCGACGTGAAGTACGGGATCCAGCGGTCGTTCGCGTCGGACGTGATCGTCGGTGGGCCGACCTACCTGGTGGGCCTGCTCGACGACCCGGCCAACCCCTACCCGGGGCCGTACTCCACCGACGAGGACGACCCCGACCTCACCTCCATCGAGACGCCCGACGAGCGCACCGTCGTCTTCCGGCTGCGCACCGCGCAGCCGGAGCTGCCCTACGTGCTGGCGCTGCCGTCGGCCGGCCCGGTGCCGGCCGAGGCCGACACCCGCGGGGCGTACGGTGCCGACCCGGTGTCCTCCGGGCCCTACGCGATCACCTCGGTGGACCCGGAGACCGGCATCCTGCTGGAGCGGAACCCGGAGTGGGACCCGGCGACCGACGAGGTGCGCACGGCGCTGCCGGACAGCGTGGTGGTGCGCACGGGGCTCTCCGGGTTGGCGCGCGACCAGGCGCTGCTCGCCGGCTCCGCCGACCTGGACATCTCCGGCACCGGGGTCATGCCCGCCACCACGGTGCGCCTCGCCGGTGAGGACGGGGAGCAGCTGATGGACCGGGTGGACGACGTCACGACCGGCGCCGTCCGCCTGCTGGCGCTGCCCACGGACGTCGCGCCCATGGACGACGCCGGCTGCCGGACCGCCGTCGCGGCCGCCGTCGACCGGCGCGCCGTCCAGGATGCGCTCGGCGGGGCGGTCGACGCGGTGCGCAGCAGCTCGCTGTGGCCGCGGGTCCTGTCCGGCGGCCCCGAGGGCGGCGCCGAGGGCCCGGACCTGGCCGCGGCCCGGGCCGCCCTGGAGGAGTGCGGGCGGCCCGACGGGTTCGCCACCGTCCTCGCGGTCCCCGACGTGAGCAGCAGCGTCGACGTCGCCGAGGAGATCGCCGCGCAGCTCGGCGAGGTCGGGATCGACGTCGAGGTGCGCCCGCTGGACCCCGCGACCTTCTACGCCACCGACGTCGGCAACCCCGACAACGTCGCCGCCAGCGGCTACGGCCTGATCCTGGCCACCCGGACCGCGGATTTCCCGACGCCCGGGTCGTTCCTCGTGCCGCTGGTCGACGGGCGCAGCATCGCCCGGGTCGGCAACCCGAACTACGCGCGGCTGGCCGACCCGGAGGTCGACGCCCTGGTCGACCGGGCACGGGCGGGCGAGGCGGAGTGGGCCGAGGTCGCCGCGGCGGCCCAGGCGCGGGCGGCCTACGTGCCGCTCGCCGAGACCCGCATCCAGCTGCTGGCGGGGCAGCGGCTGCGCAACGGCCTGGTGATGCACCCCTACGACGGTTACGACGTCGCCACCGCCGGCGTCCGCTGACAGCGGCGGGCGGCACCGGCAGTGCTGACCGGTGCACCGCCGCCCGTCGGCTACGCTCGAACCGAGAGCTGGCGTCCGTCGCCGGTCGCCGACACTTCCGGAGAGGTCAATGGAGCTGGTCCTCAACGTGCTGCTGGTCCTCAGCAGCCTGCTGCTCGTGGTGCTCATCCTGCTGCACCGCGGCAAGGGGGGCGGGCTGTCCTCGATGTTCGGGGGCTCGGTGTCCTCTTCGCTGTCCGGGTCGTCGGTCGTGGAGAAGAACCTCAACCGCCTGACCGTGCTCACCGCGATCGTCTGGACGGTCTGCATCGTCGCCCTGGGCATCCTGATCAAGGTCAATCCCTGACCTTGCCCCACGTGGCCTGCTTCACAGCCGGCGCGCAATCGTGACCGGGAAACAGCCTCCCAGGCCCTAGACTCCTCCCGCGGTGGTCGGCGTCGCCGCGCCCGGACGGACGATCAGGGGGCACACGTGGCTGGTGGGAATGCGATCCGGGGCACCCGGGTCGGGGCGGGTCCGGTCGGCGAGGTCGAGCGCGGCGAGTCCGCGCCCCGCCGGCGGATCCCCTTCTGGTGCGCCAACGGCCACGAGACGCGCGTGGTCCTCGCGAGCGACGCCGAGGTGCCCGAGCTGTGGGACTGCCCGCGCTGCGGGCTCCCGGCCGGGCAGGACCGCACGGCCCCGCCGCCGGCACCGCGGATCGAGCCGTACAAGACCCACCTGGCGTACGTGCGGGAACGGCGCAGCGACGCCGACGGCGACGCCCTGCTCGAGGAGGCCCTCGACCGGCTCCGCGTGCGCCGCGGCGGCTGACTCAGCCCCCGGCGCGGGGCAGCCGCGACGCGGCACCGGCGTCGAGCAGCCAGCGGGTGGCCCGGGTCCCGTGCACCCCGGCCGCGGGGAGGTCGACCGGGTCGGCTCCGCCCAGCGCGGCGGCCACCGCCTCGGCCTTCCCCTCGCCGGAGACGAGCAGCCAGACCTCCTCGGCGCTGTTGATCGCCGGGAAGCCGAGGCTGACGCGGGTCGGCGGCGGCTTGGGGCAGTCGCGCACCGCGACCACCGGGCGCGCGTCACGCACCGCGGGGGAGCCGGGGAAGATCGAGGCCGTGTGGCCCTCGGCCCCCATGCCCAGGAGCAGCACGTCGAAGCGGGGCAGCTCCGCACCCTCGGCGGCGTGCGCCCGGAGTTCGGCCAGGTAGGCCTCGGCGGCCTCCTCGGGCGAGCCGGAGCCGGAGTCCGACGCCGGCATCGCGTGCACCCGCTCCTCGGGGACGCCGACGCGGTCGAGCAGCGCGGTGCGGGCCTGACCCTCGTTGCGCTCGCCGTCCCCGGCGGGCACGAAGCGCTCGTCGCCCCACCAGACGTCGACCGCGGTCCAGTCGACGGTCTCGCGCACCGGCTCGGCGGCCAGGCCGGCCACCCGCTCCAGCACGGCGATGCCGATGCCGCCGCCGGTCAGCACCACCGATGCGGTGCCGTGCACCGCCTGGGCCGCGGCGAGCCGCGCGACGAGCGCCTCGGCGACCGCGCGGGCCAGCCGGTCGGCGTCGGGCTCGATCACGACGTCGGGGACGGGGCGGCCGGCGTGGGGGAGCTCGGCGGACACCCGGTCGCCGGGGGAGAGGCTCATCCTCCTGCACCGTCCTCGGGGTCGGTGTCGTCGGGCGCGGCGGGGTCGAACCACACGTGCTTCCGGACCGTGGGCCGGTCGGACAGCCCGGTGAGGCCGGTCGCGGCCTCCAGGGCGTCGCTGTAGGGCTCGTCGGGGTCGAGCCGGTGCAGCTCCTCGCTCAGCAGGTCCCCGAGGGGCCGCTCGGGCAGGGCGACGCTCGAGTCCGGCCGGTAGGGCTGGGAGATGACGGCGCCGCCCCGGCGATCGGCCCGGACCCGCACCTCCTCGTCCTGGTCCAGCTGCAGGGCGATCGACCCGACGCCGCTCGGCCCGGTCCGCTGCTCGGCCGGCGTGATCTCGATGCTGCAGCCGCTGCGGGAGGCGAGCCACCCGGCCAGCAGCTGGGCGGTGGCGTTGTGCGGATCGCCCTCGATCGTGCCGCCGCGCACCCGGACGGCGTCGCCCCGGCGGCCGGAGACGGAGTCCAGCGTCGAGGCGAGCGCCGCGCGCCAGGCGGTGCTCCGGGTCCAGGCCAGGTCCGTGTCCCCGGGGGCGTAGTCCTCGGCCCGGATGCGCAGAGCGGCCAGCGGGTCCTGCGCCAGAGCGGTGTCGGTGATCCGCCGGTCGGCGAAGACGCCCAGGGCGTCGGTCGCGATCCGCTCCGGCGGGCCCTCGTGCCACCAGGTGACGACCGGGGCGTCGGCGGCGAGCAGGGGCAGCACCACCGACTCGGCGTGCAGGGCCAGCCGCCCGTACATGCGCATCACGACGGCCTCACCGGGGCCGAGCCGGCCGCCGATGAGCACCTCAGCGTCCAGCCGGGGGCCGGGGGCGTCGATCTGCCGGCGGACCACGATCAGCAGGCGGCAGGGGTGCAGTTCGGCCGCGTGCGTCGCCGCCTCCTCCGCCTCGGCGACCCGGCTCTCGTCGGCCACGACGACCAGCGTCAGCGCGACCCCGGACAGGACGGCACCGCCGGTGCGCCGCTGGGCGGCCAGTTCCTTCACCACGGCCGATCCCGTGGTGTCCCACAGCGTGGTCATGGAATCTCCTCCGGTCGGTGGCGCGGGCGGGCGGCGCTCACGGCCGCCGCCATCGACGGCCCTCGGCCGCGAGCATCTCGTCGGCGGCCCGCGGGCCCCACTCGCCGGCTCGGTAGGGGTAGGGCTCGTTGCCGGCCCAGAACTCCTCCAGTGGGTCGATGACCGCCCACGACGCCTCCACCTCGGCGTTGCGCGGGAAGAGGGTGGCGTCGCCCAGCAGGACGTCGAGGAGCAGGCGTTCGTAGGCCTCGGGGCTGCTCTCGGTGAACTGCTCGCCGTAGAGGAAGTCCATCGAGACGTCCCGGACCTCCATGACGCTGCCGGGAACCTTCGACCCGAACTTGAGGGTGACCCCTTCGTCGGGTTGCACCCGCACCACCAGCTGGTTGTTTCCCAGTTCCTGGGTGTCGGTCTCCGCGAAGGGCAGGTGCGGAGCCCGCTTGAACACCAGGGCGATCTCGGTGACCCGGCGGGGGAGCCGCTTGCCCGTGCGCAGGTAGAAGGGCACCCCGGCCCAGCGGCGGGTCTCCACGCCCAGCCGCACCGCCGCGTAGGTCTCGGTCGTCGAGGACGGGTCGACGCCCTCCTCCTGGCGGTAGGCCTGGACCCGCTGCCCGGCCAGCCAGCCCTGCTGGTACTGCCCGCGGATGGCCGACCGGCGCAGGTCGTCGGGCAGCGAGATCGCCCGCAGCACCTTGAGCTTCTCGGTGCGGATCTCCTCGGCGGAGAACTCGACCGGCTCCTCCATCGCGGTCAGCGCCAGCAGCTGCAGCAGGTGGTTCTGCAGCACGTCGCGGGCGGCGCCGGTCTTCTCGTAGAAGCCGGCCCGGCCGCCGATCCCGACGTCCTCCGCCATGGTGATCTGCACCGAGTCGACGTGGTGGCCGTTCCAGACCGGCTCGAAGAGGGTGTTGGCGAACCGCAGCGCCATCAGGTTCTGGACGGTCTCCTTGCCCAGGTAGTGGTCGATGCGGAAGACGTCGTCGGCGGTGAAGACCGAGTCCACCAGCGCGTTGAGCTCGCGGCTGGACTCCAGATCGGTGCCGAACGGCTTCTCCACCACGACCCGCCGCCAGCGCTCCGGCGTGCTGTCGGCCATCCCGGTGCGCTGCATCTGCTTGAGGACGACGGGGAACATCGCCGGCGGGATCGACAGGTAGAACGCCGCGTTCCCGCCGATGCCGTGGCTGCCCTCCAGCTCGGCGAGGTGGTGGGCCAGCTCGTCGAAGGCGTTGTCGTCGTCGAAGCTGCCCTGGACGAAGCGGACGGTGCCGGCCAGCCGCTCCCAGACCTCCTCGCGCCAGGGCGTCCGGGCGTTGTGGCGTGCGGCGTCGCGGGCAAGCTCCGCGAACTCGGTGTCGCCCCAGTCGCGGCGGGCGAAGCCCAGCAGCGCGAAGTTCGTGGGCAGCAGGCCGCGGTTGGCGAGGTCGTACACGGCCGGCAGGAGCTTCTTGCGCGCGAGGTCACCGGTGATGCCGAAGACGACGAGGGCGCAGGGCTCGGGGACCCGGGGCAGCCGCCGATCGCGGGGATCGCGGAGGGGGTTGGGGATCATCGCGGGCCGCGCAGCGGGGAGAGGTTCACGAGCGGGCCGCACAGCGGGGGAGGAGTCATCAGCGGGCCACGCAGCGGGGAAGATGTCATCGTCCGTCCTCGTGGTCGGAGGGGTCGTCGTCCGGCCCCGGGGAGCCGGACGGCGGGGTGCAGCAGGCGGGTCGAGCAGCGGCTCCGGCGTCCTCAGCAGCGCAACGCGGTGAGCAGCTGGTCGATGCCCGCCGCGCGGTCGGTGAGGTGCAGGTGGAGCAGCGGGCGGTCGCGGTCGGCCAGCGCCTTCCGGTCGCCGGCGGCCTGGGCCGCCTGCAGGGTGCCGAAGGTGTACGGCCGGTCGGGCACCGGCAGGTCCTCGGCGATCGCGCCGGTGATCTGCAGGAAGACACCGACCTGCGGTCCGCCCTTGTGGTACTGCCCCGTGGAGTGCAGGAAGCGCGGGCCCCAGCCGAAGGTCACCGCCTGCTCGGTCCGCCTGGCCAGCGCGGTGCGCAGCGCGGCGGCGCGGGCGTCGCGGAGCCGGTCCAGGTAGGCCATGACGGCGAGGTAGCCACGCGGCGGCACGGCGGCGAGGAGGGCGTCCAGCGCCAGCGAGAGCCCGTCGTGGGACGACAGGTCCACCCCCGTGAGCACCGCCGCCGTGCCGCGGATCTCCACCGCGCCGATCGTGGCCTCGGCCGGCTCGTCGGGGAGCCCGGCGGCGAGGATCGCCCGGGTGTTCTCCTTGCTCTCGGTCACGTTCGGCTGGTCGAAGGGGTTGATGCCCAGCACCCGCCCGGCCACCGCGGTGGCGTACTCCCAGCCGAGGAACTGCGCGCCGAGCGGCCCGGTCACCCCGAGCACCGGCTCGGCGCCGGTGGCCTGCGTACCCACGAGACCCAGCAGCACGTCGGCGCCGGAGCGACCGGGCGCCTCGGGCGACTCGAGGACGACCGGCAGGATGCCGCGCCCCTCCTTGCCCGTGGACTCGGCGATGAGCTGCTCGGCCCAGTCGCCGAAGCCCTCGATCGGGGTCTCGCCGGCGTCGGCGAGGGCGAGCTTGTCGCGGCCGGCGCAGACCGCCGCGCCCAGCACCACCCCCAGCTCCATGGCCGGGTTGGCGGGGTCGGCGAGGTGCTCGGCCAGCTGCTCGGCGTCCTCGACGAGCGCGGCGACGTCGGCACCGGCGAGCGCGGAGGGGACCAGCCCGAAGGCGGAGAGCGCGCTGTACCGCCCACCGACGGTGGGGTCGGCGAGGAACACCGCCCGTGCGCCCATGGCCTGGGCCGTCTCCGCCAGCGGCGAGCCGGGGTCGGTGACGACGACGAAGCGCGCGCCGATCCGGCTCTCGTCGAGGCCGGCACGGGCGAACGCGCTCATGAACGCCCGCCGCTGGCTGTCGGTCTCGACCGTGCCGCCCGACTTGGAGCTGATCACCACGACGGTGCGCTCCGGCTCGGTCATGGCCGCCGCCACCTGCCCGGGGTCGGTGGTGTCGAGCACGACCAGCGGCACGCCGGCGGTCCGGCAGATGACCTCCGGTGCGAGCGAGGAGCCGCCCATGCCGCACAGCACGATCCGGTCCAGCCCCTCGGCGACCAGCTGGGCGCGGAGCTCGGCCAGGGACGCGAGCAACGACCGGGAGGTGGCCGGGAGGTCCAGCCACCCGAGCCGGACGGCGGCCTCGTCCTCGGCGTCGGGGCCCCACAGCGTCGCGTCCTTCCGCACGAGGCGGGCCGCGACGCCGTCCTGCTCGAGCTGCGCCCGGAGGGGCTGCGGGATCTCCAGCCCGGTGCAGGTGACCCCGAGGGTCACGCCTTGTCCTCCAGCTCCGTGCGCACCGACTCGGTGAGCTCGTCCCAAGACTCGACGAACTTCTGCACGCCCTCCTCCTCGAGCACCCGGAAGACGTCGTCGAGGTCCACGCCCGCGTCACGCACCGCCTGCATGACCCCCGCGGCGTCGTCGTAGGACTTCTGCACAGGGGTGCCGGGGGCGCCGTGGTCGGCGTAGGCCATGAGCGTCTTCTCCGGCATGGTGTTGACCGTGCCGGGGGCGATGAGCTCGCTGATGTAGAGGGTGTCGGAGTACTCCGGGTTCTTGACCCCCGTGGACGCCCACAGCGGCCGCTGCCGGCGGGCGCCCTTGGCCTCGAGGGCCTGCCAGCGCTCGGAGGAGAAGACCTCCTCGTAGGCCTGGTAGGCCAGCTGCGCGTTGGCGACGCCGGCCTTGCCCTTGAGCGAGGGGTCGGCGCCCGCGGCGTCCAGGCGCTTGTCGATCTCGCTGTCCACCCGGGAGACGAAGAACGAGGCCACCGACTCCAGCTGGGAGAGGTCGGCCTCCGGGTCGTCGGCGAGCCGCTGCTCCAGGCCGGAGAGGTAGGCGTCCATGACGGCCCGGTACCGCTCGAGGCTGAAGATCAAGGTGACGTTGACGCTGATCCCGCGGGCGATCGAGGTGGTGATCGCCGGCAGGCCGGCCTCGGTGGCGGGGATCTTGATGAACAGGTTGGGGCGGTCGACCAGCCACCACAGGTGGGCGGCCTCGGCGGCGGTGGCGTCGGTGTCGTCGGCGAGGCCGGGGGCGACCTCGAGGGACACCCGTCCGTCACCGGGCTGCCGGTCGGCCACCGGCCGCAGCAGGTCGCAGGCGTCGCGGACGTCGGCCGCCGTGACGGTGCGCAGGGCCTCCTCGACGCTCACCTGGCGCACCGCGAGGGCGTGCAGCTGGTCGTCGTAGGACTTCGAGCCGCTGATCGCCGCGGCGAAGATGGTCGGGTTGGTGGTCACGCCGACGACGGAGTGCTCGTCGACCAGTGACTGGAGGTTGCCGCTGCGGATGCGGTCGCGGGAGAGGTCGTCGAGCCAGACGGCGACCCCCGCGGACGACAGCTCGGCCAGGTTCTCGTTCGGTGCCATGTCAGGTGCCTTCCTGAGAAAGGACCCCCTTGCCCCCCACCACTCGCGAGCTCGCGGCGGGACCCTGCAAGGGGGCCAGGGTTTACCGATCGCCTGTTGCGTGGGTGAGGCCGCCGGTGGCGGCGACCGGACCGGCGGGGACGGCCGCTCCGGAGCGGGCCGCCTCGAGGCTCTCGCGCGCGGCGTCGACGACGGCCTGGTCGGTCAGGCCGAACTCCTCGTAGAGCACGGTGTAGGCGGCGCTGGCTCCGTAGTGGGTGAGCCCGACGATCCGCCCGGCGTCGCCGACGAACTCGCGCCAGCCCATGGGCACGCCCGCCTCGACGCTGACCCGGGCGCGGACCGAGGGCGGGAGCACCTCGTCCTTGTAGGCCTGGTCCTGGTCGGCGAACCACTCGACGCAGGGCACCGAGACCACCCGGGTCGGGACGCCGTCGGCCTCCAGCCGCTCGCGCGCCGCCACCGCGATCTGCACCTCGGAGCCGGTGCCGAGCAGGATGACCTCCGGGCTGCCGCCCGAGGCCTCGGCCAGGACGTAGGCGCCGCGCGCCACGCCCTCGGCGGAGGCGAACTGCTCGCGGTCGAAGACCGGCAGGTTCTGCCGGGAGAGCAGCAGGCCGGCGGGCCGGTCGTTGTTCTCCAGGATCGTGCGCCAGGCGACGGTGACCTCGTTGGCATCGGCGGGCCGGACGACGTCGAGCCCCGGGATCGCGCGGAGCGCGGCGAAGTGCTCGATCGGCTGGTGGGTCGGGCCGTCCTCGCCCAGGCCGATGGAGTCGTGCGTCCAGACGTAGGTCACCGGCAGCTGCATGAGGGCGGCCAGCCGGACCGCGCCCCGCATGTAGTCGGAGAAGGTGAGGAACGTCCCGCCGTACACCCGGGTGCCGCCGTGCAGGGCGATGCCGTTCATCACCGCCCCCATGGCGTGCTCGCGGACGCCGAAGTGGATGGTGCGGCCGTAGGGGCCGCCGGACCACATCTTCGTCTGCCGGTCGGCGGGCAGGAACGACGGCTCGCCCTCGACCGCGGTGTTGTTGCTCTCCGCGAGGTCGGCCGAGCCGCCCCAGAGCTCCGGCAGCCGCGGGTAGAGGGCGGCCAGCACCTTGCCCGAGGCCTTGCGGGTGGCCACGCCCTTCTCGTCGGCGGGGAAGGAGGGCAGCTCCTCGGCCCAGCCGTCGGGCAGCCGGCGCTCGCGCATGCGGGCCAGCAGCGCCGCGCCCTCGGGGTTGGCCCGCTCCCAGTCGGCGAACGCCTCGTCCCACTCCGCCCGGTCGGCGCGGCCCTTCTCGACGACGGAGCGGGTGTGGGCCAGCACCTCGCCGTCGACCTCGAAGGTCCGCTCGGGGTCGAAGCCGAGGATCTCCTTGGTGGCCCGCACCTCGTCCTCGCCGAGCGCCGACCCGTGCGAGGCGCCGGTGTTCTGCTTGGTCGGTGCCGGCCAGGCGATGACCGTGCGCAGCACGATGAGCGAGGGCCGGCCGGTCTCGGCCTTGGCCGCGGCGAAGGCGGCGTCGACGGCGGCGAGGTCCTCGCCGTCGTCGACGTGCTGCACGTGCCAGCCGTAGGCCTCGTAGCGCTTGCCGACGTCCTCCGTGAAGGCGACGGTCGTGTCGTCCTCGATGGAGATCCGGTTGTCGTCGTAGACCAGCGTCAGGTTGCCGAGCCGCTGGGTGCCGGCCAGCGAGCAGGCCTCGCCGCTGACGCCCTCCTCCATGTCGCCGTCGGAGGCGAAGCACCAGACGTGGTGGTCGAAGAGGCTCTCGCCCTCGGCGGCGTCGGGGTCGAGCATGCCGCGCTCGCGGCGGGCGGCCATCGCCATGCCGACGGCGTTGCCGACGCCCTGCCCCAGCGGGCCGGTGGTGGTCTCCACGCCGGGGGTGTGGTTGACCTCGGGGTGGCCCGGGGTCTTCGAGCCCCAGGTGCGGAGCGCCTGCAGGTCCTCCACCTCGAGGCCGTAGCCGGAGAGGAAGAGCTGCACGTAGAGCGTCAGGCTGGAGTGACCCATCGAGAGCACGAACCGGTCGCGGGCGATCCACTGCGGGTCGCTGGGGTCGTGCCGAAGCCACTTGTGGAACAGCAGGTAGGCGGTGGGCGCCATGCTCATGGCGGTGCCGGGGTGGCCGTTGCCGACCTTCTGGACGGCGTCCATCGCGAGCACCCGCGCGGTGTCGATGGCGCGGCGGTCGAGGTCGCCGAAGTCCTGGGGGAGGGTGGGCTGCGGCTGCGACGGGCTGCCGGTGGGCGCGTCGGTCGCGGCCTCGGCCGGCGCTTCCGGCCCGGTGCTGCGCGTGTCCATCTGGTCGGTTCTCCCTCGAGGTAGGCCTGACGTCGTGCCCGGGCGCGCGGCCGGCCGGCGGTGGACCGGTGCGGAACCGGGGGGCGTGACGGCGTCGTCGTCGCCCCTACCCGCTGCACCGGCGGCAGCAACGTGATCAACCCTAGTCATCCGAGGTCATGCCGCGCGCCTGCGTCGGGACCGGCCGGGGCTACAGTGGGGGAGTTCCGCCTCCAGGCTCGAAGGGATCCCGTGGTGCCCTGCTGCCCGCGCGCGACCGCGCACGAGGGCACCCGGTGACGGCGCTCTCCGAGCGCGTCGCCCCTGCTCCCCGCCTCACCAGCCGGCTGCGTGCCCGCGTCGGCGCCTACGTCGGCCTCACCAAGCCGCGCATCATCGAGCTGCTGCTGATCACGACGGTGCCGGCGATGATGCTGGCCGACCGGGGCTGGCCGTCGCTGTCGCTGCTCTTCTGGACCCTGCTGGGCGGCACCTTCGCCGCCGGCGCGGCCAACGTCTTCAACTGCTACTTCGACCGGGACATCGACCGGTTGATGCAGCGGACCAGCAAGCGGCCGCTGGTGACCGGTGAGGTCACGCCGCGGGCCGCCCTCGTCTTCGGTTCCGTCCTGACGGTCAGCTCCATCGTGCTGCTGCTCGTGACGACGACGCCGCTGGCCGCGGTGCTCGCGGCGGCGGCGATCTTCTACTACGCCGTCCTGTACACGATGGTGTTCAAGCGGCACACCCGCCGCAGCACCGAGTGGGGCGGCGTCCCCGGCGCGGCACCGGTGCTGATCGGCTGGGCGGCCGTGACCGGGTCGCTGGACTGGCCGGCGGTCGTGGTCTTCGGCGTCGTCTTCTGCTGGCAGATGCCGCACTTCTGGGCGCTGGCCCTCCGGTTCAAGGACGACTACGCCCGGGCCGACGTCCCGATGCTGCCGGTCGTGACCACCGCGCTCTCGGTCGGCCGGCAGTCGGTGGCCTGGGCCTGGGCGACCGCGGTGGTCTCGCTGCTGCTCTGGCCGGTGGCCGCCGACTACGGCATCGGGCTGGGATACGCGATCCCGGCGGCGCTGCTCGGTGCCTGGTTCGTCGTGGAGTCCCACCGGCTGCTGGGCCGCATCAAGCGCGGCGGCGACATGAAGCCGATGCAGCTGTTCCACGTCTCGATCTCGTACCTGTCGCTGCTGTCGGTCGCGATCATCGTCGACGCCATCGTCTGAGCCCCGGCCCCGCCGAGCGTGCGCGCCGGCGCCCGGTTCCAGCGCTCGGAACCCGGCCCCAGCGCACACGCGACTGCCCGGATCGACCGGAAGGCCCTGGCCGCCTGGGTGTCGACCGGCCGGCTCCGCCGCATCCAGTCGGGCGTCTACGCGCTCCCCGCCCTGGCCGACGACTGGCGCCTCCGGGCCCGTGCCGCGGTGCAGGCGCGCGACGGGGCGCTCAGCCACCACGCGCCGCTCTCGTGCTCTGGGGGCTCCTCCGCCGGGTGGACGGGCTCCCGGTCACCTGCGCGGGACGCGCGGTCGTGGACACCTGGGGCCGGCCGCACGGAACGTGCCGGGCGGATCTCCGGGCCGCCGCGATCACCGCCGTCCGCCGACGGCTGTGCCTCCCCGGGCAGCTGTTCGGCGAGATCGAGCGGCGACCGTGCCTGCCGGGGCGCGCGGCGCTGGTCGAGCTGATCGAGCTCTTCGCGGAGGGGTGCCAGAGCGAACCGGGAATCTGGGGGTGCGTCGAAATGCTCCGCGCGCCGGGGATGCCCCGCTCCACCCAGCAGCGGCAGGTCACCGTCGGCGGCCGGACCCACCACCTGGACGCCGCGTACGACGACGTCCTGCTCGCCGTCGCGATGGACGGCGCGGCACGGCACGGTTCGCGGGAGCAGCGCGAGCGGGACATCCGCCGGGACGCGCTGCTGGCCACCGCCGGCCGGCGGACGCTCCGCTCCAGCTACCGCCGGCTGACCGCTGAGCCCGAGGAGTGCCGCCGGGAGATGCGGTCGGTACACGCCGCGAGGCGACGCCTTCTGCGCGAGGGCGTGCGCTGACGCCCGGTTGCACCGGCCCGAACCGGGCGTCGGCGTACACGCTCAGCGATCCGCGCCGGTCAGCGGGCGGCGACCGCCGGCTCGGCGGGGGCGGTCACCGGCAGCTCGGACGCCGGCCCGCGGACCGACCAGACGAGCCGTGCGGTGTACGCGGTGATGAGCACGGCGCCCAGCATGTGCAGCAGCACGAGCAGGATCGGCAGGCCGGTGAAGTACTGGGCGTAGCCCACGACGCCCTGGGCCAGCTGGACGACGAGCAGGTCGCGGGCGGCCCGGCGGACCCGGCCGGGGGAGTCGGTCGCGTAGAGGGCGACGAGCAGGGCGACGGTGAGGCCCAGCAGCAGGAAGACGGCGTCGGCGTGCAGGTGGCTGACCAGCTCGGGGTCCAGCCCGGTGCGCCCGGCGTCGGGGTCGCCGCTGTGCGGGCCGCTGCCTGTCACGACCGTGCCCATGACCAGCACGAGCGCGGTGACGACGGCGATGGCGCCGACGAGGAGGCGGAACGGCGGCTTCAGCAGCGGCTGCCCGACCCCCGGCTCCCGTGAGCGCAGCCAGAGCACGGTGGTGAGCGCCACCAGGCCCATGGAGACGAGGAAGTGCGCGGCGACGGTCCACGGGTTGAGGCCGGTGAGGACGGTGATGCCCCCGATGACCCCCTGCGCGGGGATGCCGAGGAACGCGGCCACGGCCAGGGGGCGGAGATCACGGCGCGGCGACCGGACGACCACGACGACGAGCGTCACGGCGAGGACGGCGAGGACGAACGTCAGCAGCCGGTTGCCGAACTCCACCACACCGTGGATGCCCATCTCCGGCGTCGTCACGAAGCTCTCGTCGGTGCACCGGGGCCAGGTGGGGCACCCGAGGCCGGAGCCGGTGAGGCGGACGACACCCCCGGTCAGCACGATCGCCCCGTTGGCCACCACGTTGGCGAGGGCGACCCGGGAGATGGTCGTGGTGGAGAAGGAGGCGGGCAGGACCGGCACGCTCCGATGCTAGTTGACGGACGCCGCTGCCCCGCGGCCCGCGAGCACGCCGCGGGGCCCTGCAGCCCGGGCCCCGTGAGGCTGATCACGAAGGCGTCCCGTCGGCGTCCTTCTTAGGTCGGCCTTGCTTGCGAGGTCCCCGAAATAGGACACACTCGTGTTGTGGAAATTCTCGCGGCGCACCCCCGGCCGTCGGCGACCGCCGACGACGGGCGCACCCGCGACCGCGTGAGCGGGCTGCTGCTCGAGCACGGGCCGCAGACCGCGACCGAGCTCGCCGACCGGCTCGGCGTCTCCCCGGCGGCGGTGCGCCGCCACCTCGACGCCCTGGTCGCCACCGGTCGCGTCGAGGAGCGGCAGGTACGGGACGCCCACCGCGGCCGAGGGCGCCCCGCCCGGCGCTTCCACCTCACCGATGCCGGCCGCTCGGCGTTCCCGCACGCCTACGACGACCTCGCGCTCACGGCGCTGCGCTACGTCGCGGCGGCCGGTGGCCCCGACGCCGTCCGCGCCGTCGCCGAGCAGCAGCTCGCCGGGTTGGAGGCGCGCGCCTCCAGCGCGGTGGAGGCGGCCACGACCGGCAGCTCCGGTGCCCCGGCGGACCGCGCCCAGGCGCTCGCCGCCGCCCTCACGGCCGAGGGCTACGCTGCCACCGCTTCGGCGCTCTCCGGCGGTGGGCAGCTCTGCCAGCACCACTGCCCGGTGGCGCACGTCGCGGCGGAGTTCCCGCAGCTCTGCGAGGCCGAGACAGCGGTGATCGGCCGGCTGGTCGGCACGCACGTCCAGCGGCTGGCCACGATCGCCCACGGCGACGGGGTCTGCACCACCCACATCCCCGGGCCGGTGCTCCGCGGCAGCGGCCGGGGCCACATGCGCGAGGGGAACAGATCGACCCCTGAACGCCCTGTACCAGGTGAGCGAGCAGCGCCCGACCGCGCGCGCACCCGCACGACCGAGTCCACCAGCACCGCCCCCACGAACGACCGGGAGAGGACGCCCGCATGACCAGCACGCAGCAGCCGGTGACCACGCCGCTGACCCAGGACGAGCAGATCGACCAGCTCGGCCGGTACGAGTACGGCTGGGCCGACACCGACGTCGCCGGCGCCTCCGCCCGACGTGGGGTCGACGAGGACGTCGTCCGCGACATCTCCGCGCGCAAGAGCGAGCCCGAGTGGATGCTCGAGCGCCGCCTCAAGGCCCTCAAGCTCTTCGGCCGCAAGCCCATGCCGGACTGGGGCTCGGACCTCTCCGGCATCGACTTCCAGAACATCAAGTACTTCGTGCGCTCCACCGAGGCCCAGGCGGCCTCGTGGGAGGACCTGCCCGACGACATCAAGAACACCTACGACCGGCTCGGCATCCCCGAGGCGGAGAAGCAGCGCCTGGTCTCCGGTGTCGCGGCCCAGTACGAGTCCGAGGTCGTCTACCACCAGATCCAGAAGGAGCTGGAGGACCAGGGCGTGCTGTTCCTGGACACCGACTCGGCCCTCAAGGAGCACCCGGACCTGTTCCGCGAGTACTTCGGCTCGGTGATCCCGTCCGGTGACAACAAGTTCGCCGCGCTGAACACCGCAGTCTGGTCGGGTGGCTCCTTCATCTACGTGCCGCCGGGCGTGCACGTCGAGATCCCGCTGCAGGCCTACTTCCGGATCAACACCGAGAACATGGGCCAGTTCGAGCGGACGCTGATCATCGTCGACGAGGGCGCCTACGTGCACTACGTCGAGGGCTGCACCGCGCCGATCTACAAGTCGGACTCGCTGCACTCCGCGGTCGTCGAGATCATCGTCAAGAAGAACGCGCGCTGCCGGTACACGACCATCCAGAACTGGTCGAACAACGTCTACAACCTGGTCACCAAGCGGGCCGTGGCCCACGAGGGCGCGACCATGGAGTGGGTCGACGGCAACCTCGGCTCCAAGGTGACGATGAAGTACCCGGCCGTCTGGATGACCGGCGAGCACGCCAAGGGCGAGGTCCTCTCCATCGCGTTCGCGGGCGAGGGCCAGCACCAGGACGCCGGCGCCAAGATGGTGCACGCGGCGCCGCACACCTCCTCGACCATCGTGTCGAAGTCGGTGGCGCGTGGCGGTGGCCGCACCTCCTACCGCGGCCTGGTCCAGATCGACGAGGGCGCCTACGGCTCCAAGTCCACGGTGAAGTGCGACGCCCTGCTGGTCGACACGATCAGCCGGTCGGACACCTACCCCTACGTCGACGTCCGCGAGGACGACGTGGCCATGGGCCACGAGGCGACGGTCTCGCGGGTCAGCGACGACCAGCTCTTCTACCTGATGAGCCGCGGCCTCTCCGAGGACGAGGCCATGGCGATGGTGGTGCGCGGGTTCGTCGAGCCGATCGCCCGCGAGCTGCCCATGGAGTACGCCCTCGAGCTGAACCGGCTCATCGAACTGCAGATGGAAGGTGCCGTCGGCTGATGACCGACCAGAACACCGGTACGACCGACCTCACCAGCCAGCCGAGCACCCTCGCCTCGGAGCTCTTCGCTCCGGGCGTGGGCGCACAGGCCGGTCCGCCGACCACCCCGGCTTCTGAGACCGGCACCGCCGGTGACGTGCAGCCTGGTGCGCACTCGCACGGCGGTCCCGCGCCGACCGGTTCGCCGGCCGAGCGGTTCACCTCGACCGACCCGGACGCCTTCGGCGTGCCCACCGGGCGCGAGGAGACCTGGCGCTTCACCCCGATGAAGCGGGTCCGGGCGCTGCTCGACGGCGCCCCGTCCGACGCCCACCTGACCTGGACGACCGACCTCCCCGAGGGCGTCGAGCTCACCAGCGCCGAGGCCGGTGACCCGCTGCTGAAGGAGCTGCCCGAGCCGGTGGACCGGCTCGCCGCGCTGGCCCGCCAGCGCAGCGGCGGCGCCGCCGTCGTCCGGGTGCCCGCCGAGGCCCAGCTCGACCGGCCGGTCACGCTCGGCCTGGCCGGCTCCGGCTCCGACGAGGTCGTCTGGGGCCACCTGGTCATCGAGGTCGGCGCCTTCGCCCAGGCGACGATCGTGCTCGACCACAGCGGTCTCGCGAAGTACGCGGGGGGCGTCTCCGTCCTCGTCGGCGACAGCGCGCAGGTGCGGCTCGTCTCGGTGCAGGACTGGGCCCCGGGCGCGGTGCACGGCGGTCAGTACGACGCCGTCGTCGGCCGGGACGCCACCTTCACCCAGGTCGTGGTGACCCTCGGCGGCGACCTCGTGCGCCTGGTCAGCAACGTGCAGTACGCCGGCCCCGGCGGGAGCGCCGAGCTGTTGGGCGTCTACTTCTCCGACGAGACGCAGCACCAGGAGCACCGCCTCTGGGTCGACCACGCGGTGCCCAACTGCACGAGCAACGTGCTCTACAAGGGCGCGCTGCAGGGCGAGGGCGCCCGCACGGTCTGGATCGGCGACGTCCGCATCCGGCCCGCGGCCACCGGCACCGAGACCTACGAGCTCAACCGGAACCTGGTGCTCACCGACGGCGCCCGCGCCGACTCGGTGCCCAACCTGGAGATCGAGACCGGCGAGATCGTCGGCGCCGGTCACGCGAGCGCCACCGGTCGGTTCGACGACGAGCAGCTGTTCTACCTCTGCTCGCGCGGGATCGACGCCGAGACCGCCCGCCGGCTGGTGGTCCGCGGCTTCTTCGCCGACGTCGTCCAGCGGATCGGCGTCGACGGGCTGCAGGACCGGCTGATGGCCGCGATCGACGAGCGCCTCGGCGCCCTGCCCGCCCTGCACGAGCAGCCGGTCGAGGTGTCCTGAGCCATGGCCTTCGAGCGCGTCTGCGCCCTGTCCGACATCAAGGAGCCGGGGTCGCTGCGGGTGGAGCTCGCGGACATCGACATCGCGGTGGTCCGGTACGAGGGCGCGGTCTACGCGCTCGAGGACCGCTGCTCGCACGCCGACGTCCCGCTCACCGACGGTGACGTCGAGACCTTCGACGGCGCACCCACGATCGAGTGCTTCCTGCACGGGTCGTGCTTCGACCTGCGCACGGGCGCGCCCACCAACCTGCCGGCCACCGAGCCGGTCCCCGTCTACCCGGTCCGCGTGGAGGGGGAGGACGTGTACGTCGACACAGAGGCCGACGGCGCCCTCCCCGCCGCGGCCGCCAACTGAGGAGCGAGAAGAAGTGTCCGTTCTGGAGATCCGCGACCTGCACGTCAGCGTGGGCGAGGGTGACGACGCCAAGGAGATCCTCCGCGGCGTCGACCTGACCGTCCGCTCCGGCGAGACCCACGCGATCATGGGCCCCAACGGCTCGGGGAAGTCCACCCTGGCCTACTCGATCGCCGGCCACCCGAAGTACACGATCACCGGTGGCACCGTCACGCTCGACGGCGAGGACGTCCTCGCGATGAGCGTCGACGAGCGCGCCCGCGCCGGCCTGTTCCTGGCCATGCAGTACCCGGTCGAGGTGCCCGGCGTCTCGGTGTCGAACTTCCTGCGCACCGCTGCCACCGCCATCAAGGGCGAGGCCCCGAAGCTGCGGACGTGGGTCAAGGACGTCAAGAGCGAGATGGCAGCGCTCGAGATGGACCCGGCCTTCGCCGAGCGCAACGTCAACGAGGGCTTCTCCGGCGGTGAGAAGAAGCGCCACGAGATCCTGCAGATGCGGCTGCTCAAGCCCGGCATCGCGATCCTCGACGAGACCGACTCCGGCCTCGACGTCGACGCGCTGCGGATCGTCTCCGAGGGGGTCAACCGCACCCGCGAGGAGGGTGACGTCGGCGTCCTGCTGATCACCCACTACACGCGGATCCTGCGCTACATCAAGCCCGACTTCGTGCACGTCTTCGTCAACGGCAAGGTCGTCGAGGAGGGCGGCCCGGAGCTGGCGGAGAAGCTGGAGAACGAGGGCTACGCCGCCTACGGCAAGGGCATCACGGAGGTCGCGTCCGCATGACCACGACCGTCTCGCGTCCCGGAGCCGGGGCGCAGCGAGCGCCCCTGCCTCTGGACGTCGAGGCGATCCGGGCGGACTTCCCGATCCTGACCCGCACCGTCCGTGACGGGAAGCGGCTGGTCTACCTCGACTCCGGGGCCACCTCGCAGAAGCCGCGCCAGGTGCTCGACGCCGAGCGCTGGTTCTACGAGAACGTCAACGCCGCGCCCCACCGGGGGGCCCACCAGCTCGCCGAGGAGGCGACCGGCGCCTACGAGCAGGCGCGGACGACGATCGGCGCGTTCATCGGGGCCCCCGAGAACGAGGTGGTCTTCACCCGGAACACGACCGAGGCGATCAACCTGGTCGCCTACGCGCTGTCCAACGCCGCCACGGCGAAGGAGCCGGAGTTCCGGACCTACGCCGTCGGCCAGGGGGACGAGATCGTGGTGACCGAGATGGAGCACCACGCCAACCTGATCCCGTGGCAGCAGCTCTGCGAGCGCACCGGGGCGACCCTGCGCTGGCTGGGGCTCACCGACGACGGCCGGCTGGACCTGTCGGACCTCGCCACGGTGGTCAACGAGCGCACGAAGCTCGTCGCCGTCACCCAGCAGTCGAACATCCTGGGCACCATCAACCCGATCGAGCCGATCGTGGCGCGGGCCCGCGAGGTGGGCGCGCTGGTGCTCGTCGACGGCGCACAGTCGGTGCCGCACCAGCCGATCGACGTGGCGGCGCTGGGCGCGGACTTCCTGGTGTTCTCCGGGCACAAGATGCTCGGGCCCACCGGCGTCGGCGTGCTCTGGGGCCGTTACGAGGTGCTCGACAAGCTGCCCCCGTTCCTGACCGGCGGCTCGATGATCGAGGTCGTGCGCATGGAGGGCTCCACCTTCATGCCGCCGCCGCAGCGCTTCGAGGCCGGCGTCCCGATGACCGCGCAGGTGATCGGGCTCGGTGCCGCGGTCGAGTACCTGACCGCCCTCGGCATGGACAAGGTCGAGGAGCACGAGCGGGTGCTCACCGGGTACGCGCTGGAGCAGCTGGCCGCGATCCCCGGCGTCACGGTGATCGGCCCGCCCGACACCGTCGCCCGCGGCGGTGCGATCTCCTTCACCGTCGAGGGCATCCACCCGCACGACGTCGGCCAGGTGCTCGACGACCTCGGCATCGCCGTCCGCGTGGGGCACCACTGCGCGTGGCCGGTGGTGCGGCGCTACGGCGTCCCGGCCACCACCCGCGCGACGTTCTACGTGCACACCGGGTACGACGACGTCGACGCGCTGGCCGACGGAATTCGCGCGGCTCAGAAGTTCTTCGGAACGGTGTGAGGTCCGTGCACACGAAGATGGCCATCTGATGCAACTCGAGTCGATGTACCAGGAGATCATCCTGGACCACTACAAGAACCCGCACGGGCGCGGTCTGCGCGACCCGTTCGACGCCGAGGTCCACCACGTCAACCCGACGTGCGGTGACGAGGTGACCCTGCGGGTGAAGCTCGACGGCGACACCGTCGCCGATGTGTCCTACGAGGGCATGGGGTGCTCGATCAGCCAGGCGTCGGTGTCGGCGATGTACGACCTCGTGGTCGGCAAGCCGGTGGCCGAGGCGCTGGAGACCGGCGAGCACTTCATGACCCTCATGCAGGCCAAGGGTGACCCGGCGGTCGCCGAGAAGCTCGAGGACGAGCTGGAGGACGCCGTCGCGTTCGCCGGCGTCTCCAAGTACCCGGCTCGCATCAAGTGCGCGCTGATGAGCTGGATGGCCCTCAAGGACGCGTCCGCCCGAGCCCTGTCCACCACCGTGTCGGCCACCCACCCCACCACCCCGGCCGGAGGCCAGTGATGAGCGAGACCACCGAGAACGCCACGACGGAGAACGCGACGCCCGCCACCGACGGTGCGCCCGGCGACCTGCCGGCCTACAAGTCGGCGCTGATCGAGGACCTCGAGGAGGCGATGCGTGACGTCGTCGACCCCGAGCTCGGCGTGAACGTCGTCGACCTGGGCCTGGTGTACGGCCTGGACGTCGACGAGAGCAACGTCGCGATCATCGACATGACGCTCACCAGCGCGGCCTGCCCGCTGACCGACGTCATCGAGGACCAGGCTCGCCAGGCGCTGACCGGTGGCCCCGGCCCCGGCCTCGTCGACGACATCCGGATCAACTGGGTCTGGATGCCGCCGTGGGGCCCGGACAAGATCACCGACGACGGCCGCGAGCAGCTGCGCGCCCTCGGCTTCCGGGTGTAGCGACCCGCGACCGTGCGCTGAACGGGGTCATGGCAGCTGCCATGGCCCCGTTTCGCGCACCACGGGGCCGGGTTCAGCCGCGGAACCGCACGGTGCCGCCGTCGGTCGCACTGAGACGGGCGGCGTCGAGCACCGTCGCCGACGCGATGGCGTCACGCGGGTCCACCGGAGCGAGCCCCAGACCCCGGACCGCGCGCGCGAACGCCGGGTAGAAGCCGTCCCAGCTGCCGCGCTCGCTCGGGACGTGCTCACCGGCGTCCCCCCGGTGCAGCCTGCCCCAGTGCAGGGCGGGCTCGGCACCCCAGGCCGGACCGAGGGACGCAGGCGTGTGGCCGGCGAGCAGCAGCTCCTCCTGCACGTCCATGGGGCTGCCGCTGACGTAGCTGGCTGCCGTCCCGGTCACCCGGAAGCGCGGGCCGGGCGCCCCCTGGATCCAGCTGCCCCACAGGTGCGACCGCCCGCCCGCGACGTGGGTGAGGGCGACGAAGACGTCGTCGTCGAGCCCGTCGTCGCGCAGCCGCCACTCGGCGTAGACGGACGCGACCGGGCCCATGAGGACCAGGGCCTGGTCGACCAGGTGACTGCCGAAGTCGAGGAGCGTGCCCCCGCCCGAGGCGCCCGGCCCGTCACCGGGAGCCAGTCGCTCGAACCGCGACTCGAAGCGGAGGAGCTCGCCCAGCGTGCCGTCGCCGGCGAGCTGCCGCACGGTGAGGAAGTCCGAGTCCCAGCGGCGGTTCTGGTACGGCGCGAGCCGCAGCCCCAGCCGGTCGGCGAGCTCCACCGACCGGGTGGCCGCCGCGGCGTCGAGCGCGAACGGTTTGTCGCACACCACCGCCAGGCCCAGTTCCAAGGCCTGGTCGGTGAGCTCGCTGTGCGTGCTCGCGGGGGTGGAGATCGCCACCGCCTCCGCGCCGGCGGCGGCGAGCTCCTCCATCGAGTCGAAGGTGCGCCGGGCGTGCCCGTCCTGCGCCACCAGCGCCTTCCGTGCGGGGGACGAGGTCACCACCCCGAGGAGTTCGATCTCGGGAGCCGACCGCAGCAACGGGGCGTGGAACCAGCGGCCACCGAAGCCGTAGCCGACGAGGCCGACTCGGACGGGGGGCATCGGGTCGGGCGAGCTCATGTCGCCATCCTCTCCTGCCGCCGTCCGGTGTGGTCCGTGCGAGCGGCCGTGTGCGTCAGCCCTGCCGGCCCGCCAGCTCGGCGAAGGTGTCGGCGTCCCGGTCGGCGATGAACGTGCTCACGTACGGCAGGTGGTCCAGGCCGATGTGCTCGACCACGCCCTCCAGCACCACGGCGTCGGCGAAGTCGAGTGCTCCCAGTAGTGCGGGACCGGCCGCTCGCCCTCGCGCTCCTTGCGGCGGCGCTGCACCGCGCCCCAGTCGTGGTTGGCGGCCCAGGCCACGCACAGGGCGAACCGCTTCTCGAAGGCCGCTGCGCGCGGGGCGTAGTAGCCGCCGAGCGACCAGCCGACGATGCCGATCCCTGCCGCGTCGACGTCGCTCCGGGCCTCGAGCCAGTCGACGGCGGCGCCGGCCCAGACCTCCGTGTCGATGCGGGCGATGAGCCCCTGCAGCCGCAGCTTCTTTGCCCGCTCGTGTTGCTGCGGCCGACGCGGGTCACCGGAGGTCGGCGAGGCGGGCGGCGAAGCCCGCGACCGGCGCGCGTTCGCGCACCACCCCCACGAACAGCAGCACGGTCCCGACCGCCAGCGCGGCGGCCAGCGGCCAGGGCAGTGCCCGCACCGCGAGGCCCAGCGCCAGCACCAGCGCCGACCCGGCCCCGACCAGGATCGGGGCGCGGATGCCGGCTCGGCTCCCCGCCACCATCGCCACCGCGGCAGCGGCCAGCACCAGCACGGCTCGCGGGTCGTCGGGGGAGAGGACGGCGAGCGCGGTCGACGGGACCGCCGCCGCCAGCAGGCCCGGGCCCCACGACGGCCACGACGCCTCCCGCCCGAGGGCCCGCCCCGCCGCCAGCAGCAGACCTCCGGCGGCCGGTAGCGTGTAGGCCTCCACGGTGCCGGTCCCGGCGAGGGCCGCGGCGATCCAGCAGGCCAGGACCAGCTGCGCCGCGCCCACCCGCCAGGCGGTCGTGGCGTCGGTCCCCATGCCGGTGTCGCGGGCGGCCGACCGGCTGGTCCACCACGCCCAGGCGAGCGTGGCCGCGCCCTGGACCGCGAGGTGCACCAGCACCTGGGCCCGGTCACCCTGCACCACGAGGAGCAGCACGGCCAGGGCGGCGACGAGCCCGGCGGCGGTGACCGTGGCCCGCCGGGAGCCGCGGTCCAGCACCGCGGCCGTGCCCAGCGAGGCCACGTACAGCGCGGTCAGCAGGACGGCGGCCCCCGCGGAGGACGCCCAGCCGTCGGGCATGCCCAGGACGGCGGCCCCCGCCAGGCAGCCGACCGCCGTCGGCGCCGCCACTTCCCGGTCGTCGGGCCGCAGCGCCGCCACCCACACCGTCGGGGCCGCCGTGAGGAGCAGCAGGAGCGCCAGCGCCGACCAGTGGGCGCCCGCCACCAGGCGGAGCACCGACAGCACGGCCAGCAGCACGCCCCCGCTCAGCGCCGACGGCAGCAGCAGGCCGCGCCGCCACCCGCTCAGGGAGCCGGCCGGCACGGCGGCGGCCAGCACGCCGGCGAACCCGGCCACGGCGACGGCGACCGGCCCACCGGCGGCGGACGCCCCCGCGACGGCGGCGCCGGTCACCGCCCCGGAGGCGACGGGGACCAGGCGTGGGGGCCCGAGCAGCACGTCCAGCGGTTCGCGCAGCCGGGCGAGCAGCAGACCGGCCGCGGCGCCCGCCACCAGGGCCGCGGCGATCCAGCGTTCTCCGGCCGTGGCCGTCCACGCCTCGCGCAGGCCGGCCAGCACCCCGGCCGCGAACCAGGGAGCCGTCGTCGCCAGGACCAGCCGGGCCACCAGCGGCCGGGCGCAGAGCGCGACCGCGAGCCCCGCCAGCGCGACCGCGAGCAGGAACTCGGTGCGCACGGCGGCCGCGACCCCGTCCAGCAGCCGCAGGACGGCGAGCTGCAGGCCGGCCCAGGCGGCGAGCGGCCAGGCGGCGGTGGCGGGGGAGACGCGCTGCAGCCCGACGAAGGCGCCGGCGAGGGCGAGCGGCAGCAGCGCGTCCCCGGTGCCCAGTGCGGCGACGTCACCGGCCGCCAGGGCGAGGCCCGCGGCGCTGGCCGCGAAGGTCTCGGCCGAGCTGCGCAGCCGCACGCGGTCGGCCCGGACGGAGACCGCGGCAGCGACCGCGGCGAGGACCACGAGCGCCCCCTGCAGCAGCGGGCCGCCGTGGGCGGAGGCGAGCGCCGCGGCGCCGCTCACCAGCAGCACGGCCCCCACGGCCAGGAGCACCTGCGGCGGGCGGGCCGCGTACGGGAACGGCGGCGATACCGGGCGGGTCGTCCGCGCCTCCGGGGTCACCGGAGCACCCTGCCCGCGGGGGTGCCGCCCGAATCACGGCCGATCCGTTCGGAACCCGGCGGTCGAGCGCCTACCCTGGGTGCAGTGATCACGACGACCGGCCTCGAGCTGCGTGCCGGCGCCCGCATCCTCATCAGCGAGGCCTCCCTGCGGGTGCAGCCCGGCGACCGCATCGGGCTCGTCGGGCGCAACGGCGCCGGCAAGACCACGACGCTCACCACCCTGGCTGGCGAGCGCCTGCCGCACGCCGGGAAGGTGGAGGTCAGCGGCGAGATCGGTTACCTGCCGCAGGACCCGCGCAGCGGCGACCTCGACATCACCGCGAGCGACCGGGTGCTCTCCGGCCGGGGCCTGGACGTCCTGAAGGCGCAGCTGGTCAAGGCCCAGATCGCCATGGCCGAGCCCGCGGACGACGACGAGCGCGACCGCGCCGTCCGCCGCTACGGCCGGCTCGAGGACCAGTTCGCCGCCCTGGGCGGGTACGCCGCCGAGAGCGACGCGGCGCGCATCTGCACCAACCTGGGCCTGCCCGACCGCGTGCTGGCCCAGCCGCTGCGCACCCTCTCCGGCGGTCAGCGCCGCCGGGTGGAGTTGGCCCGCATCCTCTTCTCCGACGCCGAGACCCTGCTGCTCGACGAGCCGACCAACCACCTCGACGGCGACTCGATCACCTGGCTCAAGGGCTTCCTGGGCGGCCACAAGAGCGGGCTCATCGTCATCAGCCACGACGTCGAGCTGCTCGACGCCGTCGTCAACAAGGTGTGGCACCTGGACGCCAACCGGGCCACCGTCGACGTCTACAACCTCGGCTGGAAGCCCTACCTGGCGCAGCGGGAGACCGACGAGCGGCGCCGCAAGCAGGAGCGGGCCAACACCGAGCGCAAGATCGACACGTTGAACGCCCAGGCCGACAAGATGCGCGCCAAGGCCACCAAGGCCAAGGCCGCCAAGAGCATGGACAAGCGGGCCGAGCGCCTGGCCGCCGGCCTGGCCGACGTGCGGGTGCAGGACAAGGTCGCCAAGCTGCGCTTCCCGACGCCGGCCCCGTGCGGCAAGACGCCCCTCACCGCGGAGGGGCTCTCCAAGAGCTACGGCTCCCTGGAAATCTTCACCGACGTCGACCTCGCGGTGGACCGGGGCGCGCGCGTCGTCGTCCTCGGGCTCAACGGGGCGGGCAAGACCACGCTGCTGCGGATGCTCGCCGGCACCGAGAGCCCCGACACCGGCGAGGTCAAGGCCGGGCACGGGCTGCGGGTGGGCTACTACGCCCAGGAGCACGAGACCCTGGACATGGACCGGACGCTGCTGGAGAACATGCGCTCGTCGGCGCCCGACAGCACCGACACCGAGCTGCGGCGCATCCTCGGCGCCTTCCTCTTCTCCGGCGAGACGGTCGACCAGCGCACCGGCACCCTCTCCGGCGGCGAGCGCACCCGGCTGGCGATGGCGACGCTGGTCGTCTCGGGGGCCAACGTGCTGCTCCTCGACGAGCCGACCAACAACCTGGACCCGGCCAGCCGCGAGCAGGTGCTCGAGGCGCTGCGCACCTACGCCGGCGCGATCGTGCTGGTCACCCACGACGAGGGCGCCGTGCGGGCGCTGGACCCGGACAAGGTGATCCTGCTGCCCGACGGCACCGAGGACGCCTGGAGCGAGGACCTCGCGGACCTGGTCGAGCTCGCCTGACGCTCCGTCGGCCTCCGGCCGACACCGCGGCCAGGTGCCGTCCCCGTGCTGCGCGGAGCGCGTCCCTGGCGCTCGTCGGGGCTCCTCGGGCCCCGCTCGGAAGGCCGCTTCACATGGCCGACGTCACGCGTCTGGGTGATCATGGGGAGGCGGGCGCCGTGGTCGACGGGACGACGGTGACAGCCAACTACGGGCCGCCACCCCCCATCGGCACGCCGGTGGGCCGGTCGGTGGCCGACACGGAGGGGAGCCATGGCCGACACGAGCACTGCGGACCTCGGCAAGGGCAAGCGGATCACCGGCGGTGATCGGTCGACGCTCGCCGACGAGCTGCGCAAGCGGTACGACGAGGGGGAGAGCATCCGCTCCCTGGCCACCTCGACGAACCGGTCCTACGGCTTCGTGCACCGGCTGCTCTCGGAGTCCGGGGCCTCGCTGCGCAGCCGCGGCGGGGCCAACCGGAACAGCAAGAAGGCGTGACCCCCGACCCCACCGATCCCCCCGCGCCCGGCTGGGTGCGGAGCAGTCGCGACGGCGCCGTCCTCACCGTCACCCTCGACCGCCCGGAGCAGCTCAACGCCCAGACGCCGGCCACCTGGCAGGCGCTGGCCGACGTCGGCGCGGCGCTGGACGAGGACGTCCGCGTCGTGGTCCTGCGCGGCTCGGGCCGGTCCTTCTCGGCCGGGCTGGACCGCAGCATGTTCGAGACCGGCAACGGCAGCGGCGGGGGGCTCGGCGAGCTCGCCCGGCTGCCGGTCGACGAGGCCCAGGAGCGGATCCGCGGCTACCAGGCCGGCTTCCGCTGGCTCCGCTCACCGGGCGTCGTCTCCATCGCCGCGGTGCAGGGCCACGCCATCGGCGCCGGCGCGCAGCTGGCCCTGGCCTGCGACCTGCGGGTGTTCACCGACGACGCCCAGCTCCGGCTGCCCGAGGTGACGCTCGGCCTGGTGCCCGACCTGACCGGCACCAGCACCCTGGTCGAGCTCGTCGGCTACTCGCGGGCGCTGGAGCTGTGCATGACCGGTCGCGCGGTCGGCGCCACGGAGGCCCAGGCGATCGGCCTGGCCACGGTCGTCGTGCCGCGGGGGGAGCTGGACGACGCCGTCGCCGACCTCGCCGCGGCGCTGGTGGCGCCGCCGGTGGGCGCCAGCCGGGCCACCGCCGCGCTGGTCCGCTCCGCCGTCCGCAACGACCCGGAGAGCCAGGACGCCGCCGAGCGGGCTGCCCAGGTGCAGCGGCTGCACGATCTCGTCAGCGGCCGCTGAGACACTCCCAGGAACAAGCGCGGTCGCGCCCCGGTTGCAGTTGCCGCCGGGGCGTGGCCCCGGGGACGAGGGAGGTGGCATGGACGTGAGCCAGTCCATGACCTCCATGGCGGCGATGCGGTCGTTCAGGCGGGACCCGTCGGTGACCGCCCGGCAGCTGCCCAAGGGGACAGTCCGCCGGATCATCGGCATCGCCCGGCCCTACCGGCGCGAGCTGACCCTCTTCCTGCTGCTCGTCGTCGGCTCCTCGGTCATCGGCGTGATCACCCCGCTGCTCGCCGGCAACATCGTCAACCGGATCGCCGGGCTGGAGGGCACCGCCGGCGACATCGTCCAGATCGCGCTGGTCATCGCGGGCCTGGCCGTGGTCGACGCCGGGATCTCGCTGGGCACCCGGTGGTACTCCGCGCGCATCGGCGAGGGCGTCATCTACGACCTGCGCAGCCAGGTCTTCGAGCACGTCCAGCGCATGCCGGTGGCCTTCTTCACGCGCACGCAGACCGGCGCGCTGGTCAGCCGGCTCAACAACGACGTCGTCGGCGCGCAGCAGGCGTTCACCTCGACGCTGTCGGGCGTCGTCAGCAACGTCATCGGGCTGGTGCTCACCGCCGGCGTCATGCTGACGCTCTCGTGGCAGATCACGCTGCTGTCGCTGGTGCTCGTGCCGCTGTTCGTCCTGCCCGCCCGACGCATCGGCCGCCGGCTGCAGGAGATCACCCGGGAGTCCTACTCCCTGAACGCGTCGATGAACGCGACGATGACCGAGCGGTTCAACGTCGCCGGCGCGCTGCTGGTCAAGCTCTTCGGCCGGCCGACCGCCGAGGCGGAGTCCTTCCGCGGCCGGGCCGCGCGGGTGCGCGACATCGGCGTCCTGTCGGCCATGTACGGGCGCACCTTCTTCACCGCGCTGACACTGGTGGCGGCGCTGGCGACCGCGCTGGTCTACGGCCTCGGTGGCTGGCTGGCGTTCACCGGGCAGCTGAGCGCCGGCGACGTCGTGGCGCTCGCGCTGCTGCTGTCGCGGCTCTACGGGCCGCTGACCGCCCTGTCGAACATCCGCGTGGACGTCATGAGCGCGATGGTCAGCTTCGACCGCGTCTTCGAGGTGCTCGACCTGCCGCCGATGATCCGCGAGGCACCCGACGCCGTGCCGGTGCCGGCCGACGACCGGTCCATCGAGTTCGAGTCGGTCTCCTTCAGCTACCCGGCCGGCGCGGACGTCTCGCTGCCGTCGCTGGAGGAGGTGTCGCTGCCCGAGCACGGCGGCCCGGTCGACGTCCTCCACGACATCTCCTTCCGCGTCGCCCCCGGGCAGCTCGTCGCCCTGGTCGGGCACTCGGGTGCGGGCAAGTCGACGATCGCCAACCTGGTGCCGCGGCTGTACGACGCGACCGGCGGGACCGTGCGGGTGGGCGGCGTGGACGTGCGGCGGGCGACGCTGGCCTCGCTGCGCGACGCGGTCGGGGTGGTCAGCCAGGACGCCCACCTGTTCCACGACACCATCGGCGCCAACCTGCGCTACGCGCGGCCGGAGGCGACCGAGGAGCAGCTGTGGGACGCGCTCACCGGCGCCCGCATCGCCGACCTCGTGCGCTCGCTGCCCGAGGGGCTGGAGACGGTGGTCGGCGACCGCGGCTACCGGCTCTCGGGCGGCGAGAAGCAGCGGCTGGCGATCGCCCGGGTGCTGCTGAAGGCCCCTGGCATCGTGATCCTCGACGAGGCGACCGCCCACCTGGACAGCGAGTCCGAGGCCGCGGTGCAGCGCGCGCTGGACACCGCGCTGGCCGGCCGGACGTCGCTGGTCATCGCGCACCGCCTCTCGACCATCCGCAGCGCCGACCAGATCCTGGTCATCGACGACGGCCGCATCGTCGAGGCGGGCACGCACGAGGAGCTGCTGGCGCGCGAGGGCCGCTACGCCGATCTGCACCGCACCCAGTTCGCGCAGAGGGAGCGACGCTCCGTCGTCGTCGGTTGACCCGATCGGGCCCCGGTGCCGATGGCGCTGCGCGCACGACCGGGCACGCATCGTGGCGGGCGCTCGGTGGTTGGCGCGTCGCACCTGATCGGGCGGCGCGGAACACCGGCGAGCGTCGAACGGTGAGGTCACCCGGACCACTAGCGTCACACCTGTCCCAGGCGGCCGCAGCCGGGACACGTGGCCGGGCTGGCGCGGCCACGCAGGACCGCAGCAGGCGTCGGCACGCACCGGCGAACGCCAGCGAGGAGGAGACGTGACCGCAGCGCACCCGCAGGACGCCCAGATCCAGGCTCTGTACGCGGAGTTCATCGACGGTTGGAACCGGCGCAGCGGCGCGGGGGTGGCGGCCGGCTTCGCCGACGACGGCGACATCATCGGGTTCGACGGGAGCCACCACCGCGGCCGGCTCTCCATCGCGGCGGACCTGCGCCAGGTGTTCGCGTCGCACCAGACCCCCGCCTACGTGGCCGTGGTCCGCTCGGTCCGCCCGGTCGGCGACGGCGTCGCGATGCTCACCGCGCACGCCGGCATGATCCCGGCGGGCGCCACCGACCTGGACCCGGAGCTCAACGCCGTCCACACGATGGTCGCCGTGGACGAGGGGCGCGGCCGGTGGCGGATCTCGCTGTTCCAGGTCACCCCGGCGGCGTGGCACCAGCACCCCGAGGCGCGCGAGGCCCTCACCGAGGAGCTGCGGGGGCTGCTCATCCCGCAGTGAGCCCGGCTCAGCCGACGATCGCCTCCACCCGGACCTCGTCGACCTGCTCCACCCGCGCCCGCGCGCCCTCGCGGCCGATGTCGGCGATCACCCCGCCGGAGACCGAGAGGGCGATCTCCATGGCGGCGGGCGGGCCGATGGCGCGGAACTCGTAGGGCGAGGTCAGCGGCTGGCCGTCGATGCGCAGCGCGCCGGGGGAGCCCGTCACCGCGCTGGAGACCACCACCCGCACGCCGTCGACCTCCATCGCCTCCGCGCCCGCGCCCCGCAGTTCCTGGATGGCGCCGAGGACCACCGAGGCGGGGACCGTACCGTCGGGGTCCTGGACGGTCAGCACCACGCCGGGACCGCTCGCCGGGAGGGTCCCCGCCAGGATGCCGATGGCCTCCGCGCGGGAGCGCGCCTCCTCGAGCACGCTGCCCGACTCCTCCTGGCCGCTGCCGAGGTCGTCGAGGGTCTGCCGGGTGTCGCCGATCTCCTGGCGGAGGGCCTCCTCGCGGGCGTTGAGCTCGTCCAGGAGGAGGACCAGGTCGGCCTCCCGGCGCACGTCCTGGTCGGTCGGCTCGGCGGTGTTGCGGATCTGGACGGTGAGGGAGAACCCCAGCGCCACGGTGAGCGCCGCGGTGGCCGCCACGGCGACGGGCCGGCTCCACGAACGGACCGACCATGACCCTCCGGTGGAGGTCGAGGGTTGCGCGGCGGTGGGCGGGCCCGAGTCAGCCGTGCCGTCCTCGGCGCCCGCCGCCGCGCCGTCCGCGGCGCCGAGGTCCCCTGCGACCTGAGGCGGCACCTCGCCGGCGGGATCGGCGTCCCTGCGCTCGTCCCCGTCCATCGCACTCCACAGTAGGTCAGCGGTCCGGTCCGCCGGCGACGCCCGCTGCTTCCAGCCACTGCAACGGAAACGTGCGGATCGGACCCCGGACCGACCCGAGGGGCCGCCCGGTGGGGCCATACTCCTGCCGTGCCGACCTCGACCGCCCGCGACCTCGGTGCCCTGGCGCTCGCCTCGGTGGCCGGGGCGGCCCACCTGGTGGTCGGCTACTTCTACCTGGTGAGCGGGCTCGCCGTGCCGTCGTACGCGCTGCTCCCGCTCTGGGTGCTCTGGCTGGTGCTCGCGGCGTGGCTGATCCGGCTCGCGCTCGCCCGTTCCTGGTGGACGCCGCTGGTGCCGGTGGTCGCCGCCGCGGTGCTCGTCCTCACGGTCGCGGTCGGCGGCGGTCTGCTCGGCTGGCAGGCCTGAGCCGGGCCGTGCGCCGGGGGCTCACCCGCCCGCGGTGGAAGTCGTCCGGCGCCGCGGCGGCGCGGACTCGGCGTGGTGGGTGCGGAGGGCGTGCAGCACGGCCCGGTCCACCACCGGTAGAGGGCGTGCAGGGTGTGCGCCACGAGGGCGAGACAGACGCAGGCCGATCAGCGAGGTCACCGCGGCGAGGTCATCGGCCGGGTGCGACGGCAGGCAGCGCGGCGTCGTAGCGGTCGAGCAGGACGGCGGCGATCCGCTCGTCGGGGAGCAGCGGTGCGGTGACGACGTCGGCCCCCGCACCGGCGAGCTTGTCGTGGAAGTGCCCCGGGGCGAGGAGGTAGGCGGCGATGACCACCTGCCGGGCGCCCCGGGACCGCGCCGCGGCGACGGCGTCGGGCACCGGCGGCGTGGCGGCCGAGCCGTAGCCGGTGGTCACCGGACCGGCCCAGGAGCCCTGGAGGAGGGCGGCCGTGCGCTGGACGTCGGCCACCGACCGCGGGTCGCTGGAGCCGGCGGCGGCCAGCACGACGGCGGTACGGGGGTCGCCCGGGTCGGCACCGGACTCCCGCAGCCGGTCGTGCAGCACCGCGGCCAGCCGGGGGTCGGGGCCCAGCGGGCGGGCGGCGACCGCGGCGTCGTGCGCGGCGACGGCCCCGGCGATGTCGACGTGCACGTGGTAGCCGCCCGACAGCAGCAGCGGGACGACGACCGCGGGGCGCCCCTCGGCGGAGAGGCCGGCGACGACGTCGACGACGGTGGGTGGCTGCACGTCGACGAACGCCGCGGTCGTCACCAGCCCGGGGCGCTGGGCGCGGGCGGCGAGGGCCAGTTCGGCGATCAGCCGCCGGCCGGTCGGGTTGCGGGTGCCGTGGGCGCAGGCGACGAGGACCGGGGCGTTCACAGGGCGCGCGTGACGCCGCCGTCGACGGCGACCATCGTCCCGGTCAGGTAGGAGGCGGCGGGGGAGAGGGCGAAGGCCGCCACCCGCCCGAACTCTTCCGGGCGACCGACCCGGCGCAGCGGGATGGCTGCCTCGGTACGGGCCCGCATCGCGGCGGCGTCACCGGATGCGGCCTCGATCTCGGCGATCCGGTCGGTGGCGATCGTGCCGGGGAGCAGCCCGAGCACCCGGATGCCGCGCGGCCCCAGCTCGTCGGCGAGGGCCTTGGCGGTCATCGCCAGCCCGGGGCGCAGCCCGTTGGAGATCGCCAGGTGGCCGATCGGCTGGCGCGCGGAGACGGAGAGGACGAAGACGATCGCGGCGCCGTCCGACAGGTGCGGGACGAGCGCCTTGACCAGGCGCAGCGGGCCCAGCAGCACGCTCTCCACGGCGGTCCGCCAGTGCTCCTCGGCGACGTCGAGCACGCTTCCGGGCGCCGGGCCGCCGACGGAGATCAGCGCGCCGTCGATGCTGCCCAGGTGCTCCCGGGCGGAGGTGACCAGCCGCTCGGCGGCGCCGGTGTCGGCCAGGTCGGCCGCGATGCCGGACGCCGCCGGCGCCCCACCCAGGGAGGCGACGGCGGCGTCCACGGACTCCGGCGTCCGGGAGCTGACCAGCACCCGGGCGCCGTCGTCGACGAGGGTCCGGGCGGTCGCGAAGCCCAGCCCCCGGCTCGCGCCGGTGAGCAGGTACCCGCGGCCGCCCAGACCCAGGTCCATCAGGCGGCCGAGCCGCGCAGCGAGCGGAGGACGTACTGCATGATCCCGCCGTTGCGGTAGTAGTTCGCCTCGCCGGGGGTGTCGATGCGCACCCGGGCGTCGAACTCGGTCGTCCGACCGTCCGATGCCTGAGCCTTGACCTTCACCGTGCGCGGGACCTCGCCGTCGTTCAGCGCGGTGATCCCGGTGATGGTGAACTCCTCGTCGCCGGTCAGGCCGAGCGACTCGCGGTCCTGGCCCTCGGGGAACTGCAGCGGCAGGACGCCCATGCCGATGAGGTTCGAGCGGTGGATGCGCTCGTAGCTCTCCGCGATGACGGCCTTGACGCCCAGGAGCGCGGTGCCCTTGGCGGCCCAGTCGCGGGAGGACCCGGAGCCGTACTCCTTGCCGGCCAGCACGACCAGCGGGATGCCGGCGTCGATGTAGGCGCGCGAGGCGTCGTAGATCGTCGTCGTCTCGCCGGTCAGGTGGTTCTTCGTGACGCCACCCTCGGTGCCGGGCACCAGCTGGTTGCGCAGCCGGATGTTGGCGAAGGTGCCGCGGATCATGACCTCGTGGTTCCCGCGGCGGGAGCCGTAGGAGTTGAAGTCGCGGCGGTCCACGCCGTGCTCGCGCAGGTACTTGCCCGCGGGGCTGTCGGCCTTGATCGAGCCGGCCGGGGAGATGTGGTCGGTCGTCACCGAGTCGCCGAGCACCGCCAGGGTGCGGGCGCCGGTGATGTCCTCGACCGGGGCCGGCTCGGCCGGCATGCCCTCGAAGTACGGAGGGCGCCGCACGTAGGTGCTGTCCTCGGCCCACTCGAAGGTGTCACCGGTCGGCGTGGGCAGGTTCTGCCACTGCTCGGTGCCGGCGAAGACGTCCTCGTAGCTGCGGCCGAATTGTTCCGCGGAGACGGCGTGGTCGATGACCCGCTGGACCTCCTGCGGCGACGGCCAGATGTCGTGCAGGAAGACGTCGTTGCCGTCGGTGTCCTGACCCAGCGGGTCGTTGTTCAGGTCGACGTCCATGGACCCGGCGAGCGCGTAGGCGATGACCAGCGGCGGCGAGGCCAGGTAGTTCATCTTGACGTCCGGGTTGATCCGGCCCTCGAAGTTGCGGTTGCCGGAGAGCACCGAGACGACGGCGAGGTCGGCCTCGTTGACCGCCTGGCTGACCGGCTCGGGGAGCGGGCCGGAGTTGCCGATGCAGGTCGTGCAGCCGTAGCCGACCAGGTAGAAGCCCAGCTTCTCCAGGTACGGGGTGAGCTCGGCCTTCTCGTAGTAGTCCATGACGACCTTGGACCCGGGGGCCAGCGTCGTCTTCACCCACGGCTTGCTGGTCAGCCCGCGCTCGACGGCGTTCTTGGCCAGCAGCGCGGCGCCGATCATCACCTGCGGGTTCGAGGTGTTGGTGCAGGAGGTGATCGCGGCGATCACGACGTGGCCGTGGTCGATCTCGGTCTCGGTGCCGTCCTCCATGACCACACGGGTCGGCTTGGAGGGGCGTCGGCCGACGTCGTGGCCGTCGTAGTGGTGCGGCTTGCCGGCCTCGCCGTTGCCGTGGGTCTCGGCGATCGGGTCGGACGCCGGGAAGGTCTCGGCCACGGCCTCGTCGACCGAGGAGGTGACGCCGTAGGGCTTCTCCTGCGACGGGACGCCGGGCTTGCGGTCCTCGCCGCCGGTCTCGTCGTCGGCCACGTAGTCGGCCAGCGCCGCGCGGAAGGCCGGCTTGGCGTCGGTGATCGCGACGCGGTCCTGCGGGCGCTTCGGGCCGGCGATCGAGGGGACGACGGAGCCGAGGTCGAGCTCCAGGTACTCGGAGAAGGCCGGCTCGCGGGACGCGTCGTGCCAGAGGCCCTGCTCCTTGGCGTAGGCCTCGACCAGCTTGACCTGCTGCTCGTCGCGGCCGGTGAGCTTCAGGTAGGTGATGGTCTCCTCGTCGATGGGGAACATCGCCGCGGTGGAGCCGAACTCGGGGCTCATGTTGCCGATCGTGGCGCGGTTGGCCAGCGGCACCGCGGAGACGCCCTCGCCGTAGAACTCGACGAACTTCCCGACCACGCCGTGCTGACGGAGCATCTCGGTGATGGTGAGGACGAGGTCGGTCGCGGTGGCGCCGTCCGGCAGCTGGCCGAAGAGCTTGAAGCCCACCACGCGGGGGATGAGCATCGACACCGGCTGGCCGAGCATCGCGGCCTCGGCCTCGATGCCGCCGACGCCCCAGCCCAGCACGCCGAGGCCGTTGACCATGGTGGTGTGGCTGTCGGTGCCCACGCAGGTGTCGGGGTAGGCGACGACGCGGTCACCCTCCTGCCGCGGGAAGACCACGCGGGCCAGGTGCTCGATGTTGACCTGGTGGACGATGCCGGTGCCCGGGGGGACGACCTTGAAGTCGCTGAAGGCGCCCTGGCCCCAGCGCAGGAACTGGTAGCGCTCGCCGTTGCGCTCGTACTCGATCTCGACGTTGCGCTGGAACGAGTCCTCGGTGCCGAAGATGTCGGCGATCACGGAGTGGTCGATGACCAGCTCGGCGGGGGCGAGCGGGTTGATCTTCTGCGGGTCGCCGCCGAGCTCGGCCATGGCCTCGCGCATGGTGGCGAGGTCGACGATGCAGGGCACGCCGGTGAAGTCCTGCATGACCACACGGGCCGGGGTGAACTGGATCTCCTGGTCGGGCTCGGCCGACGGGTCCCAGTTGGCGATCGCCCGGATGTGGTCGGCGGTGATGTCCGCGCCGTCCTCCGTGCGCAGCAGGTTCTCGAGGAGGACCTTCAGGCTGAAGGGCAGCTTCTCCGCGCCCTCCACCGCGTCGAGCCGGTAGATGTCGTACTGGGTGCCGTCGACGTCGAGCGTCGACCGGGCCCCGAAGCTGTCCTTGCTGGCTGCCACTTCTCTGCGCCTACCCCTCGTGGTTCATCACGCGTCGTTGACCACCCCCGATCATCCCAGCCCGCGGCCGGGAGCACCGAGTCAGGCGACCCTTCCTTCACCCGGTGACCCCTGTCACGGGTCGGGAAACCGGGCCGGGAGCTCCGGGTGGCTCGTGACCCTCCCGTCCGCGCAGCCGCAGCAGCCCCACCGCTCGGCGGCCGACGGCGCGCCGCGGCCGCGTGTGCCGACCGTGGGTCGCGGTGCGGTTACGGTCCCGCGCCATGACCGCGGTCGACCCATCGGCACCCGCCCTGGCGGCGGCCCCGCCCGTCCTCCGGGACGCCGTGGATGCCGCGGCCGGCGCGCCCGGTACCCGAGCCCGGGTGGTCGCCGGCGGGCTCTGGGGCGGCCTCCTGGTGGCGTTCGCGCTGACCTGCGCCGCGCGCGGCCTGCCGACCGACCGCGTGGTGCTGCTCGGGTGGGTGCTCGCCGGGCTGGCCGTGCACGCCGCCACGCAGGGCTGGCGCCGGGTGCTCCGCCTGCTGGCCGACTGGCTGCCGCTGGTGGCCGTGCTGCTGGCCTACGACGCGACCCGCGGGCTGGCCGACGGGCTCGGGGTGCCGGTGCACGTCCGCGAGGTGGCCGACGCGGACCGCTGGCTCACCGGCGGCGTGCTGCCCACGGTCTGGCTGCAGGAGCACGTGCAGGCCGACTGGTGGAAGGCCGTGGCGACGCTGGTCTACAGCAGCCACTTCGTCCTCACACCCGTGGTGCTCGCGGTGCTGTGGCTGCGCGACCGCGCGCGCTGGGCGCACTGCGCCCGCCTCGTGGTGGCGCTCTCCCTGGCCGGGCTCGTCACCTACGTGCTCTACCCGGCGGCGCCGCCGTGGCTGGCGGCCAAGCAGGGCGTCATCGAGCCGGTCGCACGGATCAGCAGCGCCGGGTGGGAGGTGCTGGGGCTGCCCCGCGCCGGGGTGCTGCTGGACACCAGCCAGGGCCAGGTCAACCTGGTCGCGGCGGTCCCCTCGCTGCACACCGCCTTCGCCGTCCTCATGTGCCTCGTGCTCCTGCCGCTGGCCCGGCGGGCATGGCAGCGGGCCGCGCTGGTGGCCTACGCCGTCCTCATGCCCCTGGTGCTGGTCTGGTCGGGGGAGCACTACGTCGTCGACACCCTGCTCGGCGCCGCCTACGCGTGCGCCGTCGTGCTGCTGGCGCCGCCGGCCGGGCGCCTGGCCCGGGCAGGCTCTCGGCGCGCGGCCGCGGCGTTGCGCGTACCCCTACCGTGGCAGGGGTGAGCGGCACCGTTCCCGACCCGCTGCCCGGCTGGCTGACCGCCGCGCGCCGGATCACCGTGCTCAGCGGCGCGGGCATCTCCACCGACAGCGGCATCCCCGACTACCGGGGCCCGAACGGCGTGTGGACGCGGGACCCGGACGCCGAGAAGCTGGTCACCCTCTCCTACTACGTGGCCGACCCCGACATCCGCCGCCGCGCCTGGCTGATGCGCCGCGACCTGGGCGCGCAGGACGTGCGGCCCAACGCCGGGCACGCCGCGCTGGTCGACCTCGAGCGGCAGGGCAGGCTGCGCACGCTGGTCACCCAGAACGTCGACGGGCTGCACCAGGCGGCGGGCTCGGACCCCGCGCGGGTGGTGGAGATCCACGGCACCGTGCACGAGGTCGAGTGCCTGGGTTGCCACGCCCGGACGACGATGGCCGAGGCGCTGGACCGGGTGGCGGCGGGGGAGCCCGACCCGGCCTGCCGGGCCTGCGGGGGGATCCTCAAGTCGGCGACGATCAGCTTCGGGCAACTGCTGGACCCCGACGTCGTCGAGGCCGCCGTGGACGCGGCCGCCGACTGCGACGTGCTGCTCGCGGTGGGGACGTCCCTCCAGGTCCACCCGGCGGCGGGGTTGGTCGACGTCGCCGTCCGCCACGGGGCCCGCGTGGTGGTGGTCAACGCCGAGCCGACGCCCTACGACGACGTCGCCGACCTGGTCGTCCGCGAGCCGATCGGCACCGCGCTGCCCCGGCTGGTCGCCGGCGGCTGACCGCGTCCTCCCTCACCGCCGGGCGTCCTGCCGCACGGCCCGCGGTGCGGGAGGACGCCCCATGATCAGGTCCCCTGATCCCGGCTGGAGCGGCGCCGGGCCGGCCGGGCGCCTCGCCGCTCGTCGCCGTCCCCGCCGACCGCTAGCGTGACGGGGACCACGTCGACGGCCGGCCCGCGCCGGCCCAGCAGCCCGGGAGCCGGCATGCGCGTACCCCTCACCAGTCGCGACTTCCTCGACCGCGCGGAGCTCGTCTACGGCGACCGCGTCGGCATCGTCGACGAGCCGGCGCAGCCCGCGCCGTCCCTGGGCGAGGTGACCTACCGGGAGGTGGCCCGGCGCGGCCGCGCCCTGCAGGCCGGGCTCGACGCGCTGGGCGTCGGGGAGGGGGAGCGGGTGGCGATCGTCAGCCACAACGCCGCCCGGCTCCTCGAGGTGCTGCTGGCGGTGCCGTCGTCGGGCCGCGTCGCGGTCCCGATCAACTTCCGGCTGCAGCCCGAGGAGGTCGAGTACATCGTCGGCCACTCCGGCGCCCGGGTGCTGCTGGTCGACCCCGAGCTGGAGACCTCGCTCAAGGGCGTGCGCACCGACCACCGGTTCGGCACGGGGGACGAGTACGAGCAGCTGCTCCGGTTCGACGACGAGGCGCGGCCGTGGTCGGAGCCCGACGAGGACGCCACGGCGACGATCAACTACACGAGCGGGACGACGGCGCGGCCCAAGGGCGTGCAGATGACCCACCGCAACATCTGGGTCAACGCGGTCACCTTCGGCATGCACATGCAGGTCAGCGACCGCGACGTCTACATGCACACGCTGCCGATGTTCCACTGCAACGGCTGGGGCCTGCCCTACGCCATGGCCGGCGTCGGCGCCCGCCAGGTGGTGATCCGCAAGATCGACGGCGCGGAGATCCTGCGCCGCGTCGACCAGCACGGCGTCACGGTGATGGCCGGGGCACCCGCCGTCTGGAACGCCGTCCTGGACGCCGCCGCCGACTGGGACGGCGAGATCCCCGGGCGCGACCGGGTCCGGATCATCGTCGCCGGTGCGCCGCCGCCGTCCCGGACGATCGCCCGCGTCGAGGCCGAGCTCGGCTGGGAGTTCAACCAGATCTACGGCCTCACCGAGACCGCCCCGCTGCTGACCATCAACCGGCCGCGCGCCGAGTACGACGACCTCGACCCCGAGGAGCGCGCCAAGCGGCTCTCCCGCGCGGGCGTGCCGTCGATCGGCACCCGGATGGCGATCAGCGACAGCGGCGAGGTGCTGGCGCGCAGCAACACCGTGCTCGCCGGCTACTGGGAGAACCCCGACGCCTCGGCCGAGGCCCTCGAGGGCGGCTGGTTCCACACCGGCGACGGCGGATCGCTCGACGAGCACGGCTACCTGACGATCTCCGACCGCAAGAAGGACGTGATCATCACCGGCGGCGAGAACGTCTCCTCGATCGAGGTCGAGGACGTGGTGTTCAGCCACCCGGCGGTCGCGGAGGTCGCGGTCATCGGCATCCCCGACGACAAGTGGGGCGAGATGGTCACCGCCATCGTCGTCCTGGCCGAGGGGGAGCAGGCCACGGAAGCGGACATCATCGCCCACTGCAAGGCGCGGATCGCGGGGTACAAGGCGCCCAAGCGGGTCGAGTTCCGCGACGAGCTGGCCCGCACCGCCACCGGGAAGATCCAGAAGTTCAAGCTGCGCGAGGACTTCTGGGCCGGCAGCGAGCGCAAGGTCAACTAGCCGCCGTCGTCCCACCTCCCGCCGTCTCACCCGACCTGGGGTCCCACCCGTCGGGGTGAGAGGCGTTCAACGACGTCCCCGTCCGCACCGATCACCAGCACGGTGGCGCCCTGCCCGGGCGCCGGTCGTCGATGTGCTGGAAGAGGTCGGACAACGTGGACAGCGCTATCCGGAGCGGTACGGCGCGCACCCCGGGGGCCCGCACGGTGCTGCGGGTCGCCGGGACGGCGCTCGCCGGTCTCGTCCTGCTCGGGCTGACCCCGGCGGTCGCGGAGGCGGCGCCCCGCCGACCCAGCGACAGCCAGATCGCCGCCGCCGAGGGGCGCGCCGCCGCCGTCGCCGACCGCATCGGTGCGCTCAGCGGGCAGCTGGTGGACGCGCAGGCCGAGGTGGACGCCGCCCGCGCCAGGTCGGCGATCGCGCTGGACGAGTACCAGGCGACGCAGGAGGCCTTCGAGGCGGCGCGGGCACACGCCGACGCCGCCGCGGCCGCCTCGGCGCAGGCCGCGGCCGAACTCGGCGTGGCCCGGGACGACGTGGTGGCCTTCGCGCGACGCAGCTACATGGAGGGCAGCACCTACTCCGGCGCGGCGGCGCTGGTCACGGCCGGCGACCCCGGCCAGCTGGTCGAGCGCGCCGCCCTGCTCGAGGCGGCCGGCGCGCACCGGACCGACGTCCTCGTCCGGGTCGCCGAGCTCAAGGTGAGCGCCGACCGCGCCGACGCCGTGGCGCAGACCGCGCTGGTCGAGGCCGACGCGCTGCAGGCCGAGGCGACGGCCACGCTGGAGATCGCCCGCACCGCGGAGATCTCGGCCCGCGCCCAGGCCGCCGACCTCGCCACCGAGGAGCAGCAGCTCCAGCAGGAGCTCGCCACCGCCCAGGAGGAGCTGCAGGACCTCGTCGGCGAGCGGGAGGCGGCGGAGCTCACGGCTACCGCCGTCGCGGCCCCGGCCGCGGCCCCGGCCCCGGCGCCGCGACCGGCCCCCGCTCCCGCCCCGGCCCCCGGGGGCGGCGACCGGCCGGTCAGCACCCCGGCGCCCGTCGGCTCCGGCGACGCCTCCGCGGCGCAGCAGGCCATCGACGCCGCCATGGCGCACCTCGGCCTGCCGTACGCCTGGGGCGGCGGCGGGACGCGCGGCCCCGGCCCCGGCCAGGACCCCGACGCGGGCGTCGTGGGCTTCGACTGCAGCGGCCTCACCCAGTACGCCTACGCCCAGGCCGGCATCCGCATCCCCCGGAACAGCCGGGACCAGTACGCCGCGCTGCCCAAGGTGGCCGGTGACGACCTGCGCCCCGGTGACCTGGTCTTCTGGGGCACCGACCCGGGCAACCCGGGCTCCATCACGCACGTCGCCCTGTACCTGGGCGGGAACCAGGTGGTGCAGGCCCCGCAGAGCGGCGACGTGGTCAAGGTGTCGGCGATGTGGTGGCGCGGCTACGTGGGCGCCGTGCGCCCCAGCGCCCGCTGAGCGGCGGACCCACCGCCGGACGTGAGGCGTCGGGCAGCCACGGGGGGAGCTGCCCGACGCACCGCACACGCTAGCAGTCCCGGCCTGCCGTGGGCAGGGATATCGCGCTCCCTCCGCAGTCGTTCCAGGCGGGGACGCGCGGCGGGTCGCGACGGCGCGGCGGCACACGGCTCCGGTGTAGGACACTGGGCCGGGGCCGGCACGGCACGGCCCCGTCGACGGCCTGCCCGAGCCGGGTGGTCGCGGCCCGGCACGACCAGGGAGCCACGTGTCCAGCGCTGCCAGCACACCGACCGAGAGCGCGCCCGCCCACCCGCAGGCGCCCGTGCCCCCCTCGGTCGACGCCGCCCGGCTGGAACGGGTGCTCTTCGAGATCAAGCGCGTCATCGTCGGCCAGGACCGTCTGGTCGAGCGGATGCTCGTCGCGCTCCTCGCCCGGGGCCACGTGCTGCTCGAGGGCGTGCCCGGGGTCGCCAAGACCCTCGCCGTCGAGACGCTGGCGACCGTCGTGGGCGGCACCTTCTCCCGGCTGCAGTTCACCCCCGACCTGGTGCCGGCCGACATCATCGGCACCCGCATCTACAAGGCCGGCCAGGACGCCTTCGACACCGAGCTCGGCTCGGTCTTCGCCAACTTCCTGCTCACCGACGAGATCAACCGGGCCCCGGCCAAGGTGCAGTCGGCGCTGCTGGAGGTCATGGCCGAGCGGCAGGTCTCCATCGGTGGCGTGTCGCACCCGCTGCCCGACCCGTTCCTCGTGCTGGCGACCCAGAACCCGATCGAGAACGAGGGCGTCTACCCGCTCCCGGAGGCCCAGCGCGACCGTTTCCTCATGAAGGTGCTGGTCGACTACCCGAGCTCCGAGGAGGAGCGCGAGATCATCTACCGGATGGGCTCCCAGCCCCCGGTGGCCGAGACGGTGCTCGGCCCCGACGAGCTCCGCCGGCTGCAGCGGACCGCCTCGCAGGTGTTCGTCCACCACGCCCTCGTCGACTACGTCGTGCGCCTCGTCGTCGCCACCCGGTCGCCGCGCGAGCACGGCATGGAGGACGTCGCGACGTGGGTCTCCTACGGCGCGAGCCCCCGGGCCTCGCTCGGGCTGATCGCGGCCGGCCGGGCGCTGGCGCTCGTGCGCGGGCGGGACTACGTGCTCCCGCAGGACGTCCTCGACGTCACCGCCGACGTGCTGCGCCACCGGCTGGTGCTCTCCTACGACGCGCTCGCCGACGGCGTGCCGGCCGACCACATCGTCAAGCGGATCGTGCAGACCGTCCCGCTGCCGCAGGTGGCGCCCCGCCAGGGCGCCTCGGGCGGGGGCCCCGGCGTGCCGGGCGGGCCGTCGGTGCCCCAGGGGCAGGCCGGGCCCTTCTTCGGCCCGCCGCAGGGCATGCCGCAGGGTGGGCCGTGGGGGCAGAACGGGCCGCAGCCGCAGGCCGGCCCGCACTACGGCCACGGACCGCAGGGTCCCGGCCGGCCGGCGCCGGGTGAGCACGGCGCGCACGGCAGCCCCAACGGCGCACCCGGGTCGCAGCGGACGTGATCGGCCGCCGTCGCCGGGCGGAGCCGCCGCCGGCCGCGCCCGAGCACAAGGGGCTGCTGCTGCACCCGGCGACGCCGAGCTCGGGCGCCGGCCCGGGGGGTGAGGACGGGGCGCCGCCGCGCTTCACCGACGGGCCGGCGGACGTGCTGCTCCGCCGCCTCGAGCTCACCGTGCGTCGCCGGCTGGACGGCCTGCTGCAGGGCGACCACCTCGGCCTCGTCCCCGGTTCGGGCAGCGAGGCGGGCGACTCGCGCACCTACCACCCCGGCGACGACGTCCGCCGCATGGACTGGCCGGTCACCGCCCGCACCCAGGTGGCGCACGTCCGGGAGACCATCGCCGACCGCGAGCTGGAGACGTGGGCGGTGGTCGACCTCTCGGCGAGCCTGGACTTCGGTACCGCGAACTGCCAGAAGCGTGACCTCGCGATCGCCGGGCTGGCGGCGGTCGGGCACCTCACCGTGCACGGCGGCAACCGGCTGGGCGCCGTCGTCACCACGGGGGAGCGGGTCGACCGGTACCCGGCGCTGCCCGGGCGGCTCGCGGCCGAGCGGCTGCTCCGCTCGGTGGTGGCGACGCCGCGGGCCGGCACCGGCCGCCGGGGCGACCTCGCCGCGGCCCTCGAGACCCTGCGCCGCCCCCCGCGCCGGCGCGGCCTGGTGGTGGTGATCTCCGACTTCCTGGGTGACGACGACTGGGAGCGGCCGCTGCGCGGCCTGGGCGCCCGGCACGATCTGCTGGCGGTCGAGGTCGTCGACCCCCGCGAGCTGGAGCTGCCCGACGTCGGCCTGCTCACCGTCGTCGACCCCGAGACCGGCCAGACGCTCGAGGTACCGACCGGCGACGCCGAGTTCCGCGCCCGGTACGCCGAGGGCGCCGCCGCCCAGCGCGCGCGGGTGGCCGCGGCGCTGCGCCGGGCCGGGGCCGGCCACCTGCAACTGCGGACCGACCGTGACTGGCTCATGGACGTCGTCCGCTTCGTCGCCGAACGCCGGCGTGCCGGCAGCGGAGGGGCCTCTCGATGACGTTCCAGTCCCCGTGGTGGCTGCTGGCCCTGCTGGTGGTCGCCCTGCTGGTGGCCGTCTACGTGGTGCTGCAGCTGCGGCGTAAGGCCTACGCCGCCCGGTTCACCAACGTGGCGCTGCTCGGCTCGCTGGTGCCCAAGCGGCCCGGCTGGAAGCGGCACCTGGCGTTCGGGCTGGTCGCGCTCGGCCTGGCCGCGCTCGTGGTGTCGCTCGCCGTGCCCAGCACCGAGGTGCGGGTGCCGCGGGAGCGGGCGACCGTCGTCATGGCCGTCGACGTCTCGCTCTCCATGGAGGCCCAGGACGTCGAGCCGACCCGGTTCCAGGCGATGCAGCGGGCGGCGACCGAGTTCGTGGACGTGCTGCCCGAGCGGATCAACCTGGGCCTGGTGACCTTCGCCGGTACGGCCACCACGGTGGTGCCGCCGACCACCGACCGCGCGCAGGTGGCGGTCGCCATCGAGAACCTGGACCTCGCGGAGGCGACGGCGATCGGCGAGGCGGTCTTCACCTCGCTGGCCGCGATCGAGAACTTCCAGGCCTCGCTGGAGAGCAGCGGCCAGGAGCCGCCGCCGGCCCGGATCGTGCTGCTGTCGGACGGCACCAACACCGTCGGCCGGGACGACACGCAGGCCATCGAGGCCGCGCGCGCCGCCGGGGTGCCGGTCTCCACGATTGCGTTCGGCACCGACTACGGCACCCTCGACATCGACGGCGAGCGGGTGCCGGTGCCGGTGGACCGCGCGGCGCTCGAGGAGATCGCCGACCAGACCGGCGGCAGCTACAGCGAGGCCGCCAGCGCCGCGGAGCTGGAGCAGGTGTACGCCGACCTGGGCAGCCAGATCGGTTACACCACCGAGCCGAAGGACATCAGCCCGTGGTTCGTGCGGGCCGGCGTCCTGGTGGTGCTGATCGGCGCCGTCCTCAGCCTGTTCTGGACCAACCGCCTGATCTGAGAACGGGCCCCGCCGCCCCCACCGCTCGCTTCGCTCGCGGCAGGCCCCTGCGGCGGGGCCGTTCGAGCCGGTTACCGGGCGGGGTCGAGGACGAGCTTGCCGGTGGTGCGGCGGGCGAGCAGGTCCTGGTGGGCGTCGGCGACGGCGGAGAGCGGGTAGCGGCCGCCGACGACGGGCTTCAGCTCACCGGCGTCGACCATGGCCAGCAGGTCGGTCATGGCGGCGTCCATCATCTGCGGGCGGGCCATGCAGTGCGCCAGCCAGAAGCCGATGACCGCGCGGCTCTTCTGCATCAGGATGCCGGGCGGGACGGCGTGGGTCTGCTGCCGCGCGGCCATGCCGTACGTGACCAGCCGGCCGAACGGCGCGAGCGCCGACAGGGAGCCGCTGAACACGTTGCCGCCGGTCATCTCCAGCACGATGTCGACCGGCTTGCCGCCGTTGGCCTCGCGGAGGGCGCCGGTGAAGGCCTTCGGGTCGTCGTCGGCGAGCGCCGGGTCGACGGTCGCGTGCGCGCCGAGCTCCTCGGCGAGCTGCCGCTTCTCCGGGCTGGAGGCGGTGGCGATCACCCGGCCGGCGCCCCAGCGGCGGGCCAGCTGGACGGCGAGCGAGCCGACCCCACCGGCGCCGGCGATGACGACGACGGTCTCGCCCTCGGCGAGGTGCGCGCTGGTGCGCAGGAGGTGCCAGGCGGTCGAGCCCTGGAGGACGACGGCGAGGGCCTGCTCGTCGCTCACGCCGTCGGGCACGGCCCAGGTGAGGAAGTCGTGGGCCACGACCTTCTCGGCGTAGCCGCCGCCGTCGAGCAGGCCGACGACCCGCTGCCCGCCGCCGACCGGGGTGCCGACGAACTCCGCACCCGGGATCAGCGGCAGCTTCTGCTCGGCGAGGTAGCTGTTCTCGATCTGGTGGGTGTCGGCGTAGTTCACCCCCGCCGTCGAGACGTCGTAGACCTTCTGACCCGGACCGGCCTCCGGCTCGGGGATATCGACGACGTCGAGGACCTCGGGACCGCCGAAGCGGGTGATCTGCACAGCACGCATGCCCCGAGGCTAGGCAAGGGCCCTGGGGCGTGTCGCCGCCGGCCACCCGCAGCGGCGGTCATGCTGGTCGACGGACGAGCCACCCACGGCGGAAGGCAGGAATGCGCGCAGGAGAACCGGGCCGGGCGCACCGCGTCGCGTCGGCCTGCTGTCTCGCGGTGGTGCTGGTCGTCGGTGCGTGGGCCCGGCCCGAGAACCGAACCCGCACTGCCGTCCCACCGGTCGACGGCGCAGAGGGCGGGCCGCCAGAGGTGGGGCCGGAGCGCCCGGCGCCGCGGTCGGTGCGAGCCCAGCTCGCTGAGCAGCTGCGCGATCCCGTGACGGGCAACATGTGGCTGGTCGGCCTGGGCCTCGGGGCGGCGTTCGGGCTCGCGGTCGCCTACGGCCGCTTCGCACCGCCGCTGCGTCCCGGCGTGGCGACTGCCGTCATCGCAGTCGCCGTCGTAGGTGTCCCGACCGCCGCGTCGGCGCTCTACCGGCACGTGTTCCTCCGGCGGAACGTCTACGGCCTCGTCAACCTGGCCGGTGTCTTCGCCACGACGGCGAACGCGTTCCTCGTCGGGGCGCTCGGGGATCCCGGCGTCGACGGTGGCTGGTTCGTCGCACCGCTCGTCTGGGCGCTCGCCCTCACGGTGGCGTTCGACGCCCGCACCCGGCGGAGCCACCGCCTCGCGGACATGAGCGCCGGTGACCAGATCAGCGCGATAGCCTTCTGGCTGCTCTCGTTCCTCGGCGTCGCCCAGTCACAGCACCTCTTCCGCGAACCCGGGTGGGAGTCCGCGCTCACGGTGTTCCTGTGCGCCGTCCTCTTCGGGTGGCTGACCGTGCTGGTCTGCCGGACGTCGTTGCACTTCGGTTTCGTGGTGCGCAGGGACATGGACGAGATCGTGCGGGCCCGTCCTCGGCCGCTGCCGCGCTGGGGCCGGTGGTACGCGGGGCGCTTCCAGAGCACGTTCACGGACCCGTCGACATGCTTCGCGGTGGCGACCAGCCTGGTGTCCGGTGTGCTCCTCGTGCCCACCGGCTCGCCGTGGGGACGCATCGCGCCCTTCCTTGCGGTCGCCGCCGTCCTGCTCGTCCCGCTCTGGCCGTTCGCGCGCGCGAGGGCGTCGGCGCGCACGGCGACCAGCTCGTAGAGGACGGCGCCATCAGCCGACGGTGAGGCGCTGCAGCCGGGTGGTCAGCGCGGACCGCCGGTCGGCGTTGCCGTGCAGGTCCACGTACCGCTGCCCGAAGCCGGCCAGCAGCGTGTCGTCCAGCCGGCGCACGGCGCCCGGGGGATAGCGGTAGTCCATCCGGGCGGTGATGCCGCTGTCGTCGACACCGCGCAGCACCTCACCCAGCTCCACCAGGCTGGTCACGCCCAGTTCGAGCAGCAGGCCGGAGATCCAGGTGTAGTGGTCCGGGCGCGACCAGCCGGCGTCGGCGTACTGCCCGGCCAGGAAGGCAGCCAGTTCCCGGGGCGCGATCCGAGGGTCGTCGGGGTCGATGTCGTCGGCCTCGTCGCTGGGAACCGGTGCCCGGAGGCGTTCGCGGATCGCGGTGAACTGCTGATCGGCCAGCTCCAGCAACCCGGCGGCCAGGGTGAACCGGCGGTCGAACTCGGGAGCGTGCTCGTCCGGCACCGTGCCCTTGTAGCGGATGTCGTGCTCGAACTCGGCCCACGCGTGCTGCAGGACCGTGCGCACCTGCACCTGCACCACGCGCCCGACCAGCTCTGGCAGCTCGTCCGCCCGGCCCGGGTCCACGCCGATCAGCAGGTGCCGGCTGGAGTAGCCGAACCGGCCCTGCTGCGCGGTCCGCCGACCCATGTCGAGGTCGTCGATCACCTGCACCTGCGCGGCCAGCAGCTCGGCGACCGCCTCCACGTCGCTCTGCACGTAGGTGATCACCCGCACGCCGATCTGGTCGGTGATCTCCCGTGCCGGGTCCGGGTAGGCAGGCACACCGTCGACCGTGCGGGCCGCCTTCTCCGCGAACGAGGCGATGCTCTTGGTCCGCCCGGTCACCGACAGGTAGTTGATCCCGGCGTCGTCGAGCACCCCGGTGACGAGCGCGAGCGCCTGCGCGCCGGCGACCAGGGTCTCGGGCCGGCCGTCGGCGTACGCCTGGATGGCTTGCTGCACCGGGTCGGCCGGGGGTGCGGCGACCCGGGGGCCGGGCTGCAGGTCCGGCGGCAGGGTCGGGGTCACGATGGCGCCGCCGGCCGCGTCGCCGTAGGTGGTCACCTCGTCCGGGCGCCGGGCGGCGATCCATCCCACGTAGGCGCACACCACGGCGTCCACCTGGTCCTCCGCCGCCCGCAACTCGCTCTTGCGGGTGGCGGCCTGCACCTGCCGGCGCAGCGCGGCGAACGGTGCGCCGAGGTCGAGCTCGGCCACCGCGGCCAGCAGATCGATGAGCAGCAGCAGCTCTGCGCGCATCTGCTCGAGCATCCGGCCGGGCTTGTTCTTGTACTTCAGCGTGCGGCCCAGCCGGAACAGCGCCACCGTCGCCGCGTGCGGGTAGACCTCGATCGCCCGGCGGTCGCGGCCCGAGCGGGGGTCGAGGTCCAGCTTCAAGCGCCGGCCGATCCGCCCGCCGCGGGTGTCACCATCGGTGAACTCGGGTTTGCCGGTGTTCGTCGGGTGCGCTCCGGCTTCGAACCTCGCGAAGTCGGCGTTGAGCGCCCGCTCGGCGGCCCGGTTCCCGCTGGCGTTGGTGACCACCAGCGGGGCGTCGATCGCCACAATGCACGGGCCGGCGGTGAACGGGGCCAGCGCGGTCTCGATCTCCTCGTCGGTGCGCACCGCGCTGACGTGCACCAGCCGGCCGGCGTCGTCCAGCACGGCGAGGCCGGTGGGTTGCTTGAGCCCCCAGGCGAGGTCGATCCCGATGTGGTGCACGAGGTCAGCATGCCCGGCCCCGCAGCTGGTCGGGGCTCGTCCCGTGAGATCTGCCTGGCGTGTGCGCGTCACGATCTGCCCGAGATCCCTCGGCTGAGCGCCGTTCCACTGGCCGGCTGTTCACCGGGTGGACGAACCGCGGGGACATGGACCAGTTGCGCGTAAGCGTGACGACACGGAGTCGCCGCATGCGCGGCTCCCCGAGACGCCCGCCCGCGAGCCGTGAGGTCAGTTGCGAGACAGCCGGTGGTGGGTGTCGGCGTAGTTCACGCCAGCGGTGGAGACGTCGTAGACCTTCTGGCCGGGGCCGGCCTCCGGCTCGGGGACGTCGACGACGTCGAGGACCTCGGGACCGCCGAAGCGGGTGATCTGCACGGCACGCATGAGCAGCAGGACAGGGCCTCGCCAACGTCGCGCGGGTCGCAGTCCTGACGAGTACGGCCGCGCGGTCGGCCGAGCCGAGGACAACCGACCCGTCTCCGTGAGCCCGCCGCCCCTCGCTCAGGTGACCGGCCGGACACCTGGTCGCGCACGCTCATGGGGTCGCGGTGATGCGCCGAACGGGAACCCGGGTGGGCCGGGCTCCCGACAGCTCGTCGCCCCCGTCCTTCGCGCGCTGGACGTCCCCATGGGACGCGGGCGCCGCCGGAAGTGAGGGGAACCGCGCCTTGGTGTCATTCAGGCGTTATGCGGGCGTGACGCCCTCCTCGCCGTGTGGGAGGTCGAGGTCCGCACGTCGTTGGTCGTCGCCGGGATCGTGGTGCTCCTGGCAGGTCTCCCTTTGTGGGCGCTGCTGAGGGCGCGATCAGCGGCTTTCCCCTCACCGCCGCGGCGCGGGCCCTCGACGTGCTCACCTCGACGACCGGCATCGTCGTTGGCGTCGCCGGAGTTCTGCACCACGGGCATCGGGCGCAGGTCCCGCTGAGCGCGCTAGACCCGTCCACCTTCACCGTGCCGTTCGCCGTGGCGTCGGCCGCCGCAGCTGGGATGGTCGGGGTCTGGGCGGTGGCGTCACATGCCCGCCCGCTTGCCGTCGGAGTGGCCACGGTGGCCGGCGCGCTGGCGTGGACGACGTCGTCCACGGCTGCCGCGTTGAGTGCCGGCCCAGCAGTGGCGAGTGCGACGGCGGCCGTGGTCGTCGGGTCCTGCGGTGAGGCGCTGTCCGATCGGCTGCGGATCCCGCCCCTGCTCGTCGCGGTCTGCGGCATCGTCCCGTTGCTGCCCGGGCTCGCCATCTACCGGGGCCTCTTCGCGGTCGTCGTGGGGGCCGCGACGATCGGGCTGGCCTCGCCGCCTGCGTCGTGCTGGGCAGGTACGTCGGCCGGCCGCTGGGCGGCAGAGCCGGGGCTCGTCTCCCTGGATCGAGGATCTGGGGTGAGGCGGCCCGACCGCCGGGGCCCTAGCATCGAGCGCACCGCCTGCTCCGACCGTGGAGGAATCAGTGCTGGATGACGCCGACTTCGCCTATGTCAGTGCGACGGAGCTCGCCCGGCGCGTCCGGGACCGAGAGGTGTCACCGACGGAGCTCGTCGATGCCTGCGCCGCCCGGATCGAGGAGCGCAACCCCAGCCTGAACGCCTTCGTCTTCACCGACGTCGACGGCGCCCGGGGGGCCGCCCGGGAGGCGGAGAGGGCGCTCGCCGACGGCTCGGAGATCGGCCCGCTGCACGGCGTACCCACCGCGATCAAGGACCTGTTCGACTTCAAGCCCGGCTGGCCGGCCACCTTCGGCGGCGTCCGCGCGCTGGCCGACTTCTCCCTCGACGCCTACTGCATCTTCGCAGAGCGCGTCGAGAGGGCCGGCGCAATCATCGTCGGCAAGACCAACTCGCCGGTCATGGGCTTCCGGGGCACCTGCGACAACCCGTTGTTCGGGGCGACCGCCAACCCCTTCGACACCTCCCGGAACCCCGGGGGGTCCTCCGGTGGCAGCGCCGCAGCCGTGGCCGACGGGCTCGTGCCGTTCGCCGAGGGAACGGACGGTGGCGGATCGATCCGGATCCCCGCCGCCTGGTGCGGGCTGTACGGGTACAAGGCGTCGTTCGGGCGAGTTCCCTCGGTCGTCCGGCCGAACGCGTTCGGCAGCACGATGCCCTTCCTCTTCGAGGGACCCCTGACGCGCACCGTCGAGGACGCCGCCTTGGTGCTCGACGTGCTGTCGGGCTACCACCCGGGCGACGTGTTCAGCATCGACGGCCAACCGCACGAGTTCACCCGCGATGTGCGCCGGGACATCTCCGGCATGCGGATCGCCTATACCCCTGACTTCGGGGTCTTTCCCGTCGACCGACGTATCCGCGAGACGGTCGGCCAGGCGGTTCAGGCCTTCCGTGACGCCGGGGCCGTCGTGGAGGAGATCGACCTGACGCTGCCCTATGGCCAGCGCGAGCTCAGCGACCTGTGGTGCCGGCAGATCATGCTGGTCAACGTGGGCGCCTTCGAGAACATGAAGAAGAACGGTCTGGACCTGCTCGGCGAGCACCGCGACGACTTCCCTGACGGTTACCTGCGCTGGGCCGACCACGTGTACGGGATGACGATCAGCGAGCTCGACCAGGACTACGTGATGCGCTCCGCGGTCTACGACACCGTCCAGGCGGTGTACGCCGACTTCGACCTGCTGGTCACCCCCACCCTCAGCGCCATGCCGGTCCTCAACTCCGAGGTTCCAGGCACGACTGTTGGGCCGAGCGAGGTCGAAGGTGTCGAGGTCGACCCCTACATCGGCTGGTGCCCGACGTACCTGACCAACTTCACCGGTCACCCGGCCGCATCGATCCCGGCCGGGCTGGTCGACGGGCTGCCCGTGGGCATGCAGATCCAGGGACGTCGGTACGCCGACAGCGACGTGCTCGCCGCCAGCGGCACCTTCGAGTCGCTGCGTCCCTGGGCCGACAGCTACCACGCACCGCGCGATCGCGCCCTGGGACCCTCGGCCTGACCTCCACGTCCGTCTCCGGCTCCACGCTCGGCCCATTCACTGGACTTGAGCGATGCGGTTGGTAGGTCTCGGGGCAGGAAGCCGGCAACGCACGGATCGTCGCTCCGGGCCCGGGTTCGTCGGGGATCTCCGGTCCGCAGGGACGGTGCTGTGTGTGGCATCCGGCCGGACTGCCGTGTCGCGTGGATTGGTGTACCTCGTCCGTGTGCTGGCCTGCGTGTTGCTGACCATGCCGTCTGCAGGGCGGGCCGGTCGATCACCTCGTTCCCGTCGGTGGGCCTGGTGTTCCCCACTCCAGCAGTGAGGTCAGTTGCAGAACAGTCGGTGGTGGGTGTCGGCGAAGTTGACTCCTGCCGAGCTCACTCGTAGAGCTGCTGACCAGGCCCTGGCGTGTGGTCAGGCAGTCGGCGATGTCGAGGAGCTCGCGGCCGCCGAAGCGGGTGATCTGCACGGCACGCATGCAGGGAGGCCAGGGCGTGGCTCGTCGACCACCCGAGCCGGGATGACGGACGAGAAGTGGGCGGTCCGCTCCCGACGTGGTTGACCGGCCAGTCATGGGGGTCCGAGACTGGCCACCTCCTGTGGAGGGAGCCGGAGATGTCATGGAACGTCAAAGGCAGCTACGCCGAGACGTGCTCGTGCGAGCTGATGTGCCCCTGCAACCTCTCCTTCGACCACGGCGCCACCTACGACTACTGCCGCGCGACCCTGGCTTTCGACATCCGCGAGGGCGAGGTCGAGGGCACCGATGTCCGGGGCCGTCGTGTCGTGGCGATCATCGACACCCCGAAGGTCATGACCGACGGTGGCTGGCGTCTCGGCGTGTTCGTCGACGACCAGGCCGACGACGACCAGTTCGACAAGCTGGTCAAGGTCTTCGGCGGGCAGCTCGGCGGCCCGATGGCCGCGCTGGCTCCTCTCGTCGGCGAGATCGTCGGTGTCGAGCGGGCGGAGATCGAGATCGGCCACGAGGGGCTGCTGCACCGCGTCCGGGTCGGCGACGTGATCGAGTTCCAGGTCGAGGACATCGTGCCGTTCGGCAAGGAAGACGGGCAGCCGGTCCGGTTCGACGGGATGTTCCATCCGGCCGGGGCGAACCTGACCATGGCCGAGGCGCGGAGCTCGCGGATCGACGCCTTCGGGATCAGGTACGAGGGCAAGACCGGCCTGTCGACCTCCGACTTCTCCTGGGCCGCCTGACCGCCATGAGCGCGCCCACCCGGGAACGGCTCACCGCTGGCGGGGGGATGGGGCCCGCCTTCGCCGCCGTGCGGGTGCGGCTCGTCCTGGTCGCCGCGCTCGTCATCCTGGCCGGCGCTGGGTGGTGGTGGACCGCCGACCAGATGCGGGGCATGGACGAGGGGCCCTGGACCGGCCTGGGAACGCTCGGGTGGTTCCTGGGGGTCTGGGTCCTGATGATGGCGGCGATGATGTTCCCGTCGGTCGCACCGACGATCGCCCTGTACTCGCGCATGACCAGGCAGCGGTCTCCACTCCGACCGCTGCTCTTCGCCGGGGGCTATCTGGCCACGTGGGCCGGCGCCGGACTGTTCGCCTTCGCGCTCGCCGGGATCCTCGGCCGGGTGCCGGGTGACATTCTCGGCTGGGATCGGGCGGGCCGATGGATCGCGGGTGGCACGCTGGTCGTCGCGGCGGTGTACGAGCTGACCCCGTTGAAGGACGTCTGTCTCGGCAAGTGCCGCAGCCCGCTCGGGTTTCTGCTCGGCTCGTGGCGGGACGGTCGCCGGGGTGCGTTCCTGATGGGCGCGAAGAACGGTGCCTGGTGCGTCGGCTGTTGCTGGGCACTCATGGCCTCGCTGTTCGCCCTGGGCGTCATGAGCATCATGTGGATGGCGTTCGTCGCCGGGTTGATCGCGGTCGAGAAGACCCTGCCGTGGCGCAGGATCGCGACGTACGGGACAGCGGCGGTGCTGCTCGCGCTCGGCCTGCTGCTGTTCGTCGCCCCGGAAGCCATCCCGGCCCTCACGGTCCCCGGGGCGGGGGAGATGGACACGATGAGTCCGATGAACTCCTGAGGGGGCGGGAGGCCAGTCGCCGACTCGCACGACTGGGCGTGGTGGGTGACGGCGAAGGTGCTGCCGGCGGCCGGGACGTCGTAGAGCTGCTGATCTGCCGGCCGCAGGCTCGGGGACGTCGACGACGTCGGGACCTCGGGCACGCCGAAGCGGGTGATCTGGACTGGGTTCATGGGCGACGCCGGAGGATCACCCGAGGACGTCGGGATACCGTCGATGCCAGCGGCCGGGCCACCGCAGCGTCCTGGTGGCGCCGTCCTGAGTCGAGCTCCAGCCTGTCCGGGCCGCGGCCGCAAAAGAAGAGTCGGCGTCGTCGCACGTTCGCCGTACGGGCCGGGCCGACCGTTCATCGCGGGGCCATCCGGAAGACCGGCCAGCCGATCTCCGTGCGCCAGGCAGCCGGGTCGGCGGTGTCTCGTGGGCCGACCAGATACGTCTCCCGTACGGGCCCGGCGACGGCCAGCGCGTTGCTCACCACCCAGGTGCCGAGTTCGCCGTAGGTGACGTCGATGTCGTCGTGCTCGCCGACGTGGGTGGTCACGGCGAGCTCGACGGCGGGCAGGGTGACCGGGTGCACCCGGCCGTTGCGCGGCGGTTCCGCCGTCGGCCGGTACACGAGAACGTGCCCCCGGCCGTCCTCGAACAAGGCGTTGTCGTACAGCCCGCCCGGAGCACCGGTCGGCCGGCGAACCACGGCGTCCAGCTCGGCCATGGCGCCGGCGTACCAGCCGAGCACCTCCTCGTACGCCACGTCGTCCTCGACCGCTGCCACCGTCGTCGCCGGAACCGTGCGGAGCTCGACGTCCAACGGGGCCGGCTCCGGTCGGAGCAGCCGGCGCAGCGACACGACCGTGGCGCGAGTCCGTTCCAGCTCCGTCTCGAGTCGCTGAAGATGGTCGGCGACGAGGCCGGCACGGGTGCCCGGGTCGGGGGAGCGCAGGATGCGCTGGACGTCGGACAGCGGGAGGTCGAGCTGCCGCAGCCGGTGGATGACCTGGGCGATCGGGATCTGATCCGCGCCGTAGTAGCGGTATCCGGTCGTGGCGTCCACCGCCGCGGGCTCGAGCAGGCCGGCGTCGTGATAGCGGCGCAGGGTGCGCACGCTGAGGTGGGTCAGCCGCGAGAACTCCCCGATCGCCAGCATGGGTGAACTGTGCACCCTCTCCCCGGGGGAGAGTCCAGCGCTTGACCTTCCCTCATCGGACGGCCGCACCGTGGGGCCATGACCACACCGACCAGCATCCAGTCCGACCAGCTCCCGGCCACGATCCGCAGCTACCTGGCTGCGCACGATGACGGCGACGCGGACACCGCGCTCCGCGCCTTCACGCCCACCGCTGTGGTCGTCGACGACGGCGTCACCTACCGCGGGACCGAGGAGATCCGCCGCTTCCTGGCCAAGGCCGGGGCCGAGTTCACGTACACGAGCGCCCTCGTCGCCGCGGAGCGCACCGACGACGCGTACTGGGTCGCCATCAAGCACCTGGAGGGCAACTTTCCCGGTGGGGTCATCGACCTGCGCTACCGCTTCACGATGGACGGCGACCTCGTGGCGGACCTCGTCATCGCGCCGTGACCACGGTGGCCTCGTCGTCGTCGGTCTGCGCCGGAACGGGCCGCGCTGCGTGCGCCGGATGACGTCGACGACGACTCAGCTGACGGAGGTGCGTGGCCCGGCGCCCGGCGAGCATCCGGGCATGGCTGCAGACCAGGACGACCCGGCGACGCCATCGCAGAGCAGGGAGTCGGCTCCGCTCAACGTCGTCCGCCAGCTCGCCGCGAAGCGACGGCAGATCCACGACTGCGACAACTGCCTCGCCGTACCGCGAACCGGAGAGGTCGTCCCGGCCCCTTACCGGGAACGTCCCGCCGCACTAGTTTGCCGTCGTCGAGGGCGGCGCGGATCGCGCGGCAGCCGAACGGTGGTGAGCGTTGATGGGCGCGAACATGGCGACAGCCGGCCTGGTGGGCCGGGACGCGGAGATCGAGGCGCTCGACCGGCTGCTCCGCGGCCTGCCGTACCGCGGCGCCGCCGTCCTCGTCCGCGGGGAGGCCGGGATCGGCAAGTCCGCCTTGCTCCGCCACGTGTGCGAAGCCGCGGCCCACAGCGGGCTGCGGGTGCTCGCCACCACCGGCGTGGAGTCCGAGACGACCTTGCCGTTCGCCGCCCTCCACCAGCTGGTCCGGTCCCTGCTCGGTCGTCTCTCCGCGTTGCCCGCCCCACAGCGGCGCGCGCTGAAGGCGGCGTTCGGCATGACCGACGACGCTGCACCGGAGCTCTTCCTGATCGGTCTGGCGGCCCTGACCCTGATCAGCGACAGCGCCGCGGACCAGCCCCTCGTGCTCGTCGTCGACGACGCGCACTGGCTCGACCGGCCCAGCGCCGACGTCCTCGGTTTCGTCGCACGGCGGCTGGAGTCCGAGGCGGTGGTGATGGTGGCGGCCCAGCGCGACGGCTTCCCGCCCGTCCTCTCCGGTGCGGCGCTGGAGGAGCACCACCTGGAACGCCTGGACCGTCGCTCCGCCGAGGACGTGCTGGCGCGTCGGGCACCCCAGCTCGATCCGGCCGGCCGCCGGCGCCTGTTGGCAGCGGCCGCGGGCAATCCGCTCGCGCTGGCCGAGCTGCCCCTGGGAGGCGCGCGGGACGACTGGGCACCCCTGACGCTGCCCGCGCGACTGGAGCAGGCGTTCGCGGCCCGACTCCCCGGGTTGGCCGACGCGACCCGGGACCTGCTGCTGGTCGCTGCCCTGGATGATGAGGGCGACCTGGGGGAGGCCCTGGTCGCGGCGTCCGCACTCCGCGGCGCCGAGGTCACCGCGGAGGCACTGGCCCCGGCCGTCGATGTGGGGTTGGTCGCCGCGGACGGCGGGAAGCTGGTCTTCCGTCATCCGCTGGTCCGCCACGCGATCCGGCAGCGAGCCACCCTCGCCGAGCGGCAGCGCGCGCACATCGCGCTGGCCGGGACGCTGCGCGGCGCCGACCGGCAGATCTGGCACCGGGCGGCCGCCGCCGATGCGCCGGACGACGCGGTCGCCGCCGAACTCGAGGACGCTGCGGCCCGCGCCCAGCGCCGGGGTGGCGTGGCGGCGGCCCAGGCGGCGATCGAGCGCGCCGCCCGACTGACCGCTGACCCGGCGGAGCGGGCGCGGCGCTTCTTGCGAGCGGCCGAGCTGGCCTTCGAGTGGGGGCGTCCCGACGTCGTCGACCGCCTCCTGCGCGAGACGGCGGGCCTCGACGTTCCCGCCCGGGAGCGGGCCCGCATGACGGTGATCCGGGACGGGTTCGAGGAGGGCGTCCACGACGTCCGGGCGGGCACCCGGATGCTGACCGAGGTCGCCGCCACGGCCGCGGCCGACGGCCGGGCCGACCAGGCGCTGAGGTTCCTCCGGGCCGCGGCGCTGCGGTGCTGGTGGGCCGAGCCGGGCGCCGAGGCGCGGGACCACCTGCTGGAGGTCGTCGAGCAGACGCTCGACGCGGAAGACGTGCTCGTGCTCGAGGTGCTCTCCTACGTGGCGCCGTTCGACCGGGGGGCGATGCTCCACGCACGGCTGCGGGCCGTGTCCGACGGTCCGCTCGACACGGCGCGGGCGCAGGCCGCCGGCGAGGCGGCCAGCGTCGTGGGTGACTTCCCGCTCGCCGTCGAGTTCCTGACGTCGGCGGTGACCGGCCTCCGGGGCGACGGCCGGCTCGGGCTGCTGGGCCGGGCCCTGGCCGTGCAGGCGTGGAGCGCGCTCAACGTCGGGCGGTTCGACCTGGCGGCCACGGCCGCCGACGAGGCCGCCCGGCTCGCCGCGGACTCCGCCCAGCCGCTGATGGGAGCCGTCGCCCAGGTGGTCCGGTCGGTCGTCTCCGCTGTCTGCGGTGGCGAGGACGTCGAGGAACGCCTCACCGCCGCGGCCCGGCTCGGCCTGCAGGTCGACTCCAACGCCGTCCTGGCGGGTGTGCAGCTCGCCCGGGGCATGGTCACGCTCAGCCAGGGGCGGCACCAGGCCGCCTGGGACCACCTCGTCCGCCTCTCCGACCCCGCCGACCCTGGCCACCACCCCGTGGTGCGCAGCTTCGCCGTCGGCGACCTGGTGGAGGCCGCCGTCCACAGCGGGCACCGCGCCGAGGTCGAGCCGGTACTGACCGACCTCGAGGCGCTCGCAGCGCGCACGCCCTCACCGGTGCTCCACATCGGGCTGCGCTACGGCCGAGCACTCCTGGCCCCTGACGACGAGGCCGAGGAGCTGTTCGCGGCGGCCCTGGCGGCCGACCTGGGCTCTTGGCCCTTCCCCCGTGCCCGCCTGCAGCTGGCCCACGGGGCCTGGCTGCGGCGGTGCCGGCGGGCGGCGGAGTCCCGGGCCCCGCTGCGGGCCGCGCGGGACACCTTCGATGCCGTGGGAGCAGCTGCCTGGGGCGACCGGGCCCGGCAGGAACTGCGGGCCTCGGGGGAGCAGAGCAGGCCGCGCACCCCGGAGGCGCGCGAGCAGCTGAGCCCGCAGGAACTGCTGATCGCGCAGCTGGCCGCGGAGGGCCTGACCAACCGGGAGATCGGCGCGCGGCTGTACCTCTCGCACCGGACGGTCGGCACGCACCTGCACCGGATCTTCCCTAAGCTGGGGATCACGTCGCGCGTCGCCCTGCGCGCCGCCATCGGTCCGTGACCGGCTGGTCCACCGTCGGCACGACGGTCATCTGACGTACGCGACGAGGGGGCCTGGCTTCCTACGGTCGATCCATCAGCGCTGACGCGGCCGAACCGGTCGTCCCGGTCGCTGCGGATCGAGAGGAACGACGATGACCATCGACACCGACGCGGGCACGACGGCCCAGGAGAAGCCGACCGTGGTCCTCGTGCACGGCGCGTTCGCCGAATCGGCCAGCTGGAACGGGGTGATCGAGCAGCTCAGGAGCGACGGCTACCCGGTCATCGCTGCGGCCAACCCGCTCCGGGGCCTGCGCGACGACGCCGACCAGCTGCGCAGCGTCCTGGACCGGGTGCGCGGCCCGATCGTGGTGGCCGGTCATTCCTACGGCGGCTCGGTGATGAGCGTGGCCGCCGACGGGCACCCCGGCGTCCGGGCGCTCGTCTACGTGGGCAGCTTCCTGCTGGAGGAAGGGGAGAGCACCGGTGAGCTGGCGGGGAAGTTCCCCGGCAACGAGCTGGGGTCCGCGCTAGAGCCCGTTCCCGTCCGCGACGGGAACGGCGGCACGGTGACCGACCTGTACATCCAGCCGGGCAAGTTCCGGCAGGTGTTCGCCGCCGATGTTCCGCCGGAGGTCGCCGAGCTGATGGTCGCGACGCAGCGGCCCATCACCAGCGAGGCGCTGGAGGAGAAGGCGACGGCGGCGGCCTGGCGGACGATCCCGTCCTGGACCTTGGTCACGCGGCAGGACCTCGCCGTTCCGGCCGAGGCGCAGATCTTCATGGCCCAGCGGGCGCAGTCCACGGCCGTCGAGGTCGACGCCTCCCACGCCGTCGCCGTGTCCCGGCCCGGCGCGGTCGCCGACCTCATCGTCGAGGCCGCCCGCGCGACAGCCGGCTGAGACCCGCCCGCAACCGTCCCGCCCGCTCCGGGCCCCAGCTGACGGAGCGGGCTCGGCGCGGTCGGGAACGCTGCGCCATCCAGCCGTGAGTAGGCCGGAGCGACATGCAGGTCCTCGACCGGATCGGCATCTACCCCTTCGCGGATCCCGGGTGGGCTGATGGTGATCGGCCGCGACTACGACGGGGTGGGGTCCCGTTCGTGGCGGTGGTCACCGCGCTGGGCGGCGAACCGCTCAGTACGTGCGGTGGTGGGTGCCGGCGGAGTCGATGTCGGCGGCGGGGACGTCGCAGAGCTGCTGACCTGGACCCGCCTCCGGCTCGGGGGGCCGACGACGCCGAGGACCCTCGGTCCCCGGGAACGGGTTCCGGATGGCCACGCATGCGCCCACGGGGTCTCGCGGCCCCTACCGGGGGCACAGTGCCGGAACGCGCCCGGGTGGAAAGAGCCGCACCGGGAGCGGCCCCCTGACGAGCCGGTTCCTCCGCGCATCGATGACGCGCAGCGGCCAGCGCGGCTCGTCGGTGCAGGACCGAGGGAACGACATGGGCACGGTGCGCGGCCGGAGCGTCTCTCCCGGGACTCCGTCATGGTGATGCGGCCCGAGGTGCGCCGGACAGCGGTCCTGCCGGAGCCGGTGATGACCGGGTCCTGGTGGCGGGAACCGTCGGACCACCAGCTCCGCGGGATGCGGCCCGAATCGACGGTCGACCTGGGTTGGGGCCGTCTGCTGTTCGGCCAGACCTACCCGTCCCTGCGGCGGCTGCTGGAGGAGTCCCGGCGGGAAGAACAGGGGCTGCGGGACATCTGCATCTACCCGCGGGGTCCCCAGGTGCTCGTCGGGCTGGCTCCCGACGAGCTGTTCATCGACCCCTCGTACACGATGCGGCTGGACCTGCACCGGTACCGCCCTCGTCGCGAGCTGGTGCCCGACGTGTTCGTCCGGCTGGCGACGCGCCCCGCGGACCTGTGCGACATCAACCGGCTGCAGGCGGTCAACGGCATGCTCCCGGGCGACGAGCAGGTGATGGAGCGCAACCTCCACGGGCGGGCCGTCACCTACCTCGTCGCCGAGGACCGTCACACGGGCCGTCTCGTCGGAACGGTCACCGGCGTCGACCACCTGGCCGCGTTCGGGGATCCGGAAGGCGGCAGCAGTCTCTGGTGCCTGGCCGTGGACCGGGCGGGCGCGCCTGCGGGGACCGGGGAGGCGCTGGTCCGCGTGCTCGCCGAGCGCTACGCCGCGCGCGGTCGCGCCTACCTCGACCTCTCGGTGCTGCACGACAACGACGGGGCGATCGGCCTCTACCGCAAGCTCGGGTTCCGGCAGACGTCCGCGGTCTGCGTCAAGCGCAAGAGCCGGTTCAACGCGCCGTTGTTCGTCGGCGAGCCGCCGGAGCTCGACCAGCTGAACCCGTACGCCCGCATCCTGGCCGACGAGGCGCTCCGTCGGGGCATCCGCGTGGACGTCACCGACGCCGCCTTCGGCGAGCTGCAGCTGACCCTCGGCATGCGCAGCGTGTGCACCCGCGAGTCCCTGTCCGAGCTCACCACCGCGGTCGCCATGAGCCGGTGCGACGACAAGCGGGTCACCCGCCGCATCGTGCACCGGGCCGGGGTGCGGGTCGCCGCAGCGGCCGAGGCGCGCGACGGCGACCTGGGGCCCGCGGCGGAGCTCCTGGAACGCTGCGCGGAGGTCGTCGTCAAACCCGCCCGTGGGGAGCAGGGCAAGGGCATCACGGTGGGCGTCCGGGAGCGCGGGCACCTCGAGCAGGCGGTGGCGCTGGCGCTCCGGCACTGCCCCGACGTGCTCGTCGAGGAGTGCGTCCCCGGCGCCGACCTCCGGGTCGTGGTCATCGACCACGAGGTCGTCGCCGCGGCAGTCCGGCGCCCGGCGCAGGTGGTGGGGCACGGCGAGCGGGACGTCACGGCACTGATCCAGGCGGCCAGCCGACGGCGGGAGCGGGCGACGGGAGGGGAGTCGCGCATCCCCCTCGACGAGACCACCCGTGCCGACGTCCGCGCGGCCGGCTGGGGGATGGACGACGTCCCGCCCGCGGGACTGCGGGTCCAGGTGCGCCGCACGGCGAACCTGCACACCGGCGGGACGATCGAGGACGTGACCGACCGGTTGCACCCCCGGATCGCCGCAGCCGCCACGCGCGCCAGCCGCGCCATCGGCATCCCCGTGACCGGCCTGGACTTCCTCGTCCCCGACCTCGACGGGCCCGAGCACGTGTTCATCGAGGCCAACGAACGGCCGGGCCTGGCCAACCACGAGCCCCGGCCCACCGCGGAACGGTTCATCGACCTGCTGTTCCCGGAGACGCGCCGCTGAGGGCGGGCACGACGAGCGGGACGGCGTCCCCACGGCCGGTGACCGTGGGGACGCCTCCTGCCTGGCACCGCCGCCCCGCGACGGAGGACGGCCGGCTCCGTCAGCCCCGGGTCGCGAGGGCCAGCCGTGCGAGCGGGACGAGTGCGGCGCCCTGCACGACGGCCCCGGTGACGCTGACGGCGTTCGGGAACTCGCCGCTGGCGAGCACGAACCCGACGACGGTCACCGCCGCCGGCCACCAGCCGATCGCGCGACGGGAGCGGTGCATGGCGACGGCGAGCGCCACGGTGCCCACGATGGCGCAGACGAGCAGCCACCCGACCGGGTCGATGATCGCCCCTTGCAGCCGGACGAAGGCAGCGACCCCGCCCGGCCGGACGGCGCCGTCCTCGACCATGGCGAGCGCGGCCAGCCGGAGCCCGACGAACGCGCCCCCACCGACCGCCCCCAGGGCCAGCAGCGCCGCGGACAGCGCGGAGGCGATCGGCGAGGTGCGCCGGAGGACCACCGCGGCGAGCGCGCCGACGGCCACCATCGTGGTCATCGCGAGCGCGTAGGCGAGCGTCGAGGCGACCATCGCGCCGCTGTCGGCGGCGACGGCGGTCAGGTACACCTCGGCGTCCTGGCGCGGTAGCCCGGCGCTGTTGAGCGCGTACTGCGCGGCCATGGCGACCGGCGACACCAGCGCGGCGCCGGCCAGGGCGGCCCGCCGCCATCCCCGGGCGCGGTGGGTGGGTGCGGCCGGCGCGGCGTCCCGGGTGCTGGCGCCGGTGACGACCGCCTGGTCCGGTGCGCTGAGCTCCGAGCCCATCCGGATCTCGGTCGTCGGTGCGGGGGTGCTGACGTGCTGGGTCATGGCGAACTCTCCAGGTCGTCTCGACGGCGGGGGTGCCGTGCGAGCTGCCGGAAGGCTCCGGGCCGCGACGTCCTGCCGTCATCGGACGCCGGTCCCGATCGGGTGCAGGACCGCCGTCCCTCCCACTCGGGACGCCCTCTGCTGAGAACATCCCGGCATGCACCCGCGCTCCGCGTCCGGTGATCGCCGCCGGCACCCGTGGCACCGCCTGGCCACCGCCGGCGGTGCGGCGTGCGTCGCGCTGGCGGCGGCCACCCTGGTGCTGCAGCTGCTGCCGGCTGACGGGCCGGACTACCCAGCCGGGGGTGCGCTGCGCGGGGTCCTGGCCGGGATCGCCTACGGCGCCCTCGGCGCCGTCGTCGCGGCCCGCCTGCCGCGCACGCCGGTCGGCTGGCTGATGGTCGTCGTGGGCCTGAGCAACGCCGTGTCGTCGTTCAGCGGCTCGCTGGCGCACCTGCTGCTCACCGGCACCCCCGGGGACCAGGTGGGCGCGCTGCTGTACTGGGTCGCCGGCTTCACCTGGGTGCCGGGCTACACGCTGGTGCCCTCGGTGCTCCTGCTCTTCTTGCCCACCGGATCCCTGCCGTCACCGCGCTGGCGATGGGTGGCGGGCGTGTCGGTCCTCGCCACGGTCACAGCCACCGTGGCGTGGGCGGTGACGCCCTACGACCAGCGCGACATCCCACCCCCCGTGTTCTACGGCGAGCTCGACCACCCGGTGGCCGTCGACGGCGCCTGGACCGTCGTGAGCGCCACCCTGCCCGTCGTGGTGCTCGCCGCGCTGCTCGGGATCGCCTCGCTCGTGCTGCGCCTGCGCCGGGCGTCGGGGCAGGAGCGCGACCACGTGGTCCTCGTGGCCGCCGGCGCCGTGGCGACGCTGGCGCTGCTGGTGGCGGGCTGGTTCCTGCCGGTCGCCTCGGCCGCCTTCGTCGCGGCGGCCATGGTGCCGCTCCCGGCCGCCATCACCTACGCCATGGTCCGCCGCCGGCTGTGGGACCTCGACGTCGTGGTCAACCGGGCGCTGGTCTACGGAGCGCTCTCCGTGCTGACGCTGGCCGCGTACGGCGGCCTCCTGGCAGTGCTCACCGGGCTGGCGCAGCGGGTGACGGAGGACTGGGACCTCCTCCTGTTCGTGCTCGCCGCGATGGTGGTGCAGCCGCTCAAGGACCGCGTGCAGCGGACCGTGAACCGGCTGCTCTACGGCCAGGCCGACGAGCCGCACGCGGGCGTGTCCCGGCTGGCGGAACGGCTGGCGTCCGCCAGTTCACCGAGCGCCGTGCTCCCGACGGTGGTGGACGTGGTGGCGCGGACCCTGCGGCTCCCGTACGCCGAACTGCGCGTCGCCCACCACGGCGTGGTGGTGCACGGACGCCGCGACCCGCGGGCGGAGACGCTCACCGTGCCGCTCGTCTACTCCGGCCGCTCGGTGGGGGAGCTCGTGGTCGCCGTGCCACCCGGTGGCCTCGGTGAGCGCGGGCGCAGGTTGCTGGAGGAGCTGGCCCGCCACACCGCCGTGGCGGCGCACGCCACCGCGCTCCAGGCGGAGCTGCACCGCTCCCGCGAGCACATCGTGACCTCGCGCGAGGAGGAGCGCCGGCGGCTGCGCCACGACCTGCATGACGACCTCGGCCCCGGCTTGGCCGCCACCGCCATGCAACTGGACGTCGCCGCCGACCTCGTGCACACCGACCCCGACCGCGCCGCCGCGGTTCTCGAGGCCGCTGCCGGATACCTGCGGGACAGCGTCTCCGGCGTCCGGCGCATCGTCGACGACCTGCGGCCGGCCGCGCTCGACGACCTCGGCCTGGTGTCGGCCGTGCAGGAGATGGCGGAACGCCTGCGCACCGCCGGGGTGGAGGTCACGGTGACGGGGAAAGGACCGCTGACCGGACTGTCGGCGGCGGCCGAGGTCGCGGCGTACCGGATCACCGCGGAGGCGCTGGCGAACGTGGCAAAACATTCGGGGGCCCAGCACGTCGACGTGCACCTCGCGCACGAGGACGGGGTGATCACGGTGCGCGTAGCCGACGACGGGATCGGGCTGCCGCGGCAGGCGACGGCCGGGGTGGGGCTCACCTCGATGCACCAGCGGGCCACCGAGCTGGGCGGGACGTGCACCGTCACCGGTGGCAGCGGCGGCACGACGGTCGTCGCGACGCTGCCTGCGGACCACCACCCCACGGCTCCGGTCCCGGAACGGCTCGCGGAGGTCGCGACGTGACCGCGCAGCTCTCCGTCCTCGTGGCCGACGACCACCCGATGTTCCGCGCCGGCATCGCCGCGCTCGTCGACGCGCTGCCGTGGGCCCGCGTGGTGGGGCAGGCGGCCGACGGCGACGAAGCGATCGCGCTGGCCCTCACCGAGCGGCCCGACGTCGTCCTGATGGACCTGCACATGCCGGGCACCAACGGGCTCGAGGCGATCCGGACGCTGGCCAGCGAACTGCCCGCTGCGGCGTGCCTGGTGCTCACGATGGTCGAGAACGACGACACCGTCGCCGCGGCCCTCCGTGCGGGCGCGCGCGGCTACCTGCTGAAGGGGGCGAGCCGGCAGGAGATCACCCGGGCGCTCGAGGCGGTGGGGCACGGCGAGGTGATCCTCGGCGCGGCGGTCGGTCCAGCGGTGCTCACGCGGCTCATGACCCGTACCGAGCGGTTGACGCCGTTCCCGCAGCTGACCGAGCGGGAGCACGAGGTGCTCGACCTGGTCGCCCGCGGGTTGAGCAACGGGGAGATCGCCCGCCGCCTCTACCTGTCGGAGAAGACCGTGCGCAACGTCGTGTCGACGGTGTTAACGAAGCTGCCCGCGGTGTCCCGGCCCCAGGCGATCGCGATGGCTCGTGACGCCGGTCTCGGCGGTGCGGAACTCCCCTGAGAGGCGCGCGGCCCCTTCTTCCCCAGGGCTGGTCGGCCGCCGGAGCGCCTGCCCTGCCGGCCGGCACCTCCAAGTGGCCCGAGGCGGATCAGCGCGGGGCCACGCCGACGCGCGCCAGCCCGAGGGTGCGCTCCAGAACGCGGAACCGGTAGGCCGCGCTCAGGACGGCGAACCAGACCAGCAACGCCGGCAGCACGGTGAAGAACACCGGGTCCGCGGCGCCGGTGAGCCCGAAGTAGTCGCTGACGGCAGGGATGAACAGGCTGCCGGTGAAGACCGCGGCCAGCACGGCGACGAGCACGGCCGGGCGTCTGTCGCCGTCGGGCCGGGTCCACGCCGCGAACAACCGGCTCGGTGGCCGCAGGAACAGGATGAGCAGGAACGCGGCGAAGGAGACGAACGTGGAGAGGGCCGTCTGGGCGCCGATGGTCGCCGCCGCCTCGGCGAACCCGACGTCGTCCGACGAGAGCCCGGTGTAGCGCTCGAACGCGGCGAGCACCTCCTCGGGGGTGCCGGAGCGGCTCAGCCCTTCGAACAGGAACGTGTAGTGGTAGGCGTACAGCGCCACCCCGCCGGCGGCCGTGGTCACCGCCGCGGGGACGACGAACCGCCCCAGGTTCGCCAGCAGGTGCGGGTCGGGTGCGATCGGATGCGCCCACGCCGTCAGGAACAGCGTCGGCACCCCCACGGTGAGCAGGGTCAGCCCGACGTTGGCCGGTGAGTACGGGAAGCCCAGCCCCAGCATGGTGACGGCGAGGATCACCAGACCCTGGGTGCTGACCCGGGCCAGGAACACCTGCATCGAGGTGCCGATGCCGTTGATGATCCGGCGCCCCTCGTGCTGTGCGGGCCGCAGCGCCGCGAGCGAGTCGTCGGTCAGCACGATGTCGGCGACGTCGCGCGCGACGGCGCTGCCGCTCTTCATCGCCACCCCGACGTGGGCCCGCTTGAGGGCGCGGGCGTCGTTGACGCCGTCCCCGATCATGGCGACGTAACGTCCCTGCCGGCGCAGCGACTCGACGAGCCGCTCCTTCTGCTCCGGGGCGATGCGGCCGAAGACCGCCGCCCGCCGGACGACCCGGTCCAGCTCGGGGTCGGACAGACCGTCGAGCTCGGCACCGGCCACCGGGACCCCGGCGTCCAGGCCGGCCTGCCGGGCCAAGGCCGCCACCGTGCGCGGGTCGTCGCCGGAGACGACCTTGAGGTCGATGCCGTCCCGCGCGAACCCCGCGATGGTCTCCGGCACGTCGGGGCGCAGCTCGTCGGCGAGGGAGACGACGGCGACCGGCTCGAGAGCGTGGAGCTGCGGTCGCCCGGCGGGGTCTCGGACAGGGGTGTCCGCGGCGGCGCGGGCGACGACGAGGACCCGGAGCCCCTGCGCGGTCAGGTCGCCCACGGTGTCGGTCAGCGCGGGACCGGAGAGGTGCGGACCCAGCCGGTCGGGCGCGCCCAGCACGTAGAGCCCCTCATCGGTGCGCAGCGCGCTCCACCGCAGGGCCGACGAGAAGGGGATCTCGTCGCGCACCGCCCACCTCTCGCCGGGCAGGGCGCCGGCCAGCGCCGTGGTGGTGAGGTTGGGCGCCGACGTGCTGCGGGCCATGGAGCCGACCAGCAGGCCGGCCGCCTCGGACGTCATCCCGCCGACCGGCTGCACCGCCGCGAGGCCGAGCCGACCGGTCGTCAGCGTGCCGGTCTTGTCCGTGCAGACGACGTCGACGTTGCTGACCGACTCCACGGCGTTCACCTGCTGCACGAGGGCGCCGCGGCCGCTGCTCCTGGCCGCGCCCACGGTGTAGGCGACGGTCACGAGGAAGAACAAGCCGTAGGGGACCAGCCCCGAGAGCACCGCGGTGGTCTGCACGACCCGGACCAGGGAGAACCCTTCGAGCGCCGCCTGGAACAGGATCGTCACGCTCATCAGCGCGACGAGGAGCATCACCAGCCGGACGACGAAGTCGATGCGGTCCTGCAGGGGCGTCCGGTCGGTGCTGGACCGCCGTGCGTCCGCGGTCAGCCGGCTGGCGTAGCTGGCCGCGCCGACGTCCCGCGCCAGCTGGTACCCCTCGCCGCCGACGCAGAAGCTCCCCGACAGGAGGTCGTCACCCGGAACCTTGTGCAGCGGTTCGGACTCCCCGGTCAGCAGTGACTCGTCGACGTCGACCCGGCCGCCGTCGAGCACCCGCCCGTCGACGACGAGCTGGTCGCCGGGGCGCACGTGGACGGCGTCACCGCGGACGACGTCCTCCGGGGCCACCTCGACGTCCCGCCCGTCGCGCACGACGGTGACCCGGCTGCGGTCGAGCAGTTGCAGCCGGTCGAGCTTGCGCCGGGCGCGGATCTCCTGCACGGCGCTGATCGCGGCGTTGAGCAGGCCGAGGCCGACGCTGGTGAAGGCGTCGCTGTAGCGGCCCAGCGCGAGCAGCGCGGCGCCGATGACGAACAGGATGATGTTGAAGAAGGAGAAGACGTTCGTGCGGATGATCCGGGCGTAGCCGCGGGACGAGGCGCTCACGGCGACGTTGCCCTCGCCCCGCCGCCGTCGGGCCTCGGCCTCCCGCTGGGTCAGGCCCAGGGAGACGTCGTCGCCCAGCGCGGAGCCCGACTCCTGCACAGCCATGCGGCTCGACCTCCGTCATCCGGCCCGACCGGCCGCGCTCCTCCCGAGTCTGCCGGGCGCGGCAGGCAGCCGCCGCCCGGCGCCGGTTCTCGGCCGGTGTGCGCCGGCACGGGGGGAGGGGACGTCCACTTCCTCCGGCTCGGACGACCGAAGTCCTCCTCGAGCCGTGGGCGGAAGAAGGTCAGGCCGCGGCGGTGGCGCGCGTGGCGTCGCCGAGCCAGGCCACGACCTCGTCGCGGTAGGGGGCGATGCCCTTGTATTCCGCGATGTCGGCCGGGAGCTCGTCGACGATCGCCGCCAGCTGCTCGCCCCAGCCGGGGACCATGACGATCTCGTCCAGCGGCGCCATGTACGTGCGGATGTTGAACGTCAGCGTGCCGGTCAGGGGCAGACGAGTCAGGTGCTCCAGCTCGATGCGCAGCTGCAGCCGCCCGAAGTCGCCGTCGCGCACCAGTCGGGGGATGTCGGCGTCCCACTCCGGCTTGACCTCCAGGCTGATGTCCCGGCGCGGGGACCCATGCGCGGAGAAGGTCCAGTTGACCCGGCGGTAGGTCTGGTCGGCCGTGATGCCGCGCATGAACCGCGTGGCGCGGCTGGTCACGCCGTCCTCGTTGAGCCGCGGCACGGGTCCGTGGATCTCGTCGAGGTGCATGCCGATGTCGAACTTCACCGACCACGCGGCGGCCCAGGTCACCAGCGCGGCGTCGAACCACAGCCGGCCGCCGCGGTCGCTCACCATGAGGATGTCGTCGGGTACCTGGCAGCCGATCCAGGTGAGCGGGTCGGTCGGCAGCGTGGCGGCGTCGCCCAGGACGAACGACTGCTCGATGCCGAGGAGGTCGTTGCGCCAGCCGAACGCCCCGGAACCGAGGTCGGTCAGCTGCATGGCGTCGGGGCGGGCGACCACCAGCTCACCGAGCAGGTGCAGGAGCATGTCCCAGCACGCCGGCTCCATGTGCGGGAGCACCTGCCGCCGCCCCGGGTCGCGGGCGAGCACGTCGCGGCGCACCGCCATCTGCTCGACGTAGTCGTCGCCCAGGTCGACGACGTGCTCGCCCCAGGACCCGGCGGGCGTCTCGACGCGCCGGCGGGCGGGCTCGACGTTGACCGTGTACCGGAAGGTCCGGTCGGCGGGGGCGAAGGGCCAGGGCAGCCGCGTCAGATCGCTCACAGGTCCAGCTCCAGGTGGGTGTCGGCCGCCCGCGACACGCAGGCGAGCAGATGGGTCGAGGACTGCCGGTCGGACTCGTCCAGGACCAGGTCCCGGTGCTCCACGCGGCCGGCAGCCACGGGAACCAGGCACTGGCCGCAGACGCCCTGCCGGCACATGTTCGGGACGTCGACGCCGGCGCCGAGCACCGCGTCGAGCAGGCTCGTGCCGCTGGGCACGGGGAGCTCCCGGCCGCTGCGCCGCAGCCGGGCGGTGAACGGCCGGCCGGGGGAGCGCTCCGGGGCCTGGAAGTGCTCGAGGTGCACCCGGGCCGGTGGCCAGCCGGCCGACCGCGCCGTCGCCGTGAACAGGTCCAGGACGGCCGCCGGGCCGCAGGCGTAGGCGTGCGTGCCCCAGGGCTGGACGGCCATCCGCTCGCGCAGCGCGCCGGTGAGGGCCGCCCGGCCCTGCGCCTCCACCAGGTCCGGGCCGGCGAGCTCACGCACCTCCTCCAGGTGGGCGGCCTCGCCCGGTCGGTAGCCGTAGACCACCTCCACGGGGCGTCCCCACGCCCGGGCAGCCGCCAGGTGCGACAGGATCGGCGTGACTCCGATGCCCGCCGCGACGAGGAACGCCTTCCGCGCGGCCAGTTCCGGCCGGAACGCCGAGCGCGGCGGCTCGACCGGCAGCAGGTCGCCGACCTGCAGGGCGTCGTGCAGCCAGGCCGAACCCCCGTCGTCCCCGGTGCGCAGCACCGAGATCCGGTAGTCGCGCGGGGCGATGCCCGAGCCGGTGAGGGAGTATGCGTTGCGGGTGCCGCCGGCGGTGACCACCAGGTGGCTGCCGGGCGCGTACCCGGGCAGCGGCCGGTCGTCCGGGTCGGCCAGCACGATCTGCCGCACCCGGTCGGTCACCGCCTCGACCCGTGCGACCCGCAGCGGACGCGTCGCCAGGAGGCTCATCCGGCGTGCCCCGCCCCGGTCACCGCGGAGGCGAGGTAGCTGCCCCGGTGCCCCGAGGCGTGCTCGTGCACCTCGAGCCGCAGGCCGCACCCGGGGCAGCCGACCTCCGCACCGGGCGCGACCGCCAGCCGCGCGGTGGTCTCGCAGTGGACGCAGAACACCGGGATCAGCCCCCGATCGACGGCGAAGGCGGTGATCTCCTCGGGCAGCAGCCCCATCCCGCGGGCCAGGGCGACGAGAGCGAGGACATCGGCCTCGGGCCCCGCCACCAGCACCCGGCCGCCGACGTGCATCCCGTCGAGGCGGCGGGCGAGCGCGGGAGCGGACGACGCGTCCACGCCCGGGAGCCCCCAGCGCCGTACCGGCCGGCCGTGCTCCCGCGCCTCGGCCGCCCACCGGTCGATGACCTCCGCGGCGCGGCCGCCGACCTGCACGAGGAGAAACACGCGGCCTGCGGGGTCCAGCGCCGGCGGCTGCGTCGGCCACGACGGCACGCTCGTGCGGCGCGGCCGGAGCTGCTCACCGGTCAGGACGGCGGTCACGCCGCACCGCGCAGCCACGCGACCGCGGCGGAGCGGAAGCGGGTGAGGCCCTTGTAGTCGGCCATGTCGTCCGGCAGCTCCTCGAGGACGGCGGCGAACCGGTCCCGCCACGCGGGCACCCGCGCCAGGTCCTCCAGCGGCAGCAGGTAGGTGCGGATGAGGAACAGCACCGTCCCCGAGCTGGGCAGGCGGACCAGGTGCTGGACCTCCACGCGCAGGTGCAGCCGGGCGCCGAGGTCCTGCTCGAGTACCAGGCGCCGGTCGGGGCCCCACTCTGGATAGGTCTCGGTCGCGGTGTCCAGCCGCCGGCCGACGGTCATGGTCCAGTTCGTGCGCCGGTAGGCCTCACCGGGCTGCAGCCGCATGAGGAACTGGTGCGCGCGGTCGATGACGCCCTCCGGGTGCACGCGCGGGACCGGGCCGTGGATCTCGGGGAAGCTCATGCCCACGTCGAAGCGCATCGACCAGTCCGCGGCCGCGGTGACGACGCCGGCGTCGGCCCACAGCGCGCCCTCGCGCTGGTCCAGGAGCACGAGGTCGTCCTGGACCTGCGGCGCGACGAACTCCAGCGGGCCGGACGGCAGCGTCGCGTCGTCGCCGAAGGTGAACTCCTGCTCCACGTCCAGCAGCGCGTTGCGCCAGCGCCAGCGGTCCCCGCCGATGCGGTCGAGCGCGAACGCGTCCGGGCGGGCCCGCTGGAGCTCCCCCATGACGTAGAGCATCGCGTCCCAGGCGGCCGGCCTCATGTGCGGCAGCTCCTGCAGGCGGGTCGGGTCCGCGGCCAGCAGGGCGGCGCACTCGGCGCTGTCCGAGGCGTAGTGCTCGTCGACGTGCAGCACGTGCTCGCCCCAGCTGCCGGCGGCGGTCGGCCGCGGCGCGAGCGCCGGCTCCACGTTGGTGCTGTACCGGTAGGCATCGGTCGGGAAGGGGAAGGGGAACGAGGTGATGCGGGCGGGCAGGGTCCGGTCGGGGATGTCGGTGGCTGTCACAGGTCGAGCTCCAGGGTGGGGCCGGTGCTGCGGGAGACGCAGCACATGACGCTGTCGGCGGCGGCCTTCTCGGCCTCGCTGAGGAAGAGATCGCGGTGCAGGGGGGAGCCGGAGACGACGGGGACGCGGCACTCGCCGCAGACCCCCTGCCGGCACAGGTTCGGCACGGGGACGCCGGAGGTCTCGAGGGCCTCCAGCAGGGTCACCCCCGTGGGGACCGCGATCCGCCTGCCGGACCGGGTGAGGGTGACCTCGAAGGGGTCGCCCGGGTCGAGCGCGGCGGCGGAGAAGCGCTCGGTGTGCACCCGCGCCTCCGGCCAGCCCAGCCGTTCCGCCGTCCCGAGCACCGTGTCGAGGAGGGCTGCAGGCCCGCAGGCGTAGAGGTGTGTGCCGAGCGGGGCGGCGGCGAGGGCGCCCTCGATGCGTTCCACGAAGGCGGCCACGTCCGGGTGCTCCTCCAAGCGCGGACCGCAGAGGGCTCGCAGCTCGCCCAGGTGCGCCCCGGCGCCAGGGCGGTAGCCGTAGAGCAGCGTGAAGTCCCGGTGCCAGCGGGCCGCGGCGCGGGCGTGCGACAGCAGCGGGGTGATGCCGATGCCGCCGGCGACGAGCAGGTGGTGCCGGGCGGTGGCGACCGGAGCGAACGCGCTGCGCGGCCCATCGGCGGCCACGACGTCGCCGACCGCCAGCCCGTGGACCCACCGCGAGCCGCCGGACCCGTCGGGGCAGAGCAGCACCGAGACCGAGTAGCTCTCCGGCGCGATGCCCGAGCCGGTCAGCGAGTAGGCGTTGCGCCGCTCGCCGCAGTGCAGCACCAGGTGGCTGCCGGGGGGGTGGGCGGCCAGCGGTCCGCCGTCGGCGGGGACGAACTCGACCGTCCGGATGCCGGCTGCCGCGTCCCGCACGTCGGTCACCCGGAGCCGGCGGGTGCCCGGCCGGGCGTGCACCGCGGTGTCCGCGGGCGCCGGCGGGGCCACCACGGTCATGCCGGCACCTCCGTCGTCGCGGCGTCCTCGGCGTCCACCATGAAGCCGAGGTAGGCGCCCAGCCGCCGGGAGACGTGGTGGTAGACGTGCAGCGTCCGCCCGCACCCCCCACAGGTGCAGGTCGCGCCGATCGCGGCGGAGGTCCCCGTCTCGTGCGCGCAGTGGGCGCAGTGGACCCGGCGGGTGGGGATCCCCGTCACGTGGGTGAGCACCTCGGCCGGGACGGCCCCAAGCCGGAGGGCGCGGGCACGGGCCCGGAGGACGCCGTCCTCCGGGCCCGCCACGAGCAGCCGCCAGCCGACCAGGGCCTCGCTCGCGCGGGCGTCCACCCAGGCCAGGGCCTCGGTGGTGCTGCGCGCCCGGAGCACGCTCACCGCCGCCCCAGCGGCCGCCGCCTCCGCCGCCCAGGCGGAGACGACGGGGCCGGCGGCCTCGTCCAGGCCGAGGACGGCGGCGCTGCGGATGCCGTGGGGGATGGCCGGCGGAGCGGCTGCCCACCGCGGCACGCTGGTGTGCTCGATCCCCATGCCGATCAGGGAGCGAAGGACCGCTGGCCGGTGTAGAAGCCCAGCGCCCGGTCGGGGGTCTCGAAGCGGATCCGCGAGCCCTTCGGGAAGAACAGCACGTCCTTGGGGCGGGCGACCACCTGCGTGCCGCTGTCGAGGTCGGTGAGGCGGAACTCGCCCTCCACCACGACCTTCATCTCGTCGTAGGTGTAGGTGTAGTCCAGGGGCTCGCCGGCGAGCAGTTCGAAGAACCCCGAGCACAGCTCCGAGCCCCCGGGGTTGGCGAAGGTGTCGCCGATGGCGGCGTTGACGCCGGGGACCTCCATGCTCGGGAGGTCCTGGTAGGTGCCGCTCGCATGTCCGAAGACGATGGTGCCGGTGGTGGTCATGTCCGCCTCCTCAGCGCGGGTCCGGTCGAGGCGACCGATCCCTGTGGGTGGACGACATGTAACGGGAGTGGACGATCAGATGGGTGTCGGTGCTGTAACGAGTGCGTGACGGGAGTCGCCCGCGGCCACGGGCGCCCCCTCCCGTCCGGGTCATGCGGTCGCGGCGGCGCCCGCTGGGGGCCGGCGGGGACCCTATGCTCGCGCCGTGGAGGCCATCCCCGAGCCCGGCGGGCTCGACGACGCGCCCGGCGGTCAGCTGGAGGACGTCATCGCGATGCGCGTCCGCGAGTTCCGGCTGGCCAAGGGCGTCTCGCTGGCCGAGCTCGCGCGGAGCACGGGGCTGAGCAAGGCGATGCTGTCCAAGATCGAGCACGCCCAGACCTCCTGCAGCCTGTCCAGCCTGGCGCGGCTGGCCGAGGCGCTGGCGGTGCCGGTCACGGCGCTGTTCCGTGGGGTGGACGCCGAGCGCGAGGCGGTCTTCACCCCTGCCGGCCACGGCGCGCAGATCGTCCGCCGGGGCAGCAACGTCGGCCACCTCTACCAGCTCCTGGGGGCGCTGCGCGGGGAGCACAAGCGGCTCGAGCCGCTGCTGGTCACCCTCACGGAGGCCAGCGAGGTCTTCCCGCTCTTCCAGCACCCGGGTACCGAGTTCATCTACGTCCTCGAGGGCGCGCTGACCTATGGCCACGGGGAGGCCCGCTACGAGATGCGTCCCGGCGACTCGCTGGTCTTCGACGGCGAGGGGCCGCACGGGCCGGTCGAGCTGACCGAGCTGCCCATCCGCTTCCTGACCGTCACCGGCTACGGGCACCTCCTCTAGACCGACCGGTCACGCCGTGCGCGCGCGGCAGAACCTCTTGCTTTCGTAACGCAGATTCACGTCGAAGTAACCCACGAGCGCGTCCAGTGCCATGAGACTCCGTTTCACGGCGTGACACGCGGTGGCCGCCCCGCGCCCGGTGCTCCCAGCACCGGCACCCAGCGGTCGTCGGCCGTGGCGTCGCGCACCGGTCTCCCGGTGCGACCCACCGATCTCGTGGCGTGGCCGGTCCCGCCCGACTGACCTGAGGAGAGTGGCTCATGCCCGCAGCCGACCTCGCCTGGCTCCTGGCGGCGTTCGCGCTCGTGCTCCTGATGTTCCCGGGCCTCGCCCTGTTCTACGGGGGCATGCTCGGCAGCAAGAACATGCTCAACATGGTGATGATGGTCATGAGCACGCTCGCCGTGACGAGCGTCCTCTACGTCCTCTTCGGCTACGGCCTGGTGTCGGGCGACTCCCTCGGCGGCTGGGGGCTGATCGGCAACCCGGTCGACCACCTCGGTCTCGCCGGCTTCCACGACGACGGCGGCACCGGTGGCGCGGAAGGCGTCTACTGGACCGCCTTCTTCATCCTGTTCGCCGCGATCACCATCGCGATCGTGGCCAGCGGCGCGGCCGGCCGGATGAAGTTCGGCTCGTGGCTGGTCTTCTCCGCCGTCTGGCTGACCCTCGTCTACTTCCCGCTCGCGCACTGGGTGTTCGCCTTCAGCGACGAGGAGAGCGGCGTCGTCGGGGGCTGGATGCGCAACGAGCTGCAGCTGCACGACTTCGCAGGTGGCACCGCCGTGCACATGAATGCCGGCGTCGCCGCCCTGGCGCTGGCGATGGTCCTGGGCAAGCGGCGTTCCCCGACGCACCGGCCGCACAGCCTCCCGCTGGTCGTCCTGGGCGCCGGCATCCTCTGGTTCGGCTGGATCGGCTTCAACGGCGGGTCCGCGGCCGGGGCGAACTTCCTCGCGCAGTACGTCGTCCTCACCACGCTCCTCGCCGGGTCCACCGGCATCCTCGGTTTCCTGCTGGTCGAGAGGCTGCGCGACGGCCACGCGACGACGCTCGGCATGGCCTCCGGCGCCATCGCCGGCCTGGTCGGCATCACCCCCTCGGCAGACACGGTGAACGCCGTCGGCGCGCTGGTGGTCGGCTTCGTCGCCGGTGCGGCCGTCGCCTGGGCGGTGACCTGGAAGACCAGGCTGGGCATCGACGAGAGCCTCGACGCGTTCGCCGTGCACGGCGTCGGCGGCATCGCCGGCACCCTCTGCGTCATGCTCATCGGCGCGTCGAACTCGCCGGGTGGCGTGCAGGGCGTCCTGCTCGGCGGCAGCTTCGACATCGTCTGGCGCGAGCTGGTCGCGATCGTCGCCACCTGCACGTTCTCCTTCGTGATGACCTACGCCGTCGCATGGGTGCTGCAGCGCACCATCGGGCTGCGCGTCGACGAGGCGACGGAGGACGCCGGGCTGGACGTCGCCGTCCATGCCGAGTCGGCGTACGACTTCGACCGGGGGGTCAGCCCGACCCGGGTGGGCGCGACCGTCTACGGCCCCGACCAGGTGCCCCCGGCGCCGGTCGCCGCCGCACCGAAGTCGCCCGTCTGACCCACCGCCGCCTCCCGGCGGCAGCCACGAGACAAACCGGAGGCCGGTCCCCGTCGCGGGCCGGCCTCCGGCGCGTCGCACGAGGTCCGGCGCAACACGAACCTGGCGCGACCGTAACGCCGCGGAAACCGATGAAGTGTTCACTCCTGCGTGACAGAGGTTCATGTCAGTGGACAGTCGCAGGAGGATCCCGTGTCGCTCACCGCCACCCGCCCCGAGGCCCCGCCGGCGGCCGTCGCGGCCGCACCCGAGGTGCTGGACCTCGCCACGCGGGCCCGCGCCGACGGCACGCAGTTCATCCTGGCGCTCTTCGTCGACCTCACCGGCAAGCCGTGCGCCAAGCTGGTCCCGGTCGAGGCGGTCGAGGAGCTGCAGACCGAGGGCGTCGGTTTCGCCGGGTACGCCGTCGGCGCCATGGGTCAGGAGCCGAAGGACCCGGACCTCATCGCGATTCCCGACCCGGCCTCGTACATGCCGGTGCCGTTCATCCGGCCGGGGCTGGCGATCGTGCACTGCGACCCGCACGTCGAGGGCCGGCCCTGGCCGTACGCGCCGCGCGTGATCCTGAAGGAGCAGCTGGCCCGCGCCGCGGAGCTCGGCCTGGACCTCAAGGTCGGCGCCGAGGTCGAGTACTTCCTCGTCGAGCGGGGCCCCGACGGCGCCCTGCGCCCGGCCGACCCGAAGGACACCTCCGAGCGGCCCTGCTACGACGCCCGCGGCCTCACCCGCATGTACGACCACCTGACCGAGGTCTCCCGGGCCATCAACGGGCTGGGCTGGGGCAACTACGCCAACGACCACGAGGACGGCAACGGGCAGTTCGAGCAGAACTTCGCCTACGCCGACGCGCTGACCACCGCCGACCGGGTGGTCACCCTCCGGTACCTGCTCTCCGTCCTCGCCGAGCAGCGGGGCATGACGGCCACCTTCATGGGCAAGCCGTTCACCGACCGGACCGGCAGCGGCCTGCACATGCACCTCTCGCTGTGGCGCGACGGGGCACCGGTGTTCCCGGACGCCGCGGACCCGCGGGGCCTCGGGCTCTCGGCGCTGGCCTACTCCTTCGTCGCCGGGCTGATCGAGCACGCCTGCGGTCTGCAGGCGGTGCTCGCGCCGACGGTGAACGCCTACAAGCGGACCGGCGCCACCGGCACGCGGTCGGGCGCCACCTGGTCGCCGCGCACGGCGTCCTACGGCGGCAACGACCGGACCCACCTGCTGCGCGTGCCGGACGGCAACCGGGTGGAGCTGCGGGGAGGGGACGGCTCGGCCAACCCCTACCTCGCCGCGGCGGCCGCGCTGGCCGCCGGGCTGGACGGGGTGCGCCGGGGGCTGGACCCGGGTGACCCCGGGGCGGCTACCAGCAGCCCGCTCCCTCCCACGCTCCTGCACGCCGTCGAGGCGATGGAGTCCGATCCGGTCGTCGCCGGTGCGCTCGACGTCGCCGGGCCGGGCGTCGCGGCCTACTTCGCCGGCCTCAAGCGCGAGGAGTTCTTCGAGTGGCACGGGCAGGTGACCTCCTGGGAGGTCGACCGGTACGTGACCGCTTTCTGACCAGCCGGATCGTCGAGAGGAAACAGCACCCATGTGCGGGATCGCCGGACTCCACCTGCGGGAGCCCTCCCTGTACCCCCGGCTCGGTGAGCTGCTGACCGGGATGCTCTGCCAGATCACCGAGCGGGGGCCGGACTCCGCCGGGGTGGCCGTCTACGGCGATCCGCGCTGGTCGCCGCCGGGGGAGTCGACGGTGTCGCTGCTCCCGGACGGCGCGGGCGCCGAGGAGATGGGGACGGCGCTGCGCGAGCGGCTGCCCGAGGCGGTGGTGGTCGACGCCGGGCAGACGCTGGTGGTCCACGCCGCGACCGACCCCGCCACGCTCGTCGAGGCCGTCCGGGCCGCCGCCGGGCGGGTGGGGAAGGGCGAGGCCGTCGTCATCGGCCAGGGCGAGGATCTCGCCGTCCTCAAAGGCATCGGCCACCCGCAGGTCCTCGCCGCCGAGTTCGGCCTCGCGTCGGCGCAGGGTTGGCAGGGCGTCGCGCACACCCGGATGGCCACCGAATCGGCGGTCACGCCGCAGGGCTCGCACCCGTTCTCCGTGGGCCCGGACCAGTGCCTGGTGCACAACGGCTCCTTCGCCAACCACGCCACGATCCGCCGCGAGCTCCGGGCCGCCGGCATGACGTTCGACAGCGAGAACGACTCCGAGGTCGGCGCCCGGTTCGTCGCGGCCCAGCTGGCCGCCGGCTACGACCTCGAGAAGTCGCTGAAGCTGCTCTGCGAGCGCTTCGACGGCTTCTACACCCTGCTGGTCGCCAACCGGGACAGCTTCGCGGTCGTCCGCGACGCCATCGCCTGCAAGCCCGCCGTCGTCGCCGAGACGCCGGAGTGGGTCGCCATGGCGTCGGAGTACCGCGCCCTCGCGGGGCTGCCCGGCATCGAGAACGCCCGCATCTTCGAGCCCGAGCCGGAAGAGGTCTACGCATGGCAGCGCTGAGCACGTCTCTGGAGTTCGCGGAGGGGCGGGTGGAGTTGGCCGAGCCCACCCTCGTCGACCTGTCCGCGTCTGAGGTCCGCGCGCTCAACAGCGCGCTGCACGCGGTGGACGTCGCCGAGAAGTCGCCCACCTGGCGGGTCGTGAACCCCGACGGCAGGCACAACATCGCCGTGGGCCTGGACGCCGACGTCGACGTCCTGGTCGACGGGCACGTCGGCTACTACTGCGCCGGCATGAACAAGACCGCGACGGTGACCGTCAACGGCAATGCAGGCGTCGGTGTCGCGGAGAACATGATGAGCGGGACAGTCCGCATCCGCGGCAACGCGTCGCAGTCGGCCGGGGCCACCGCGCACGGGGGGCTGCTCGTCGTCGAGGGGTCCGCGGCGGCGCGCTGCGGCATCTCGATGAAGGGCGTGGACATCGTCGTCGGTGGCGACGTCGGCCACATGAGCGCCTTCATGGGTCAGGCGGGCCGGCTGGTCGTCTGCGGCGACGCCGGTGACGCGCTCGGCGACTCGCTCTACGAAGCCCGTCTCTACGTGGCCGGCTCGGTGCGGTCGCTCGGCGCGGACTGCGTCGAGAAGGAGGTGCGGGCCGAGCACCTCGCCGAGCTCGCCGGGCTGCTGACCGCCGCCGGTATCGACGCCGACCCGTCATCCTTCCGCCGCTACGGCTCCGCCCGGCGGCTCTACAACTTCCACGTCGACAACGCCTCGGCGTACTGAGGAAGGGCACCCGTGACCGACAACCCCACGCTGCGCGAGTCGTCGACCTTCGACCGCGCGACCATCGCCGACATCCAGCGCGCCGCCGAGACCGGCATCTACGACATCCGCGGCGGCGGCGCCAAGCGCAAGGTCCCGCACTTCGACGACCTGCTCTTCCTCGGTGCCAGCATGTCGCGCTACCCGCTCGAGGGGTATCGGGAGCGCTGCGACACCGACGTCGTCCTTGGGAACCGCAACGCCACCTACCCGTTGCACCTGGCCACGCCGGTCACCATCGCCGGGATGAGCTTCGGAGCGCTCTCCGGCCGGGCCAAGGAGGCGCTCGGCCGCGGCGCCAGCGAGGTGGGCACCTCCACGACCACCGGGGACGGCGGGATGACCCCGGAGGAGCGAGGCCAGTCCAAGCACCTCGTCTACCAGTACCTCCCGTCCCGCTACGGCATGAACCCCGACCACCTGCGCATGGCCGACGCCATCGAGGTCGTGCTGGGGCAGGGTGCGAAGCCCGGCGGCGGCGGGATGCTGCTCGGCCAGAAGATCACCGAGCGCGTAGCCGGCATGCGCACCCTGCCGATGGGCGTCGACCAGCGCAGCGCCTGCCGGCATCCCGACTGGACCGGCCCCGACGACCTGGAGATCAAGATCCGGGAGCTGCGGGAGATCACCGACTGGGAGAAGCCGATCTACGTCAAGATCGGCGCAACCCGGACCTACTACGACGTCAAGCTCGCCGCCAAGGCCGGCGCCGACGTCATCGTGCTCGACGGGATGCAGGGCGGCACGGCCGCGACGCAGGACGTCTTCATCGAGCACGTCGGCATCCCCACGCTCGCGGCGCTGCCGCAGGCCGTCCAGGCGCTGCGGGAGGAGGGCCTGCACCGGCAGGTCCAGCTCGTCGTCTCGGGCGGCATCCGCAACGGGGCCGACGTGGCCAAGTGCATGGCGCTGGGTGCCGACGCCGTGGCGATCGGCACCGCCGCGCTCATCGCGCTCGGTGACAACGCGCCGCACCTGGACGCGGAGTACCGGCAGCTCGGGTCGGCGGCGGGGTACTACGACGACTGGCAGGCCGGCCGGGACCCGGCGGGGATCACCACCCAGGACGACGAGCTCGCCCAGCGCCTCGACCCCGTCCAGGGCGGACGGCGGCTGGCGAACTTCATCCGGGTGATGACCATGGAGGCGCAGATCATCGCCCGGGCCTGCGGCAAGGCGCACCTGCACTCGCTGGAGCCCGAGGACCTGGTCGCGCTCACCATCGAGGCGGCCGCCATGGCCCGGGTGCCGCTGGCGGGGACGTCGTGGGTACCGGGTCAGGGGTTCTGACCCGCTACTCCGCGGCGGCCGGGACGCGGTGGCGCAACGGGGCGGGCCTGACCCGGGAGCTGCACGCGTCCGCGGGCTGGCGGCTGAGCGCCGCCACCGTGCCGGAGCCGGCGGAGTTCTCCCTGTTCGCCGGTCGCGACCGCACGCTGGTGGTCGCGGGCGGCCGGCTCGGTCTGGCGGTCGGGGGCGGCGGGCAGCGGTGGCTCGGGCCCGGGGACCTGCTGGAGTTCCCGGGGGAGGCGCGCGTCGTGGCGACGCCGGCCGGGGGGCCGGTGCTCGCGGTCAACGTCATGGCCGATCGGGCGCACTGCGCTGCGGCGGTCCGCGTCATCCGGCTGGACGGGGCGGCACCGGCCGCGGATGCGCTCGTCCTGCTCGCCGGCGCCGCCGTGGCGCACGGCGAGCAGATGGCACCACTGGACGCCGTCGTCGGCGTGCAGGCCGGTGCGGTGCGGTCCAGCGGGGGGCTCGCAGTCGTCGTCGAGATCGTGGAAGGACAGCCGTGAACTCCTCGCAGTACCTGGTGGTCGGCGCCGGGCTCGCCGGTGCGGCGATCGCGTGGCACCTCGCCCAGCGAGGTGAGGAGGTCACGCTCGTCGAACGGCGCACCCCCGCCGCGACCGACGGCAGCTCGCACGGGTCGGCCCGCATCTTCCGCTACGCCTACCCCGAACGCCGGTGGACCGACCTGGTCCGGCGGTCCCTGCCGGGCTGGCGGGAGCTCGAGCGGCTGCACGGCGCGCCGCTGATCACGCCGACCGGCGCGCTGGACTTCGGCGCGGCCCGCGACCCGCACCGGCTCGCCGGGGTGCTCGCGGCGGCCGGGGTGGAGCACGAGGTGCTGCCGCGGGCCGAGGCCCGCCGGCGCTGGCCGCAGATCGACGTCGACACCGACGTGCTGCACCACCCCGGAGCCGGGGTGCTCGACGCCGGGACGACGGTCGAGGCGATGGTCGCCGCTGCCCGGGCGCACGGGGCGCAGGTCCTCACCGAGTGGCCGCTGGCCCGGCTGGAGCGGCTCGGCTCCGGCTTCGTCGCGGTCTCGACGGACGGGCGGACCCTGCGCGCCGGGCACGTCGTGGTGAGCGCGGGTGGCTGGCTGCCCGACCTGCTCGGCGCCCTGCAGCTGCCGGCGGGTTTCCTGGACGCCTTCCCGGCGCTCGAGGTGAAGGAGGAGAACGCCTTCCACTTCCCCTACGCCGACGAGGTGGCGCCGGCCGCCACCTGGCCGACGTTGATCCACAAGCGGGCCGACATCCAGGTGTACGCGCTGCCCGGGGGGCGAGACGCACAGTTCCGCGGGCAGAAGGTAGCCGAGTACAACGGCGGTCGCCGGCTCCGGTCGGCCGCGGAGCAGTCGGGCGTCGTCGACCCCGCCAACCGGGCGCGAGTCGTGACCTACGTGCGCCGGTTCCTGCCTGGTCTGGTGCCCGAGCCCTACGCCGAGACCACCTGCCTGTTCACCAACACACCCACGGAGGACTTCGTGATCGACGGGATCGACGGGGTGACCGTCGTGTCACCGTGTTCGGGGCACGGGGCGAAGTTCGCCCCGTTGCTGGGGGAGGTGGGCGCCGACGTGGCGACCGGGGCGGCGTCGGCGCCGGCGGAGTTCCGGGTCAGGACCGGCGCCGGTGTCTGACACGACGGCCGGCCTGCTGTCTCAGATCGCCGGTACGGGCCGCGATCCCGTTCGGGGTGGTTGGTCGCGGCCGGTCTTCTCGCGGGCTGAGCGCGATCTCGTCGAGTGGGCGGGGGACCAGCTCGCGCGCCGGGGCCTGGAGGTGGAGGTGGACCGCAACGGGATCCTCTGGGGATGGTGGAATCCCGGCGGTCAGCCGCTGGTCGACGCGGTGGTGACGGGGAGCCACCTCGACTCCGTCCCGGGAGGCGGCGCCTTCGACGGGCCGCTGGGCGTCGCCTCCGCGCTGCGCGCGGTGGACCTGCTGCGCGAACGCGGCGTCACGCCCGACCGGCCCCTGGCGATCGCGGTCTTCCCCGAGGAGGAGGGCTCCCGGTTCGGCATGGCCTGCCTGAGCTCTCAGTTGCTCACCGGTGCCCTGAGCCCCGACCGTGCACTCGGCCTGCGCGACGCCGACGGCAACACGTTCGCCGACGTCGCCCGGCGCGCCGGCCTCGAGCCGGATCGGATGGGGCGGGACGGGACGGCGCTGGACCGCATCGGCGCCTTCGTCGAACTGCACGTCGAGCAGGGGCGCGGTCTGGTGGACCTGGGTGCGCCCGTGGCCGTCGCCTCCTCGATCATCGGCCATGGCCGGTGGCAGATCACCGTGCACGGCCAGGGCAACCATGCCGGGACGACCTTGCTCGCCGACCGCCGGGACCCGGTCGTCGCCGCCGCCCAGGTCGTGCTCGCGGTGCGGGCGGTGGCCGCGGAGCACCCGCAGTCCCGGGCCACCGTCGGCCGGTTCCAGCCGGTACCCGGAGGGACGAACGTCATCGCCTCCCGGGTCGACCTGTGGCTCGACGTGCGGCACCCCGACGACGCCGTCACGGCCGCTATCGTGCTGGAGATCGGCCGCCGGGCGGGCCTGGCGGCCGCCGGGGAGGGCTGCACGGTGGAGCTCCACGAGGAGTCGGTGAGCCCCGCGGTGACCTTCGACCCCGCTCTCCGCGACCGGCTGAGCGCGGTCCTACCCGGGGCGCCAGTCCTGGCCACCGGTGCGGGGCACGACGCCGGCGTCCTGGCCGACTGCGTCCCCACGGCCATGATCTTCGTCCGGAATCCGACCGGGGTGTCCCACTCCCCGGAGGAGCACGTGGAGGATGACGATGCCGAACGGGGCTCCGCTGCGCTGGCGGACGTCCTCGAGTCGCTGCTCGTGAGTGCTGCGCCGTGACCGCACGGGTGCCGCCGAGGCGCCCCGGCCGGGTTCCCGTCGCGTCAGGCCCTCTCGGAACAGGGTCGGACGGCTGCGGCCACTGTCCAGGAGCCGCTCCGCCCGGGGCGCCCGGCGCAGTAGGGCTCTGCCCCGCGGGCGTGGGGAGAGACCTGCTGTGCGGCAACCCCGCCTCGGCCGGGGTGAGGGGCCAGGTGCGGCGACGGCCCCGGGGAGGGCGCTGGGGCCGGGGTGAGGCCCGAGCCGGTGTGCGCGTGAGGCGTGGCCTCGACGCGGGGCCGGGGCGGAACGCCCCCCGTCCCCCCGGCGCTGCTGCGCGGGTCGATCCGTCGTTTCCGTGCGCCGCGGCTGTTCCGGCTGCTCGAGCAGCGCGGCTGAACCGTCTGGACCGACATCCGGCGCACCGACCCTGCGGTTGAGACACCCGCGGACCAGGAGATCGCTCAGACCTCGACGGCGGTGCCGCAGACGCCGCACACCTCGAGCTCCCGGCGCTTCCACCGGGCGACGGGCACGAAGAACAGCGAGAACTGCCGGTACTGCCGGATGCGCGACCACTGCGTCGTGTTGTGGCAGTTCGGGCAGGTGCGGGTCGCGCCAGCGCCGAGGTGCTTGCGCTTGGTGCCGAACCCGAAGAGCAGGAGCATCACGTCAGCCTAGGGAGCGGGCGGGTCACCCGCCTGAGGAGCTCCGCCCGTCCGCCGCGCGCTGCCGCCCGATCCGGTCCAGCGGCGACTTCCCGCGGGGCTCCGCCGGGGGAACGCCCTGCGGCCGCACGTCGTCGGGACGGCGGCCTCGGCGTCGAGCGACCCCGGCGGCGCTGTCACTCGCCGGGGTACGGCGGGGTGGAGTCGGCGACGACGGCGCCGCGGGCGCCCACGGGCCGCTCCGGCCCGACGGTCGAGTCGTGCACCGTCTGCCGCTCGGCCTCCGCGTTCACCGCGGCCCCGAAGAAGATCAGCAGGACCGTCGTCCACAGCCAGAACATGCTGATCGCCACGCCCGCGAGCGAGCCGTAGGTGGACTGGTAGCTGCCCAGCCCCTGGACGTAGGAGAAGAACCCGAAGGTCACCGCCAGCCAGACGACCGTCGCCAGGACCGATCCCGGCGTCAGCCACCGCAACCGGGCGCGCGCCCGGGCGGGGCCGAAGCGGTAGAGGACGGCGAGGGCGACCGCCATGAGCGCGGCCAGCGCCACCCAGGAACCCACTCGCACGGCGAGCCGCAGCTCACCCGGCGACCCGGCGAGCCCGGACCCCGCCATCCCCCCGACGGTGAAGAGGACGGCGAGGAGGACCGCACCCCCCAGCACGAAGACCAGGGCCAGCCCCACTCGGCGCGGGAAGCTCCGCGTCTCCGGTTCGTGGTAGGCCAGGCACAACCCGTCGATGAGGTAGGTCATCGCGGTCGTCGCCGTCCACAGCGCCACGACGAGGCCCGTGAGCCCGCGGAAGGTGAGCACCTGGGCCGAGGCCGCGGTGATCGTCGTCAGCTGGTCGGTGACGATCGACTCGAGCTCGGTGGGGAGCACGTTCGCCATCCCGGAGAGCTGCCGGCGCGCCGTCTCGGGCGTGTTCACGACGCCGTAGATCGACAGCGCCGTCACCAGCACCGGGGCGATCGACAGGACGGCGAAGAACGCGACCCCGGCGCTCTGCACCATCAGGCGGTCGCTGAGCACCTGGCGGCCGACCCGCCGGAGCACCCGCCACCACCCGGCGGGCGGGATCGTGTGCGGGGAGCGCGCGTCGTGCCCGTGCCCCCGGTCGCCCCCGCGGCGGGAAGAAGGTTCACCCCGGACGACGGCCATGGCACATCCCACATCCGGCAGCGCGCGGCCGCAACGGTTCCGCCTCCACGGGGCCGCCGACCGGGTTGTGGCCGGAGGCCGGAGCCACCAGGGTGGGGCCCCTCCACCGGACCACCCGGCGCGACCGGTCCTCGCACCGACCGCACGGACGGAGGCACCGTGTCCCCTGACGTCATCGGACTCAGCCTGCTGGTGCTGGGGGTCCTGCTCCTGGTGGCCAAGCTCATCCGGATCCGGTCCCGGATCGCCCAGAAGCTCTTCCTCCCCAGCTCCATCATCGGCGGCTTCCTGGCCCTGCTCATCGGTCCCGAGGTGATCGGCGCGGTCGCCGAGGCGATCGGCGGCGAGGATGCCCCGCTGACCGGCGGCCTGTGGCCGGCGGAGTTCCTCGACGTCTGGGCGTCCCTTCCCGGCCTGCTCATCTCGGTGGTCTTCGCCACGCTCTTCCTCGGCGAGCGGATCCCCAAGGTGAAGGAGGCCGCCGAGCTCGCCGGGCCGCAACTGGCCCTCGGCGTCACCATGGCCTCCGGCCAGTACGTGATCGGGCTGCTGCTCGCCGTCCTGCTGCTCGTGCCCTTCCTCGGCCAGGACCCGATGGTCGGTGCGCTGATCGAGGTGGGGTTCGAGGGCGGACACGGGACGGCGGCGGGTCTGGGCACGACCTTCGCCGATCTCGGCTTCCCGGAGGGGCAGGATCTCGCCCTGGGCCTGGCCACGGTGGGCGTCGTCTCCGGCGTCGTCGTCGGCATCGCGCTGATCAACTGGGGGGTGCACACCGGCCGCGCCCAGGTGCTCGAGGACGACGCGAAGACCTCGCTGGCCGAGCAGCGCGGGCTCTACGAGAAGGAGGAGCAGAAGCCGGCGGCGATGCTCACGGTGCGCACCGCGTCGGTCGAGCCGCTGGCCATCCACTTCGCGGTCGTGGCCGTGGCGATCCTGCTCGGCCTGGCCCTGCTCGAGGGGCTGCAGGCCCTCGAGGCGGCGCTGTGGGCGGACACCGTGGAGCTCTTCGAGTTCGTGCCGCTGTTCCCGCTGGCGATGATCGGCGGGGTCGTGGTGCAGAAGGTGGTCGACCGGTTCGACCGCACCGGCATCGTCGACCGGCAGATGATGCTGCGCATCCAGGGCATCGCGCTGGACCTGCTCATCATCAGCGCCCTGGCCACGCTGTCCATCCAGGCGATCGCGGACAACTGGGTGACGTTCCTCCTCCTCGCGGTCGCCGGCCTCGCGTGGAACGTCGGTGTCTTCGTGTTCCTGGCGCGCCGGATGATCCCCCGCTTCTGGTTCGAGCGCGGTATCGGCGACCTGGGGCAGTCCCTCGGGGTCACGGCCACCGGGCTGATCCTGATCCGGGTCGCCGACCCCAACGCCGCCACCCCGGCCATGGAGGCGTTCGGCTACAAGCAGCTGGCCTTCGAGCCGTTCTTCGGCGGCGGGCTGGTCACCGCGGCGTCACTGCCCCTGATCGCGCAGTTCGGGCCGGTGCCGCTGCTGGTCGTCATGGCCGTCCTCCTAGCCGTGTCTCTGGGGGTCGGCATCCTCTGGTTCGGTCGGCGGACCCCGGCCGAGGAGGAGGCGCGGGCCCCGGACGGCTGATCCGGCACGTCCGCGGCCGCAAGGGTCCGGGCGCGCGAGGTCTTGCCCCCCGGGCGCCGACGGCGCAGCCTCAGGTCATGACGCAGGGCGGCACCACCATGGGCACCGTCGTCCGGTGGGACGGCGAGGAGCACGGCGCGGTGATCGAGGCACCCGACCTGCCCGGTGGCTGCTGGGCCGACGCAGCCGCGGTGGAGGGCAGCAGCACCGGCCCGGGGGAGCTGCGGGCGGGTCAGGTCGTCGAGGTGGAGTGGACCCGCCCCGGCGCCCACGACCTCCCGTTCCGCGCCCTGCGGGTGGTCCCGCGGCACGACCTGCAGGCCACCGTCGGGGGCTGACCCGAGGGGTAGGGGCGGCGACGTCCCGGACCCCGGCGCCACGCGGGGTCTACTGTGGGGGCCGTACCGGCCGCGGGCCAGCATCCCCTCGCCTGGCGAGGAAGCCCGCTGGTGCGACCGGTGCTCCCGTCATCGCCTGACGGCTGACGGTCCCACCGTGCCCCGGGGGCGTGCGGCGCGAGACGCCGATCTCCCACCGCCGCGGAGCGGGCCGGATCGCGGAGCCCTCCGCGGGACGCAGTCCCGCGACCTCCGCCGTCCGGCCGGAGGGGCCGAGTGCGCGTCCTGCCCGGCAACCCTGCCGGGCAGTGCAGAGGAGGAGTCTGTGGCTCGACCAGCACGGCGCTCGACGGGCGCCCGGCGCGGCGCCCCGCGCACCCAGCGGCGCGTCCGCGAGGGCGACGTCATCGCGGTGCTCGCCCGCGCCGTCCGCGACGTCGAGGCGGCGGTCAAGCGCGACCGCGTGACGCCCTCGGTGCGCGCGGAGTTCCAGGCCATCGCGCTGGTGCTGCGCGAGGAGCGCGCCCGCGTGCAGGCCGACCAGAGCACAGGTGAGGGCCGCCGGGGCGAGCAGCTCAAGCGGCTCGACGGCATCGCGACGATCCTGGCCACCACCGCCGTCCGCAACTCCGGCCTGCTGGCGCTGCTCTCCGACGACGCCGTCGCCTCCGAGGCCGCCCGGTCGCACCGGCGCGAGCTGCTCGCCGCCGCCGGCATCGAGGCGCCCGTGGAGGAGGCCCCGCAGCCGGTGGAGGCCGCTCCCGTGCTCGCGGCTCCCGAGCGCCAGGTCGTGCCGCAGTCGGTCATCTCGCGGCAGCTGGCGAACCCCTTCCTGGCCCCCGACTTCGACGCCGCGCGGGCGAGCGCCGTCCGACCGCGCCGGCTGGCCGGCTGGGAGCTGCTCGAGCCGCTGTTCAACTCCTTCGAGCGCGCCGGCGGCGGCGCCCCCGCGTGCATGCCCCTGCCCTTCCCGAGCTCCCAGTTCACCCCGGCGGGGCTGGAGCTCATGCCGCACCAGGGGCAGCTGGTCGCAGCCGCGGCGGGCGGTCACCGCACCTTCCTGCTCGCCGACGAGCCGGGCCTGGGCAAGACGGCCCAGTCGCTGCTCGCGGCCGAGGCGGCGCAGGCGTTCCCGCTGCTGGTCGTCGTCCCCAACGTCGTGAAGACCAACTGGGCGCGCGAGGCCGCCCGCTGGGTGCCGCAGCGCCGCGCCACCGTGATCCAGGGCAACGGCGAGAACGTCGACGGCTTCGCCGACATCGTGATCGTCAACTACGAGGTGCTGGACCGGCACGTGGGCTGGCTCGGCGACTTCGGGTTCGGCGGGATGGTGGTCGACGAGGCGCACTTCATCAAGAACAAGAGCTCCCAGCGCTCCCAGCACGTGCTCGAGCTCTCCCAGCGCCTGCGGCTGCGCAGCGCCCGGCCGCTGCTCATGGCGCTCACCGGCACGCCGCTGATCAACGACATCGACGACTTCCGGGCCATCTGGCAGTTCCTCGGCTGGATCGACGACGAGAAGCCGCTCGGCGAGCTCATGGAGTGCCTGGAGGGCACCGGCCTGACGCCGGCCGACCCGGGCTTCTACCCGGCGGCCCGCCAGTGCGTCATCGACCGGGGCATCGTCCGCCGGCGCAAGGTCGACGTCGCCGCCGACATCCCCGCCCGCCGCATCGCCGACCTCCCCGTCGAGCTCGACGACAAGGCCGGGCGCTCGATCCGCGCGGCCGAGCGGGAGCTCGCCCGCCGTCTCGTCAAGCGCTACGACAGCGCCCTGGCGGCGCGGGAGTCGGCCACCGAGGTCGTCGACATCGACCACGCGCTCGTGCGCAAGGTCGCCGGCTGGGAGCTCAAGGACTCGACCTCGACGACCGGTGGTGACAACGTCTTCACGATGATGCGCCGGATCGGGCAGGCCAAGGCCGGGCTCGCCGCCGACTACGCGGCCCAGCTGGCCCGCAGCGCCGGAAAGGTCGTGTTCTTCGCCAAGCACATCGACGTCATGGACGTGGCCGAGGAGACCTTCGACGGCATGGGACTGCGCTACTCCTCGATCCGCGGGGACCAGACGCCCTCGGTGCGGCAGCGGAACATCGACGCCTTCGTCAACGACCCGGACGTCGCCGTCGCGGTCTGCTCGCTGACCTCCGCCGGGGTCGGGATCAACCTGCAGGTCGCCTCCAACCTCGTCCTCGCCGAGCTCTCCTGGACCGACGCCGAGCAGACGCAGGCGATCGACCGCAGCCACCGGATCGGGCAGACGGAGCCGGTGACCGCGTGGCGGATCATCGCCGCGCAGACCCTCGACGCCCGCATCGCCGAGCTGATCGACAGCAAGGCCGGCCTCGCCGCCCGGGCGCTGGACGGCTCGGACGAGGAGATGCAGGGCTCGGCCGACGTCCAGCTCGAGGCGCTCGTCGCGCTGCTCACCGCCGCACTGGAGGACCGATGACCGCCGAACCGCTCCTGACCGAGGCGACGCGCGTCGCCGAGCTCCTGCTCGAGGTGCAGACCCGCGTCAACCGGCGGATCGACGGCGAGCTCGCGGAGCTGCTGCCCGTCGTGCAGCGGCAGCTCGGCGTCGCGCCCGGCGGTGCGGCCGACCTCTCCGACCTGGTCAACACCCGGATCACCGGCTCCAGCGTCGTCGTCACCCCGGCCGCGGTCGCCGCCGTCGTGCCGGTGCCGGCGGACTCCGCCGTGACCACGCGCGCCGCGCGGCGTGCGGTGACCGGGATCCTCACCGGCGCCGACGAGCGCCTCGCGGTCATCGCCGGGCCGTGCTCGATCCACGACCCGGAGGCCGCGCTCGACTACGCCGCCTTCGTCGCCCGGATGCGCGAGCGGCACGGCGCGGACCTCGAGATCCTCATGCGCACCTACACCGAGAAGCCGCGCACCGAGGTCGACTGGAAGGGCTTCGCCTACGACCCGTTCCTCGACGCGTCGAGCCGGATCAGCGTGGGGCTGGTCGCCACCCGGATGCTGATGTGCCGCATCACCGCGGCAGGGGTGCCGGTCGCCGCGGAGCCGCTGAACGCGCTGACCCCGCAGTACGTCAACGGGCTGGTCACCTACAACGGGGTCGGCGCGCGGAACGTCACCGACCAGACCGCCCGGGAGCGGGTCTCGGGGTTCTCCTCGGTCGTCGGCTTCAAGAATTCGCCCGAGGGCAGCGTCGAGTCCGCGATCCAGGCGGTGATGACCGCGCGGGCGCCGCACCAGTTCCTCGGGGTCGACGCCCACGGCGTCTCCGCGCAGCTGTCGACGACGGGCAACCACACCGGTCACGTCATCCTGCGCGGCGCCAAGGACGGCCCGAACTACTCGGCCGCCCACATCGCCGACACCCGGCGCCGGCTGGCCGCACGCGGGCTGCCGGAGGTGATCGTCGTCGACGCCTCGCACGGCAACAGCCAGAAGAACCACCTCCGGCAGATCGACGTCGTCCGCGACCTCGCCGGGCAGATCGCCGGCGGGGAGCAGGCCATCCGGGGTGTGATGGTGGAGAGCAACCTGGTCGCCGGACGGCAGGACCTCGACCAGGCGCGGCCCGGCGACCTGGAGTACGGCAAGAGCGTCACCGACGCCTGCGTCGACCTCCCGACGACCGAGGAGCTCCTCGCCGAGCTCGCCGCGGCGGCGCGCGCCCGGCGCGGCTGAGCACCCTCGCCCGTGGGGCGGTGCGGTGCGGCCAGTACGGTCGGCCGTCCGTCCGACCAGGCAGGAGGCCCGATGTCCGGTGACCCGGAGATGCTGCTCGTGGTGAACCGGGCGGCGGGCACCGCCCAGGACGACCGGGTGGAGGCCGCGGTCGCCGGGCTGCGGAAAGGTGGCGACGTATCCGTCGCCGCCACCGCCGACGCCGCTGACCTCGACGAGGCGCTGGCCGCCCACCCCGGCTCCCGTGTCGTGGTGCTGGGCGGTGACGGCTCGGTGCACGCGGTGGTCGCCGCCCTCGACCGGGCCGGGCGGCTCTCGGCCGACGAGCCGGTCGGCATCATCGCGTGCGGCACGGGCAACGACCTGGCCCGCACCCTCGGGCTGCCGCTGGACCCGGCCGACGGCGCCGCGGCCGTGCTGGCCGGCGTGCCGCGCCCGCTGGACCTGCTGCGCGACGACGCCGGGGCCGTCGTGGTCAACGCCGTCCACGCCGGGGTGGGTGCGGAGGCAGCCGCGGAGGCGCACCGGCTGAAGCAGCGGCTGGGTGCGGTGGCCTACCCGGTGGGCGCGGCGATCGCGGGGCTGGGGGACACCGGCTGGCCGCTGCGGGTGGAGGTCGACGGGCGCGTCGCCGTCCACGAGGCCGAGGCGTGGGCCGCCGACGGCGAGCAGCCCGTGCTCATGGTCGGGGTGTGCAACGGCGCGACGATCGGCGGCGGCACAGCGCTCGCCCCGGACGCGCGGCCCGACGACGGCCTGGCCGACGTGGTGGTCTGCGCGGCGACCGGACCGGTCGCCCGCGCGGCCTACGCGGCGGCGCTCACCGCGGGCCGGCACCTCGACCGGCCCGACGTGCTGCTGCTGCGCGGCCGCGAGGTGCGGATCTCCGGCGGGCCGGTGCCCGTCGACGCCGACGGTGAGCTCGGCGAGCTGCGGCAGACCGGTGGCTGGCGGCTCGCGCACCACGCCTGGTCGGTGCTGGTGCCCCGGTAGCGGCTCAGGCGCGGCGCTCCAGCCGGCGGCGGACGACGGCGGCCTGCTCCGGCGAGCCGATCAGCGCGCCGATCTCCGCCTGCTCGGCGGCCAGCCCCTCGGCGAGCGGCACCCGGCCGGCGAGGTCGACCAGCCGCTTCACCGCCCGCGTCGCGCTGCGGCTGTGCCCGGCGATCTCGGCCGCCAGCTCCAGCGCGGCGGCGAGCGGGTCGGCGGCCTCGCGGGTGGCCAGCCCCAGCCGCACCGCCTCGGTGCCCGACACCTTCCGCCCGGTCAACGCGAGCTCCTTGGCGACGTCGCGGCCGACCAGCTCGGGCAGCAGCTGGGTGCCGCACATGTCGGGCACGATGCCCCACAGGATCTCCATCAGCGACAGCTGCGCGTCCGGCGCGACCAGCCGGATGTCGGCACCGAGCGCGATCTGCAGGCCACCGCCGAAGGCCACGCCGTGCACCGCCGCGATCACCGGCGCGGGCACCAGCGACCAGACGTGCACCACCTGCTGGGCCAGCGCGCCGGCCGCGCCCAGCGGCTCCGGGGCGGTCGCCTCGCGCTCTCGGGTCCGCTCCTGCCCGCGTTCGGCCATGTCCGCGAAGGAGCCGAAGTCCAGGCCGGCGCAGAAGGCCCGGCCGGCCCCGGTGAGCACCACCGCGCCGACGTCCTCCCGGGCCATCAGCTCCTTCCCGGTGGCCAGTATCGCGGCGAACATCGCCTGGTCCAGCGCGTTGAGCTTCTCCGGTCGGTCCAGCCGGACGGTCGCCACGCCGTCGGTCACCGTGAGCGCCACCCGGCGCGAGACGTCGTCAGCCACCTCCGCTGTCTACGGGCGGCCCGTCCCGCCTGTCAACGGCGGGTGCCGGCGCGCGGGGCTACCGTCCGTGCATGCCCGCCGCCGCCGCCCGCACCGCTGCCCGCCTGCTGCTCGGCGCGGTCATGGTCGGTGCCGGCGTGCTGCACCTGACCACGCAGCGGGAGGAGTTCCGGGCCCAGGTACCGGCCTGGTTCCCCGTCGACGAGGAGTTGACCGTCCTGGCCTCGGGCGTCGTCGAGATCGCGCTGGGGGCCTCGTTCATCGCGCTCCCGCGGAAGCGGCGGCTCGTCGGCGGGCTGCTGGCGGCGTTCTTCGTGGTGATCTTCCCCGGCAACGTCGCGCAGTACGTCGAGGGCACCGACGCCTTCGGCCTGGACACCGACCGCAAGCGGTTGGTCCGGCTGTTCTTCCAGCCGCTGCTCGTGCTGTGGGCGCTGTACGGCGGCGGCTGGGTGCGGCGCCGCCGGCACGACTGACGCCCGCCCGTCACCGCGCGTCGAGCAGCACCCCGGACAGGAGGCGGCTCAGCTCCTCGTGCGCGTCCAGCGGCAGCACCGCCGACACGTGCTGGTCGGGCCGGACCAGGACCATGCACCCCCGCTCGCGGTCGACGCCGCGCAGGTCGAAGACGTCGTCGCTCTTCGGGTCGGGGGCGAACGCCTTCTCGTGGTCGACCAGCCCGAACCGGCCCTTGCGCGGCAGCAGCGCGGGAGGGAGCGACTCGACGGCCAGGTCCCGGTGCCCCTGCTGGAAGACGCCGCGGACGTCGATCACCGAGTCGGGGGCGGCGCCCGCAGGGGTGTACCGGGCCACCGGCGATCCCGCCGACCCGAGGTGCTCCAGCACCGCGCGGGCGCGCGAGGCGGGGGAGGTCGGCTCCGCGGCATCGGCGAAGACGTACAGCCGCCAGGCACCGTCCGCGCGCGCGACGTGCCCCAGCTGCACGGGCTTGGCGTCGGCGACCCGCACCACGGGGGCGGAGTGGAACCGCATCCCCACCGGGTAGCCCTCGGCCAGCGCCTGGTGCTCGCCCTCCCCGGTGATCAACGACGGCGCGTACCGCGTGGCGACACCGGCGGTGAACCGGCCCTGCCGCACGAAGTAGCGCTGGAACTCCTCGGGGTCCACGCCCTCGTCGCTGCCGCCCTCCTCCCTCGGCGGCGCGCTGAACATGCGGGCGAACTCGCGGTCGAAGTCGATGAGCTCCTGGGCGACCGCCTGCCGCTCCTCGGAGTAGGTGCGCAGCAGCTCGGGCCGGGCGGTGCCCCGCAGCACCGCGGCCAGCTTCCACCCGAGGTTCCAGGCGTCGGCCATCGAGACGTTCATGCCCTGGCCGGCCTTGGCGCTGTGCGTGTGGCAGGCGTCGCCGGCGATGAAGACCCGCGGCAGCCGGGTGGACTCCTCCTCGGCGGGGACGTCGTCGAACCGGTCGCAGAGCCGCTGGCCGATGTCGTAGACCGACCACCAGCCGACGTCCTTCACGTCGATCGAGTACGGGTGCAGGATCCGGTTGGCGACGGCGGCCAGCTTCTCGGGCGTGACGGTGCGCCGGTCGTGCAGGTCCCGGTCGGCGACGGCGTCGAGCTCGATGTAGAGCCGGACGAGGTAGCCGCCCTCGCGCGGGATGACCAGCAGGTTGCCCTGGTTGGCCGAGTGGACGGCGGCCTTCAGCCGGATGTCGGGGAAGTCGGTGACCGCCAGGACGTCCATGACGCCCCACGACGAGTTCATCGGATCGCCGACGAGCTCCCGGCCGATCGCCGTCCGGACGCTGCTGCGCGCGCCGTCGCAGCCGACGACGTACCGCGCGCGGATCGTCGACGTCTCGCCGGTCTCCCGGCCGCCGGTCACGTGCCGCAGGGTGACCGTCGCGCCGTCGGCGTCGACCTGCACGTCACTGGCGTGCAACCCGTAGAACGGCTGCAGCCGGCCCGCCGACCGTGCCATGTGCTCGCGCAGCCAGGCCAGCATCCGCGCCTGGTTCACGATCACGTGCGGGAACTCCGACAGGCCGTCCTCGACGTCCTGGACCCGGCCGGTGCGCGTGATGCGGGTGCGGTCGGCCGGGTCGGGGCGCCAGAAGGCGACCTCGTTGACCCAGTAGGCCTCCGCGACCAGCCGGTCGGCGAGGCCGAAGGCCTCGAACATCTCGACGGTGCGGCAGGCGACGCCGTCGGCCTGGCCGACCTGCAGCGGCCCGTCCCGCCGGTCGACGACGACGGTGCGGATCTCGGGGAAGGCGGCCAGTTGCGCGGCGAGCACGAGACCGGCCGGGCCGCAGCCGACGATGACGACGTCCGCCTCGTCGGGCAGCCCCTCCGGCCGGGTCGCGACCGACGGGTGCGGCTCCTCGACCAGCGGATCGCCGGGCCGGTAACCATCCAGGTAGAACTGCACTGCTCGACCCCCTCGTCGTGGTGCGCCGCACCGACCGTGCCCGACGTTCCGCAGAGGGGGATAGCCTTTTCTGCTGTGAGGAACAGGCCGGCGTACGCCATCGGCTCGGTGGACTCCGCCCTGCTGCTGGCCACGCTGCTCCAGCAGGAAGGTGCGCTCCGGGTGACCGACGTCGCGGCGCGCCTCGGCGTCTCGGTGTCCACGGCGCACCGGCTGCTGGGGATGCTCGTCTACCGCGACTTCGCCGAGCAGTTGCCCGACCGCCGGTACGCGCCCGGGCCGGTCCTGCGCCCCGACGGGGTGCCGCAGGCGCCGGTCGCCGCCCTGCGGGAGGCCGCCCTGCCGCACCTGAGGCGGCTGGTCGACGCGGTGGGGGAGACCGCCAACGTCGTGCTGCTGGCCGGGGCCGACGTGCGGTTCGTCGCGACGGTGGAGAGCCGCCAGGTGCTGCGCGTGGGCGACCGCACCGGCCGCATGCTGCCCGCCCACCTCGCCTCCGGCGGCAAGGCCGTGCTGGCCACGATGGACGCCGCCCGGCGTGCTGCCGTCCTCGGGCCGCTGGACCCCGACGTGGCCGCACGGCTGGACCGCGAACTGCGCACCGTGGGGCGCCGGGGCTACGCCGTCAACGACCAGGCCACCGAGGCAGGGCTGACGGCGGTCGGGGTCGCCGTCCCGGCGGCGGGTGGCTTCGAGGGGGCGGCGCTCTCCCTCGCCGCGCCCTCGGCGCGGTACTCGGCGGACCTGCTGCCCGGTTGGGTCGCCCACCTCGCGGACGCCGCGGCCGCGGTCGCCCGGGACCTCGCCGGCCGCCCGGTCGCGTGAGGCGGTGATCACGTACCCGCCGGTATCCGGTGGGACCGGCGGGCAGGCACTAGGTTCGGGGGCGACCGGGTCGTCGGCACAGGGGAGTGGGACGTGGGCAGGTCGGTGCTCGTGACCGGCGGGAACCGGGGGATCGGGCTCGCCATCGCCCGCGCCTTCGCCGAGCAGGGGGATTCCGTCGCCGTCACCCACCGCGGGAGCGGCGCACCCGACGGGCTGTTCGGCGTGCGCTGCGATGTCACCAGCAGCGAGGACGTCGACCGCGCGTTCGGCGAGGTCGAGGAGCACCAGGGGCCGGTCGAGGTGCTGGTGAGCAACGCCGGCATCACCCGCGACGGCCTGCTCATGCGGATGAAGGAAGCGGACTTCACCGACGTCGTCGACGCCAACCTGACCGCCGCGTACCGGGTCTCCAAGCGCGCGGCCGCCAAGATGGTGCGCGCCCGTTCGGGGCGGATGGTCTTCGTCTCCTCGGTCGTCGGGCTGCTCGGCTCGGCCGGCCAGACCAACTACGCGGCGAGCAAGGCCGGGCTCGTCGGCCTGGCCCGATCGATCGCCCGCGAGCTCGGCAGCCGCGGCATCACGGCCAACGTCGTCGCGCCCGGCTTCGTCACCACCGACATGACCGCGGAGCTGCCGGAGGCCCGGCAGAAGGAGATCCTCGGGCAGGTGCCGCTGGGCCGGTACGCCGACGCCGACGAGATCGCCGGCGTCGTGCGGTTCCTGGCCTCGGACGCGGCGGCCTACATCACCGGGGCGGTCGTCCCGGTCGACGGCGGACTGGGAATGGGGCACTGATGAGCGGCATCCTCGAGGGCAAGAAGATCCTGATCACCGGGGTCCTCACCGAGGCGTCGATCGCCTTCGCCACCGCCCGGATCGCGCAGGAGCAGGGCGCCACCGTCGTGCTCTCCAACTTCGGGCGGGCGCTCTCGCTGTGCCAGCGGATCGCCAAGCGGCTGCCGCAGGAGGCCGCCGTCGTCGAGCTCGACGTCACGGACGACGAGCACCTCTCGACGCTGGCCGACCGGCTGCGCGAGCAGGGCTTCGAGACCCTGGACGGCGTGGTGCACTCCATCGGCTTCGCGCCGCAGGAGGCGATGGGGGAGGGCTTCCCGGAGGTCGCCTGGGAGCACGCCGCCACCGCGTTCCAGGTCTCGTCCTGGTCCTACGCCTCGCTCACCCAGGCCTGCCGGCCGCTGCTGGCCAACCCGTCGTCGGTCGTCGGGCTGACCTTCGACGCCTCCGTCGCCTGGCCGGTGTACGGCTGGATGGGCGCGGCCAAGGCGGCGCTGGAGTCGGTCAGCCGCTACGTGGCCCGCGAGCTCGGCCCCGAGGGCGTGCGGTCCAACATCGTCGCCGCCGGGCCGCTGCGCAGCATGGCCATGAAGTCGATCCCGGGCAGCAAGCAGTTCGAGGAGGCGTGGGAGGGGCGCGCGCCGCTGGGCTGGTCGGTCACCGACACGGAGCCCGCTGGCAAGGCGGTCGTCGCCCTGCTCTCCGACTGGTTCCCTGCCACCACGGGCGAGATCGTCCACGTCGACGGGGGCTTCCACGCCGTCGGCGTGTGAGTGCATCCGCCGACGCCCCGCAAGAGGAAAGAACCCACGTGCCCCGCGCCAACGTCGACATCACCCCTGCCGGTCAGCGTCCCGACGAGGACCCCTCGCTGGCCGTCCGCAACAACGGCGGCGTCCCGCCGTCGGCGGAGCCCGCCCCGCCCGGGCGGCGGGAGGCGCTGCTCCTGCTCTCCTTCGGCGGCCCCGAGGGCCACGACGACGTCATGCCGTTCCTGGAGAACGTCACCCGTGGGCGCGGCATCCCGCGCGAGCGGTTGGCGGAGGTCGCCGAGCACTACCACCACTTCGGCGGCGTCAGCCCGATCAACGACCAGAACAAGGCCCTGCTCGCGGCGCTGGAGGCCGAGCTCCGGGCGGCCGGGATCGACCTGCCGCTCTACTGGGGCAACCGCAACTGGGCGCCGTACGTCGAGGACGTCTGGCAGCAGATGACCGACGACGGCATCCAGCACGCCTACGTGCTCGCCACCTCGGCCTACGCCTCCTTCTCCGGGTGCCGGCAGTACCACGAGGACATCGCCCGCGCCCGGGCCGCGCTCACCGGGGACGCCGCGGCACCGGGTGGGCCGACCGCGGAGAAGCTGCCGCACTACTTCGACGCCGACGGCTTCGTGCGCGCCAACGCCGACGCCCTCACCGCGGCGCTGGCGGAGCTGCCCGAGGAGGTGCGCGACTCCGCGCGCCTGGTGGCGACCGCGCACAGCATCCCCGACTCGATGGCCGCCGTCGCCGGGCCGGAGGGGCACGCCTACGAGGCCGAGCTCCAGGCCGCCGCCCAGCAGGTCGTGGACCTCGCCGCTCCCGGCCGCCCGTTCGACCTGGTGTGGCAGAGCCGCAGCGGCCCGCCGTCGGTGCCGTGGCTGGAGCCCGACGTCAACGACCACCTGACGGCCCTGGCGCAGGCCGGGGAGAAGGCCGTCGTCCTCTTCCCGGTCGGCTTCGTCAGCGACCACCTCGAGGTGATCTGGGACCTCGACAACGAGGCCGAGGAGACCGCCGAGGAGCTCGGCCTCGCCTTCGCCCGGGCCGCCACCGCCGGCACCCACCCGGCGTTCGTGACGGCGCTGCGGGAGCTGCTCGAGGAGCGCCGGGCAGGCGGGGAGCCCCGCCTGGGCACCAACTGCCCGGCCTCCTGTTGCTACGTCCAACGTCGGCCTACCGGCCCCCACGGCGGCCAGGAGCCGTCCCCGGCCTGATCGGAGCCGCTGCTTCGTGCCTGCGCGGGACCCTCCGGGCCCCACTCGGCGCGGGTCGCCCGGCGGCGACGGATCCCGCCGCCGTCACCTCGGGATGTCGTTGTAGGCGGCGGTGATCGCCCCGCGCACCGCGTCGGCCAGCGGGCGCAGGGCGGAGTCCCGGGCGGCGATCTGCGCCTGGTTGACCGCCGCACCCGGCGCGTCGGTGGTGGCCAGATCGAGCACCGCGGCCAGCCGCTGCGCCCGCCCGAGCACCGACAGCGCCAGCGGGTCGTGGTCGAACGGCAGGCCGGGGGCCGGCTTCGGCCGCGCCAGGTCGGCCAGCAGCGCGGGGACCTCGGGGTGCCACCGCGCGAGGTCCAGCCCGGCCAGCGTCCGGGCGGCGTCGCCGACGGCGAGGTCCAGCGCGCCGGACACCGACCGGAGCGTGCCCTCGACCGGCGGCGGGGGCAGGGCGCCGGTCAGCGGGAACGCCGTCCAGGTGACCACCTCGGGGCCCGACCGCGGCACCAGGGCCACCCGCTCGCCGACCGCGGCCTGGCCGGCCTCCAGGGCCGCCGGTGCGAGCCCGGGTACCGCCGGCAACCCCCGGACGTCGCCCGGCACCGGCAGCACCAGCCGCAGCCGCCGCTCGCCCAGCCCGCGCAGCGCCGTGAGGGCCGCGCCGAGCGGGACGGCCGCGGGCTCGCCCGGCAGGCCGGTGACGAGGTGGGCGTGCTCGCCGGTCAGCGCCTCCAGCGTCTCGTCGTAGGAGCTGCGCCCGGAGAGCCAGGCGGTGGCCCAGACCGCGAGCCGGCCGGCGGGGACGTCGTGCACCGGTCGAGGTTACGACGCGGCGGCCGCTCCGCAGGCGGGCGTCCCGGGCGCCCGGCTCTGCCAGACTCGGGCCATGGCGTGGTTGCTGTGGTTGATCGGAGCCGGGGCGCTGGCGGTCGGGGAGATGTTCACCCTCGACCTGGTGCTGCTCATGCTGGCCGGTGGGGCCGTCGGGGGGATGGCGGTCGCGCTGCTGGGTGGGGCGCTGTGGTTGCAGCTGGCGACCTTCATCATCGTCTCGGGTGTCCTGCTGGTGGCGGTGCGGCCGATCGCGAAGAAGCAGCTCACCGACCGCACGCCGCTGCAGCTCGACGGCGTGGACACGCTGATCGGCCGGACGGCGGTCGTGAGCGCGGACGTCGACGCCTCGGGCGGCCGGATCCGGCTGGGCGCCGACGAGTGGAGCGCCCGCAGCCAGCACAGCGCGGAGTCCTTCACCGTCGGCGAGACCGTGCGCATCCTGCAGGTCGACGGCGCGACGGCCGTCGTCGGGGACGCGCTGGAGTGAACGCCGTCCCCAGGGTGCTGACCCGGCCGGACCTGGCAGGGCAGGATCGACGGTGACCCCCGACGAAGGGAGCCAGCCGTGGATGCGGCGCTCATCGCACTGATCGTCGTCGCCGTGCTCGTGATCATCGTGATCGCGAAGAGCGTGACGATCGTCCCCCAGGCCCAGGCCAAGGTCGTCGAGCGACTGGGTCGGTACAGCCGCACCCTCTCGCCCGGCCTCTCGGTCCTGGTGCCGTTCGTCGACCGCGTGCGCGCGACGATCGACCTGCGCGAGCAGGTCATCTCCTTCCCGCCCCAGCCGGTGATCACGGCCGACAACCTGCAGGTCGGCATCGACACCGTCGTCTACTTCCAGGTGACCGACCCCCGGCTGGCCGTGTACGGCATCGCCAACTACATCACCGGCATGGAGCAGCTGACGACGACGACGCTGCGGAACGTGGTCGGTGGCCTGAACCTCGAGGGGGCGCTCACCGGGCGCGACGGGATCAACAGCCAGTTGCGCTCGGTGCTCGACGGCACGACCGGGCCCTGGGGTCTGCGGGTGGCGCGCGTGGAGATCAAGGCCATCGACCCGCCGCCCTCCATCCAGGACTCGATGGAGAAGCAGATGCGCGCCGACCGCGACAAGCGCGCCATCATCCTGACCGCCGAGGGTGCGCGGCAGTCGGCCATCACCACGGCCGAGGGCGAGAAGGCCGCGGCGATCCTCTCCGCCGAGGGCAAGAAGCAGGCCGCGATCCTCGAGGCGGAGGCCGAGCGGCAGAGCCGCATCCTGCGCGCCGAGGGTGAGCGCGCGGCGCTGTACCTGCAGGCGCAGGGTCAGGCGAAGTCGATCGAGACGGTCTTCCAGGCCATCCACGACGGCAAGCCCGACCAGGGTCTGCTGGCCTACCAGTACCTGCAGACGCTGCCGCAGATCGCGCAGGGCGACGCCAACAAGATGTGGATCGTCCCGAGCGAGTTCAGCAAGGCGCTGGACGGGCTGGCGAACCTCGGCGGCGCCGGGGAGGGGAAGTCCTGGATGGACGTGCCCCCCGCCCGCGACGGTGACGGCGGCAGCGGCCCGAAGGACGGCGGGCTGGACACCAGCACCTGGTTCGAGTCGCAGCTGCCGCGGGCGGCCGACCAGCCCGAGGCGAAGATCGAGCTCTCGAGCATCACCGACACCGCACCCGCGGTGCCGACGCCGCCGCCCCTGTCGCAGGTCGCCCAGGACGTGCGGGACAGCGGTCCGGCCGCCGATCCGCGCAACCGGGCCGGCAGCGACGACCCGGACGCGCCGGACGGCCCGCCGCAGCTGCCTGCGCAGTAGCGACCGCCGGACGCCGATGGCCCAGAACTCGTGGAGTTCTGGGCCATCGGCGTCCACGGCCTTCTCCAGGGGCCCGCCCTGAGCCTGGCGACGTGCTGGTAGGGCCTCCCTGCAGGGGCCCGCGCCTGAGCGTGCGAGGTGCGGGGGGCAGGGAGGCCCTTCCTCAGTCCTTGAGCAGGCCCTCGCGGAGCTTGGCCAGGGTCTGGCTGAGCAGGCGGGAGACGTGCATCTGCGAGATGCCGATGTCGGCGGCGATCTGCGACTGGGTCATGTTGCCGAAGAACCGCAGGATGAGGATGCGGCGCTCGCGGGCCGGGATGGTGGCCAGCAGCGGCTGGAGCGACTCGCGGTACTCCACGCCCTCCAGCGCGGCGTCCTCCTCGCCCAGCGTCGCCGCCAGGGTGGGGGAGTCGTCCTCGCCCGAGAGCCGCTCGTCCAGCGAGCTGCTGCGGTAGGCGTTGGCCACGGCCAGGCCCTCCAGCACCTCCGCGCGCGGGATGCCGAGGTGCTCGGCCAGCTCCGACGGCGTGGGCGCACGGCCGTTCTTCTGCGCCAGCTCGCCCACCGCGGCGTTGAGCGACAGGTGCAGCTCCTGCAGCCGGCGCGGCACCCGCACCGACCAGCCCTGGTCGCGGAAGTGCCGCTTGATCTCCCCGGTGATCGTCGGGACGGCGAAGGAGAGGAACTCCACGCCCCGCGTCGGGTCGAACCGGTCGATGGCCGCGATCAACCCCAAGGTGCCGACCTGCAGCAGGTCGTCGAAGGGCTCACCGCGGTTGCTGAACCGGCGCGCGAAGTGGCGCACCAGGGGGAGGTGCTCCTCGACCAGGATCTCCCGCAGCCGCTCCCGGCGGGGGTCGGCCTTCTCCAGCGTGGCGAGCTCCGCGAACAGCGGTGCCGTCCGCTCGGCCCGGCGCCGGTTCTCCGACAGCGGGGGCGCGTCCGGCTCCACCTCGGCCACCGGCTCGGCGTCGGCCACCGGCGCGGCGTCGGCCACCGGCGCGGCCGAGGTGCCCCGAGTGGGCTGCTCCGGGATGGCGACCGGCTCGTCCGCCGGGGGGGCGACCGGCGTGCCGTCGGTGGCGTCCAGCGGTTCCTCCTCGACGGAGTCGGCGGCGGCCGACCGGCTCACCGGGCCACCGAGACGTTGTCGTCGCTGCCCACGCCGGCCGGGCGCTGGCCCGGCAGGTACTTGGCGAGCGAGATGACGGCGACCGGGACGTCGTCACCGTTGCCGCCGGGCATCTCGCGCTCGGTGGACCGGCGGCCCTCCACGGAGTCGACCAGGGCAGCCAGCACCGCCCAGCCGAACCCGTCGGTGGGCACCTCGGTGCCGTCGGAGGTGGGCACCCAGGCGCTGATCTGCAGGCCGGCCCGGGTGGTCTCGAAGACGACCGTGAGCGGCGCATCGCCCTCCACGATCGTCGACAGGGTGGCGCAGGCCTCGTCGACCGCGAGGCGCAGATCCTCCACCGCGTCGAGGTCGTAGTCCATGCGCATCGCCAGGTCACCGGCCATGGCCCGGACCGCGGGCAGCTGGGTCGGGGTGGTGGGCACCCGCAGCTCCAGCCGTTCCGCGCGCCGTCCGTCCTGCGCGAGGGGGGCCCTCGAGTCGACCATCCGTCGTCCGCTCCTTCGTTCCCGGCGCGCTCGACCCTCGAGCCGCGGCGGTCCTACGTGTCGGGCGGCCCGGCCTCCGGTGGGGGCGCGGACCGGGCTCCCGGTCGGTGCACAAGGATGCTGCCTACCCGGCCCGCACCGACCGCAAAACGTGGCGCGGACCACGGGTTCTGCGCCCCGGGACGCGGTTGCCGCCACCGGGGCCCTGCTGTTTGCTGGCCGGAGATGAGCACCGGTTCCGGCAGTCTGCCACCCCGCACCGACGGCGCCCTGGACGAGGGCTCCGCCGTGCTGCTCGCTGCCATGGAGAGCTCGCCCGACGCGCTGTTCTGCCTCGCGGCAGACGCCGCCGAGCCGCTGTGGGCCAACGCCCGCGCCCGGGGCCTGGAGGCGCGCCGCGGCGGCCTCCCCGAGCTCTCCGGTCGCCCGCTGGCCGACCTCGTCGACGCCGCGGTGCGCGCCGGCCGGACCGAGACCCTCAGCGGCGCGCTCGGCCCCGAAGGACCCATGGCGACGGCCACGGTGCGTCCCCTCGCGGTCGCCGGCGGGCCGGGTGCCCTCCTGGTGATCGAAGCGCTCGCCGCCGACGACGTCCACCGGGCGCAGCAGGCCTTGTTGCCGCCGTCGCTGCCGATGCTCCCCGACGTCGTGCTGTCCGGCAGCTACCACCGCGCCACCGAGATCTCGGCGGCTGGCGGTGACTGGTACGACGCCGTGCCGCTGGGCAAGGGGCGGGTGGCCCTGGCGGTGGGCGACGCCGTCGGGCACGGGGTGGCCGCGGCCGCTGCGATGAGCCGGCTGCGCGGCGCGCTGCGCTCGGTCCTGCTCGGCGACCCGGAGCCCGCAGCCGTGCTCGCGGCGCTCGACGCCTTCGCCGCCCAGATGGACGACGTCGAGGGCACCTCGGTCTTCTACGGCGTCCTGGACGCCGCCAGCGGGCGCCTGGTCTACAGCGCTGCCGGGCACCCCGCGCCGCTGGTGGTGGACGCGGGGGGCCGCAGCACGTTCCTGACCGTGACCCCCCGGCCCCCGCTCGGCAGCCTCCCCGGGGCTCCTGCCCCCCTGCACGAGGCGCAGCTGGCCCAGGGCGCCACCCTCGTGCTGTTCTCCAACGGCGCGGTCGCCGGACTCGACGAGCCCCCCGCCGAGGCGCTCGAGCGGCTCGGCTCCGCCGCCCGTGAGGCGCTGGACGAGCCCGGTGCCCTCGACGTCGAGGCGGCGGCTGGGCTCGCCGGGGCGATCGCCGAGGGCGTGCGCCGGCCGCACGGCTGGCTCGACGACGTCGCCGTCCTCGTCGCCCACCGGCGGGCCACCACCCACGAGGCGCTCCGGTTGGACCTGACGGCGGTGCCGGCGGCGCTGCCCGGCGTGCGCCGCCGGCTCAACGCCTGGCTGACCGAGCTGGGCATGGGGGAGCAGGACCGGGTGGGGGTCATGGTCGCCGTCGGGGAGGCCTGCGCCAACGCCGCCGAGCACGCCTACCGGGGCGCCGAGCCCGGCCCGATGTCGGTGACCGCGCAGGTCGACGTCGACGGCGTCCTCACCGTCACCGTCCAGGACGAGGGCACCTGGCGCCCGCCGGACCGCGACCCCGGCGACCGGGGGCGCGGGCTGCTGATCATGCGGCAGCTGGTCGACGGCGTGACCCTGACGGAGGACCACGGGACGACGGTGACGTTGAGCTTCCGGCTGCGGCGGACCCCGGACGAGGAGACCGATCCGCAGCGCGTCACCGACGGCGCCGACGTGGTGGTCGACCGCGAGGGCCCGCGCCCCGTCGTGCGGGCGGGGGGTGCCATCGACGCCGCCGCCGCCGAGCAGCTGCGCATCCGGATGCTGGAGGCCAGCCACGGCGGCGCCATCCCCATGGAGCTCGACCTCTGCGAGGTCGCCCTCTTCAGCAGCGCGGCGGTCCGCGTCGTGCTGGCCATGGCGCGCATCGCCCGGGACGAGTCGTGGCGCCTGGCGGTGCACGCCCCCGCGGGCGGCGTCACCCGCCATGTGCTGGAGATCAGCGGCCTGGACGGGCTGGTCGACCTCCGCTGAGCTGTGACCCTGCGTACCACGGCGTTTGCGGAACGCCTCCGGTGCCCATGGACGGTCCGTGAGACTGCGGCGCAGCGACGTGCACGGCCCCGGCTTCCGACGCCGCAGGGCCGGGCGCGGCTTCGCGTACTACGACACCGACGGCACCCTGATCCGGGACGACGAGCGGCTGGACCGCATCCGGTCGCTCGCCGTCCCGCCCGCCTGGAAGGACGTCTGGATCTGCCCGTGGCCCAACGGGCACATCCAGGCGACGGGGCTGGACGCCGCGGGACGGCGGCAGTACCGCTACCACGACGAGTGGCGCGCCCGCCGGGACGCCGAGAAGCACGAGCGCGTGCTCGAGATCGCCCGCCAGCTGCCCGATGTGCGCGACGCCGTGCGCGCGGGCCTGCGCAGCCGCGGTCTCAGCCGGGAGCGGGTGCTGGCCACCGCCATCCGGCTGCTCGACCTCGGTGCGTTCCGCGTGGGCAGCGAGCAGTACGAGGAGGAGAACGGCACCTATGGCCTGGCCACGCTCAAGCGCTCCCACGTCTCGGTGCGCGGCGAGCGGACCTTCTACTCCTACGTCGCCAAGGGCGGCATCGAGCGCGAGGTGGAGATCACCGACCGGCCGACCGCCACCGTCGTCCGCCAGCTGCTCGAGCGCCCCGCCGACGCGGGCGAGGACCTGCTCGCCTACCAGACCGAGGACGGCGAGTGGCGCGACGTCACGAGCGCGGAGATCAACGCCTACCTCAAGGAGATCAGCGGCGCCGAGATCTCGGCCAAGGACTTCCGCACGTGGACGGCGACCGTGCTCATGGCGGCCGCGCTCGCCGAGGCGCCCCCGCCGGCGTCGAGGACCGCCCGGAAGAAGCTGGTCAGCGCCGCGTACAAGCGGGTCAGCGAGCAGCTGGGCAACACGCCGGCGGTCTGCAAGGCCAGCTACGTCGACCCCCGCGTCGTCGACCGGTTCGAGCACGGCGAGACGGTCGCCGAGGCGCTGGGGGAGGCGGACGAGGCGGAGGCCGACCGGGACACCCAGAAGGTGCTCGAGCAGGCCGTCTGCCGTCTGCTCACCGCATGAGCACGACGAAGGCCCCCCGGCGGACCGGGGGGCCTTCGTCGTGCTCGGGACGAGGCGTCGCTAGCGGGCGTCGGCAATCGTGAAGAGATCGATCAGGCCGGTCACCTCGAGCGGCCGGGTGACGGCGCGCGTGGTGGCGATGAGGCGCAGGGCGACCTCGCGGCTGCGGGCCGACTTCTGCGTCTCGACCAGGACGGCGAGACCGGCCGAGCCCAGGAACTGGACGCCGGACAGGTCGATCACCAGCTCACGCGGCTGCTGCTCGAGCTGGCTGTCGAGGGTCGAACGGAGGACCGGAGCGGTGAAGGTGTCCACCTCGCCGACGACCGTGACCGTGACAGCGCCGTCCTCGTCGGTGGAGGTCGACAGCGTGATCACGTCGTCGAAGGGTGCCTCGGTGCCCTCGGTCGACACGTCGGGCTGCCCCTCGGCGGGCAGGTCGGAAGTGGTCACGGACAGTGGCTCCTCTCGGCGGACCCGGACGACGGGCCGCCCGGACAATCTACCGCTCCGCGTCTCCGGGGGCCCGGGCCCCCGGCTCGCGGTGGTCGAACGTGTCGCGCACCGGGCCACCGGGCCCGGCACGTTGCGGCTGCCTGCTGAACCGCTGACCCAACGTAGACAACCTGCCGGGCGCGCGCCAACCCACCCCCCCGGCGGGCACCCGGTCGGGGCCACGGGGGGTGGGTCGGTGGTGCGTGGGGGGAGGGGCTCAGCCGTCTATGACGTGGACGGCGGACTCCTCGGGACCCTCACCCCCCACGGGGAGGTCCGCGGTGGCCTCCACGTCGTCGGCCGTGCGGTTGGTGCCGGAGTCGCTCTCGGGGGTGGTCGAGGTGTCCTGCTCCAGCTGGGCCTCCGCCCGCGACGGGTCCTCCGCCGGCCGGACGTCGAGCGCGTCGTCGGGCAGCTCCCGCTCCAGCCGGCCGGTGAGCGACTCGCCCTCGGACTGCTCCCGGGCGGTGGTGCCGAAGTCGGTGGTGGCGGTGGGCCGCTCGCCGGGCAGCGGCGCGAACTGGGGATCCTCCTTCCACGCCTGCGTGGGGGAGTCGTCCTGCGCCACCTCGGGGATGCCGTCGTCCTCGGGGAAGACGTCGCGCGCGGTCTGGCCCTCGGGCTGCGTCATGCGGTGCCTCCGTCTCTGCGCGGGGTGCGCGCGTGGTTCTCGCCGGCGTCGCACGGGGACGCCGCGCCGGTCGGGGGACCGGCGTCGGACTCCCGCCCTACCCGGGTGCCCGGCCGCCATGCGCCGGTGTGGGTCCTGGCACTGCCTCCGTGCGGGCGGCATGGTCGTGCGCCCGCCGGGTAGCGGGGGGCCATGGCGATCGCAGACGAGGTCCAGCGGGTCGGAGCACCCCTCCGCCGGTGGGCACGCACCCAGAAGCGCGAGTACACCCAGGGCGAGCCCCGGCCGCTGGCCGGGGACCTGGGGGCCATGGGCGTCTACGCGAGCCTGGTGGCCGGCGGCGCCGCGGCGGTGCGGGCCGCCGGCAAGCAGCTGCCCGACCGCATCCCGCCGGGCGACGTCGCGCTGCTGACCATCGCCACGTTCCGGCTGGCCCGCCGCATCGCCAAGGACCCGGTCACCAGCCCGCTGCGGGCACCGTTCGTGCGCTACGAGGGGACGTCCGGGCACGCCGAGGTGGCCGAGGAGGTGCGGGAGCACGGCGGCGTCAAGCACGCCGTCGGCGAGCTGCTGACCTGCCCCTTCTGCCTGGCCCAGTGGGTGGGGACGGCGTTCGTCTTCGGGTACGTGACCGCGCCCCGGGCCACCCGGCTGGCCGCGCTGACCATGACGACGGTCGCCGGCTCCGACGTCCTGCAGTTCGTCTACGACTCGATCCAGAACGGGGCGCTCGCGCCGGCGGACGACGGGGCGGCCGAGCAGGTGTGAGAGGTCCGCGGTCCTCCGTCGGGGGGACCCGGCGCGGCGTTCGCGCTGCCGCGGAGGGCGCCGCGGACCTATCCTGCGATCTTGACCCGGCTGCGGGTCCGGGACCGCCCATCGGAACGGGCGCGAGGGAGGGTCGGCATGCGATCGATCTGGCGCGGCGCCGTGTCGTTCGGCCTGGTCAGCATCGGCGTGAAGCTGTACTCGGCCACCGAGGACAAGGACATCCGCTTCCACCAGGTGCACGCCGCCGACGGCGGCCGCGTGAAGTACCGGCGGGTGTGCTCGGTAGACGGCGAGGAGCTGGAGTACTCCGACATCGCCAAGGGCTACGAGCTGCCCAGCGGCGAGGTGGTGATCCTCACCGACGAGGACTTCGAGGAGCTGCCGCTCAGCACCCGCCGGGAGATCGAGGTCCTGGAGTTCGTCGACCAGGGCGAGATCGACCCGATCATGTTCGAGAAGACCTACTACCTGGAGCCCGACGGCCCCGCGGCCCGCCCCTACGTGCTGCTGCGCGACGCGCTGGAGAACGCCGGCCAGGTGGCGATCACGAAGATCGCGCTGCGGCAGCGCGAGTCGCTGGCGGCCCTGCGCGTGCGCGACGGCGTCCTGGTGCTGCACACGATGCGGTGGCCGGACGAGATCCGGCGCCCCGACTTCGCCTTCCTCGACGAGGACATCTCGGTGCGGCCGCAGGAGCTGACGATGGCCGAGGCGCTCATCGGCTCGATGACCACCGAGTTCGACCCGACGCAGTTCACCGACGACTACCGCGAGGCGATGACCGCCCTGCTGGAGGCGAAGCAGAGCGGCGGCGAGGTGGCCCAGCCGGCGGCCGAGGCCCCGGACGACGGTGCCGCCGTCGTCGACCTGATGAGCGCCCTGCGCCGCAGCGTCGAGCGGGCCCGGGGCGGCTCGGCGGACGACGCCCCCGCCGAGCCGGCGAAGAAGGCGACGTCCGCGCGGAAGGCCGCGCCGCGGAAGGCGGCGGACGACACGGGGGAGAAGGCGCCGGCGAAGAAGGCCGCCGCGAAGAAGGCCGCCCCCCGGAAGGCGGCGGCCACCCCGGCGAAGAAGACGACCGCGCGGGCCGCCGGCGGCGACAAGCCACCGGCCAAGCGGGCCCGCCGCAGCGCCTGAGGTGGCGGCGCCCGAGCCGGCCGACCTCCCGCTGCCGATGCTCGCCGTCCCCGGGGAGATGCCCGCCGAGGACGACGGGTGGGGCTTCGAGTTCAAGTGGGACGGCGTCCGGGCGGTCGCCGGGGTGCGCGACGGGCGGCTGACGCTCGCCTCGCGCAAGGGCGGCGACATCACCGTCCGCTACCCCGAGGTGGCGCGGCTCCCGGAGACGCTGGCCGCTCGCGACGCCGTCGTCGACGGTGAGGTCGTGCTGATGGACGCCCGGGGGCGGCCGGACTTCGGCGCGCTGCAGAGCCGCATGCACCGCACCGGGCCGGAGGTGCCGCGCCTGGCGACGGCGGCGCCGGTGAGCTACCTGGTCTTCGACCTGCTCGCCCTCGACGGCACCGACCTGCGCTCGCACCCCTACGCCGAGCGCCGGGAGCTCCTCGACGAGCTGGCCCCGGCCGGTGGCCGCTGGGTGCTGACGCCCTGGTTCCCGGGTCAGGGCGCGGAGGTGCTGGCGGCGAGCGAGGAGAACGGCCTGGAGGGCGTCGTCGCCAAGCGGCTGCGCTCCCCGTACCGCGAGGGGGTCCGCAGCCCCGACTGGCGCAAGATCAAGAACTTCCTGACCCAGTCGGTCGTCGTGGGCGGGTGGCGGCCCGGGCAGGGACGGCGCGCGGGCACCATCGGCTCGCTGCTCGTCGGCGTGCCGGACGAGGACGGCCGGCTGGTGTACGTCGGGCACGTGGGCACCGGCTTCGGCGACCAGGACCTGCGCGACCTGCAGCGGCTGCTCACCCGGCGGCGCACCCCGCCCTTCGACGGCCACCTGCCCCGCGAGGTCACCCGCGACGCGCACTGGGTGGAGCCCGACCTCGTGGGCGAGGTGGCCTACGCGGTGTGGACGGCGGAGGGCCGGCTGCGGCACCCGATCTGGCGCGGCGTCCGGGACGACCTCGAGCCCGATGACGTGGTGCGGGAGTCGTGAGCACCGTGAGCGGAGCGTCCCGCGGGAGCGAACCATGAGCCCCGCCAAGCAGCTCGTCGAGATCGGCGGCCGGCGGCTCGCGGTGTCGAACCTGGAGAAGGTGCTCTTCCCCGAGGTCGGCTTCACCAAGGCGCAGGTCATCGACTACTACGTGCGGATCGCGCCGGTGCTGCTGCCGCACGTGGCCGGTCGCCCGGTGACCTTCACCCGGTGGCCCGACGGCGTGGAGGGGCCTGCGTTCTTCGAGAAGAACAGCGCCCGGCACGCCCCGGACTGGGTGCGCCGGGTGACGCTGCCGAGCCCGGGCAGCTCGCGGGGGCGCGAGACGCTCGACATGGTCCTGCTGGCCGACGTCCCGGACCTGGCCTGGGCGGCGAACCTGGCGGCGCTGGAGGTCCACGTGCCGCAGTGGCGGGTCGACGACGACGGGGTGGCCCAGCTGCCCGACCTGCTGGTGCTCGACCTGGACCCGGGGCCCGAGACCGGCCTGTACGAGTGCTGCCTCGTCGCCGAGCGCCTGGGGGAGCGGCTGGAGGCCGACGGGCTCGATCCGGTGGTGAAGACGTCGGGCTCCAAGGGCATGCAGGTGTACGCGCCGATCGAGACGCCCGATGACCGGGAGCACCCCAGCCGGTACGCGAAGAAGCTGGCGCAGGAGTTGTCGGCCGAGACGCCCGACCACGTCGTCTGGCGGATGGAGAAAGCGCTGCGCCCGGGGAAGGTCCTCATCGACTGGAGCCAGAACAACCCGGCCAAGACGACGGTGGCGCCGTACTCGCTGCGGGCGCGGGCGGGGGCGACGGTCTCGACGCCCATCGGCTGGGACGAGGTCGACGCCGTCCGCGACGGCTCCCTCGACCCGGCCGAGCTGCGCTTCACCACCGACCAGGTGCTGGCCCGCGTCGAGGAGTACGGCGACCTGTTCGACGTCGCCGGCGCCGTGCGCGCATCCCTTCCCGGGGTGTGAGCGGCCGCCCCTCTCCGGGGGCGCCGGCCCGGCTCTGGGACGATTCCGGCCATGTCCGCCGCTGGTCAGCTCGATCCCCGCACCGCCGACCTGGGACGGCTCGTCGTCCGCTGCCCCGACCGTCCGGGGATCGTCGCGGCGCTCAGCGGTCTGATGGCCGACGTCGGCGCGAACATCACCGAGTCCCAGCAGCACTCCTCCGACCCCAGCGGCGGCATCTTCACCCTGCGGCTGGAGTTCGTGCTGGCCGACCTCGCCGGCCGGCGCGCCGAGCTCGAGGAGCGGCTGGGCGAGCTCACCCGCGCCTGGCGGCTCACCTGGCGGCTGGTCGAGGCCGCGCACCGCCCGACCGTCGCCGTCTTCGTCAGCCGCACCGACCACGTGCTGCAGGAGCTGATCTACCGGGTCCGCGCCGGTGACCTGCGGGCCGACATCACCGCGGTGGTCAGCAACCACCCCGACCTGGAGCCGGTGGCGGCCGCGGCCGGCATCCCCTTCCACCACGTGCCGGTCACGCCGGGCGCCAAGGCCGAGGCCGAGACGCGGGCGCTGGAGATCGTGGGCGACGTCGACCTGGTGGTGCTGGCGCGCTACATGCAGATCGTCTCGCCGGAGTTCTGCGCGCGGTTCCCCGAGCGGCTGATCAACATCCACCACAGCTTCCTGCCGGCGTTCGTGGGCGCGAACCCGTACCAGGCCGCACACGACCGCGGGGTGAAGCTGATCGGCGCCACCGCGCACTACGTGACCGCCGAGCTGGACGCCGGGCCGATCATCGAGCAGGAGGTCGCCCGCGTCGACCACCGCGCCACGGTGGAGGACATGCGGCGGGTCGGGCGCTACGTCGAGCGGCAGGTGCTGGCCCAGGCGGTGACGTGGCACGTGGAGGACCGGGTCATCGTCGAGGGCGACCGCACCATCGTCTTCGCCTGACCACCACGCCCCCGTCCGCGCGATGATCAGGTGACCTGATCGCGCGGTGTCCTCCCTCGTGGTGCACGGTGAGGGAGGACGCTCGATGATCAGGGAGGCTGATCGTCGGGGCGGCGAGGCCCGGCCGTCGTCACCCACAGTGGACGCCCTTTTCTTGACTGACTCAAGAAAAGGGCGTTGGATGGGTCCCGATGGAGACGACCTGGGCGCACCAGCTGCGAGAGGCAGGGCTGCGCGTGACGCGTCCCCGCCTGTCGGTGCTGAGCGTGCTGGGCGACCGTCCGCACGCGGACGCCGAGACGATCGTGACCGGCGCCCGCGTGCTGCACCCGTCGCTGTCCCCGCAGGCCGTCTACGGCGTGCTCAAGGCGTTGGTCGCCGCGGGGATCGCCCGCCGGATCGAGCCCGCGGGTGCGCCCGCGTTGTTCGAGCTGCGGGTCGGCGACAACCACCACCACCTGGTCTGCCGCTCGTGCGGCGCGGTCGCTGACGTCGACTGCACCGTGGGCGCAGCCCCCTGCCTGGCCCCGTCGGACACGGCCGGCTTCGTCGTCGACGAGGCCGAGGTCGTGTTCTGGGGCCTGTGCCGGACCTGCCAGGACCGCGGCCGCAGGGTCGCGGACGCCGCCGAACCCGAGCGGCTCGAAGAGCACGGAATCCGAGGAGGAACGAGAGCATGACCGACGTCGCATCGCAGGGCACGGCGCCCAGCCAGGCCGACAAGCCGGTCCTGACCAACCGTCAGGGCCACCCGGTCTACGACAACCAGAACCAGCGGACGGTGGGCGCCCGGGGCCCCGCCACGCTGGAGAACTACCAGTTCCTCGAGAAGATCAGCCACTTCGACCGGGAGCGGATCCCGGAGCGCGTGGTGCACGCCCGCGGCGTGACCGCCTACGGCTACTTCGAGGCCGACGGCACCGTCGGCGACGAGCCGATCGCGACGTACACCCGCGCGAAGCTGTTCCAGGAGAAGGGCAAGCGCACCGACGTCGCGCTGCGCTTCTCGACCGTGGCCGGTGGCCGCGACTCCTCGGAGATGGCCCGCGACCCGCGCGGCTTCGCCGTGAAGTTCTACACCGAGGAGGGCAACTGGGACCTCGTCGGCAACAACCTGGGCGTCTTCTTCATCCGGGACGCCATCAAGTTCCCCGACTTCATCCACTCGCAGAAGCCGGACCCGGTCACCTTCGAGGCCAACGTCGCCGAGCGCGCGTTCGACTTCTTCAGCCAGACCCCCGAGGCCATGCACATGGTCTCGCTGGTCTTCAGCCCGCGTGGGCTGCCGGCGTCCTACCGGCACATGCAGGGCTTCGGCGTGAACACCTACAAGTGGGTCAACGCCCAGGGTGAGACCGTCCTGGTCAAGTACCACTGGCTGCCCAAGCAGGGCGTGAAGTCCTACACCGCCGCGGACGGTGCCGCCGTCCAGGCGCAGACCCTCGGTGCGCACACCAAGGACCTCTACGACTCGATCGCCGCCGGCGACTTCCCGTCGTGGGAGCTGCACGTGCAGCTCATGAGCGACGACGAGCACCCCGAGCTCGACTTCGACCCGCTGGACGACACCAAGGTGTGGCCGGAGGAGGTCTTCCCGCTCCGCAAGGTCGGGACGATGACCCTGAACCGGATGCCCGAGGACTTCTTCGCGGAGAACGAGCAGATCGCCTTCGGCACCGGCGTGCTGGTCGACGGGCTGGACTTCTCCGACGACAAGATGCTGGTCGGCCGGACGTTCTCCTACTCCGACACCCAGCGCTACCGCGTGGGGCCGAACTACCTGCAGCTGCCGGTGAACCGCCCCAAGGTGCCGGTGAACACCAACCAGCAGGGCGGCCCGATGTCCTACGGCCGCGACAACGTGGGCGCCAACCCGCACGTCAACTACGAGCCGTCGATCACCGGCGGGCTGCGCGAGGCGACCTACCCCACGCACGACGAGCAGGGCCCGGTCATCAACGGCCGGCTCACCCGCAAGCGGATCCCGCGGACCAACGACTACAAGCAGGCCGGCGAGCGCTACCTGCTCAGCGAGCAATGGGAGAAGGACGACCTGGTCACCAACCTGGTCGGCGCCCTCCAGCAGTGCCGCCGCGAGATCCAGGAGCGGATGGTCTGGCACTTCTTCATGTGCGAGGACGAGTGGGGGCAGCGCGTCGGTGACGCGCTCGGCATCACCGCCGACGACGTCCGGGGCCTGCCGCCGCTGCAGACCCAGACGCTCACCGAGGAGGAGCAGCAGCGCGCCGCCAACCTCGGCAAGAACGGCCCGCGCGACGTGACCGGCCTGGTCATGACGCACTGCGTGCCCAACGAGCGGGTCGTCGTCGCCGGCTGATCCTCGGGCGACACCAGCACCACCGCGGCGGGCCGCGACCGGATCACCGGTCGCGGCCCGCCGTGCGTCGTCCGCCGGTCCCGACCCCGCGGCCAGGTGCGCCGCGGGCCGGCCGAGCAGGTCCGGCCGGCGGCGTCCTCCCTCACCGCAGCGCGTCCACCCTCACCGCACACCGCGAGGGAGGACACGCCACGATCAGGGAACCTGATCCCGGCCCGGGGCGCGCGGGGTCGCTGGGCCGGCGACGAGGGGGCTCACTCCCGGCGGCGGTCCTGGTCGGCGAGGAACCGCTCGAACTCGGCGCCGATCTCCTCGGCGCTGGGCACCTCGCCGGTGCTGCCGAGCAGGTCGGTGCCCTCGCGGGCGGCGGTGAAGGAGTCGTACTGCTGCTCGAGGGCCGCGACGACGGCGACGTTGTCGGCCGACCGCGCGATCTGCGCGTCGACCTCGGTGCGGTGCAGCTCGGCGGCCTCGCGCAGCGCCTCGGTGGGCAGCCGCAGGCCGGTGAGCTGCTCCAGGTTCTCGAGCAGCGCGAGCGACGCGGCGGGGTAGGTGGCCTGCGCCAGGTAGTGGGGCACGTGGGCGGCCACCCCGAAGGCGTCCACCCCGGCCTCGCCCATGCGCAGCTCCAGCAGCGCCGAGACGCTGCCCGGGATGCGCAGCTCGCCCCAGTAGACCGGGTAGGACTCGATCAGCTGCCGGCGCGTGGCGTGGGCGGTGACGGTGACCGGCCGCGTGTGGGGGACCGGCATCGGGATCGCCTGCAGCGCGGCGACGGAGGTGACGCCGAGCCGCTCGACCAGCCCGCCGACCGCGGCGACGAAACGCTCCCAGGCGTAGTCGGGCTCGGCGCCGTGCAGCAGCAGGAACGGCGCGCCGGCGTCGTCCTCGACGGCGTACAGCAGGATCTCCGGCGCGGTGAAGGCTTCGTAGCGGTCGGCGTTGAAGGTCATGCGTGGCCGGCGGGCCCGGTAGTCGACGAGGCTGTCGACGTCGAAGCGGGCGATCACCTCGTGCGGGAGGCCGGCCAGCAGGTGGGCGCCGGCGAGCGTGCCGGCGGAGGCGGCGTCGAAGTCGCCGGCCAGGTCGTGCACCAGCACGAGCCCCTGCCGCTCGGCCGCGTCGCCGACCGCCGCTTCGCGGGCGAGGAACGGCTCCGCCGCCGGGAGCAGCTCGACCAGGTCGTCCGGTCGCTGGGCCACGGGGCACCTCCTGTGGGGGTCGTGCGGCGTGACGGCGGGTCACACCTCGCCCGGTAGAGCCGCCGGGCGCACCGCCGCATTCCCGGTGGGGTGCGCCCGGCCGGCCTGTTCAGCGGTTCGCCGTCTCCTGCCGGCCCTCGCGCCCGTCGGCGTCCTGGCCCGCGGGCTCGGCGACCGGCTCGCGGGTCAGGTGGGCGCCGACCTCGTCGGGGACGATCTGCGCCCGCGTGCCGTTGGGGAGGATCTCCGGCGACTTCCCGTCGAGCTGGTCACGCGCGTAGCGGTAGGCGACGGCGATGAGCGCGGTGACCGGGACCGCGAGGAAGGCGCCGACGATGCCGGCCAGGCTGGCGCCCGCGGTCACGGCCAGGATGACCACGGCGGCGTGCAGGTTCAGCCCCCGGCCCTGCAGGATCGGCTGCAGGATGTTGCCCTCGATCTGCTGCACGAGGATCACGATGCCGAGCACGATCAGGGCCGTGGTGAGGCCGCTGTCGACGAGGGCGATCAGCACCGCGAAACCGCCGGCGACGAAGGCACCGATGATCGGGACGAAGGCGCCGAAGAAGGTCAGCACCGCCAGGGGCAGGACCAGCGGGACGCCGAGGATCCAGAGCCCGAGGGCGATGAAGAAGGCGTCGAAGAACCCCACCAGGGCCTGCTGCCGGATGAACTCCGACAGCGTCGACCAGGTCTTGTAGGAGAGGGCGGCGACGTGCGGGGCGGCCGGGGGGCCGGTCTGCGCGGCGAGCCACGGCACCCAGCGGGGGCCGTCCTTGAGGAAGAAGAAGGTCAGCACCAGCGCCAGCACCAGGTTGATCAGGATCCCGCCGATCGCGGTGGCCCCGGTGACGGCGTAGGAGGCGATGTTCTGCGCGTTGCCCTGGATCGAGTCGATCGCCTGGTCGACGGCGGTGCCGATCTGCTCCTGGCCGAGGTTGAACGGCGGGCCGGTCAGCCACTCCTGCAGCTGCTGGAGGCCCACGCTGACGCCGTCGGCGAGCTCCTCGACCTGCCGGACGACGGGGGGCGCGATCAGCGCGATGATCCCGCCGAAGGCGGCGAGGAAGGTGAGCAGGACGGTGAGGGCGGCCAGGGCCGCCGGCCAGCCGTGGTTGCGCAGGAAGCGGGTGGGCGGCCACAGCACGGTGGTGAACAGCAGGCCCAGCACGACCGGCAGCAGGACGACCCAGAGTTGTCCGACGACCCAGCCGAGGACGTACACACCGCCGACGATCAGCAGCAGCTCGGCCGAGGCGACGGCCACGGCCCGGCTCGCCCGGTGCAGGCGTTCCCCGCGCTCACGGGTGGGGGCGGGGGCGTGCGTGGCCGGCTGGACACCGGCCTCCGGCGTCGGCTGGTCGGGCTCGACGTCGTCGGGGGTCCCGTCCGGCGGCGGGTCGGTGCGACCGGGCAAGCGGATCCTCATGCACCGATCTCAACACAGATGTGCGCGACCGACCGGGCAGGAAACGATCATCACACCCGCGTCGTAGCGTGCGCGGCATGCCGAAGATCGCGACCGCCGACCGGGTCGACCGGGAGTCCCTGCTGGAGTTCCTCCGCCCACGGCACCGGGCGGTGCTGCTCACCCGACGTCGCGAGGGGGGCGTCCAGCTCTCCCCGGTCACCTGCGGGGTGGACGCCGAGGGGCGGGTGGTCGTCTCCACCTACCCCCAGCGGGCGAAGGTGACCAACGCCCGGCGCGACCCCGCGGTCTCGCTGTGCGTGCTCTCCGACGAGTGGGACGGTCCGTGGGTGCAGCTCGACGGGGAGGCCGAGGTGCTCGAGCTGCCGGAGGCCCTCGAGCCCCTGGTCGAGTACTACCGGTCCATCAGCGGGGAGCACCCCGACTGGGCGGAGTACCGCGCGGCCATGCAGCGGCAGGGGAAGGCGCTGGTCCGGGTGACCGTGACCGCGTGGGGCCCGATCGCGACCGGCGGCTTCCCCGCCGAGGTGGCCGACAAGCTCTGAGACTTGCACGCGGAGGTGAAAGGTGTGAGTCTTTCGCGATGGTGTACGTCCTGACCGTCGACCAGCGAGGCAGCCGGCGCGGGCCCGACCGTGTCGCCGACGTGCTGGCCGAGCTCAACGCCGGCGTCGGCGCGGTGCTGGCCTTCGAGCGGACGGCGGGGGACGAGTTCCAGGGTGTCCTGGGTGAGCCGGAGACGGCGGTCGACGTCGCCCTGCGGCTGGTCCGGCTGGGCGGGTGGAGCATCGGCATCGGCGCCGGGGCCGTCCAGCACCCGCTGCCTCCCAGCACCCGGGCCGCGGCGGGGCCGGCCTTCCTGTGCGCCCGGCGTGCCGTCGACGCGGCCAAGCAGCGGTCGGTGCGCCTGGCGGTGCGCGGGGCGGTAGCCTCCGACGCCGCCGATGCGCAGGCGGTGCTCGGTGCGCTGGCGGTCCTGGTGGGGCGCCGCAGCCGGCAGGCGTGGGAGGCGATCGAGCTGGTCGAGAGCGGGCGGACCCAGGCCGAGGCGGCCGAGGCGCTGGGGATCACCCGGCAGGCCGTGGGCCAGCGCCTGAGCGCCGCGTCCTGGGACCTCGAGCGCGAGCTGCGGCCGACGGCGGCCCGGCTCCTGGAGAGGGCGGCCGGATGACCGTCGCGGTCCTCGTGCTCCTCGCCCTGGTCTGCGTGACCGGGCTGGCCCTGGCCCTCCGCGGCGAGCGGGCCTCCGTCGCCACCGGCGCGATCGCCCTGGTGGGCGCGCTCGCGGTCGCCGCCGCGTTCGCCTGGCCGGCCACGGGCGGGGCGGGCGCGGCGCAGGCCGGCGCGGCGCTCGCGGCGCTCGCCGCGGTCACCGGTGGCGGTCCGGTGGCGACGGCGGTGCTGCACGCCGCCGACCCCGCCGCCGCCGGGGTGTCGGGCGGGCCGCAGGATCCCGAGATCCTCCGGGGCGGGGCCTGGATCGGCGTGCTGGAGCGGGGGGCGATCGCCGCCACCCTCCTCGTCGGCTGGCCCGAGGGGCTCGCCGTCGTCCTCGCCGTCAAGGGGCTGGGCCGGTTCTCGGAGCTGCGCGCGCCGGCGGCGGCCGAGCGGTTCATCGTGGGCACCCTGGCCAGCGGGCTGTGGGCCGCCGGCTGCGTCGGGGTCGCGGTCCTGCTCCGCGGCTGACCGGGGCACACGCCGAGCGGGCTGTGCCGTACGGAGGGAAGACTGGGGCCCCGTCGCCGTTCCCGCCCCTGGAGGCCTGGTGCCCGAGTCGCGTGCCCCCGGTGGCGCCCGCAACCCCGACCTGCTGACCGTCTACTGCAACGACCACCTCGCCGCGGCCACCGGCGGCGTCGAGCTCGTCACCCGCATGCTCGGCCACCACCGCGGCGGGCCGCACGACGACGCGCTCGCGGAGCTGCTCGACGAGCTCCGCGAGGAGCGTGCCGCGCTGCTGACGACGATGCGTGCGCTGGGGGTGCCGGTGCGCGAGTACAAGCAGGCCGTGACATGGGCGGCCGAGAAGCTCGGCCGGTTCAAGCTCAACGGGCGGCTCTTCACCCGCTCGCCGCTCAGCGACCTCGTCGAGTGGGAGTTCATCGCCACCGCGGTGGTGGCGAAGCGCGCAGGGTTCGAGACGCTGCGCGCCCTGGGCGAGGTGGACCGACGCGTCGACGTCGAGCTGTTCGAGCGGCTGATCCACCAGGCGGACCGGCAGCACGACTGGCTCGTCGTGGTCCGCCGCGAGGTGGCGGCCTCGGTCCTCGGCGGCCGGGTGGAGACCGCCGCCGGCGACGCCGACGCCTGACCGGGAGGACGACGATGTGCCACGACCACGACAGCCGACCGCCGGCCCCTCCGCGCACCGGCCCGGTGCGCGAGCGCAGCACGACCACGCTCACCGCGGCCGACGGCGCCTCCTTCACGGCCGCCACCGCGCTGCCCGAGGGGACCGCGCGCGCGGGGGTGGTCGTCCTCCCCGACATCCGCGGGCTGCACCCCTACTACGTCGCCCTGGCCGAGCGGTTCGCCGAAGCCGGGTTGGCCGCCGTGGCGATCGACTGGTTCGGGCGGACCGCCGGGGTGTGCGCCGACGGCGTCCGGCCCGAGGGGTTCGACTGGCAGGCGCACATCCCGCGCACCACGCCCGAGGGGATCGACGCCGACGTCACCGCCGCGATCGCCCACCTCCGCGACCGGGCCGGCGCGGAGCTGCCGGTGGTCACGGTCGGCTTCTGCTTCGGCGGCAGCCACGCGTGGCGGCTGGCCGGCGGCGACCTGGACCTGGCCGGCTGCGCGGGCTTCTACGGGCGCCCGGCGCTGGTGGGGGGCGCCGCCGACCGGGCGCACCTGCCCACGGTCATGCTGGTCGCGGGCGCCGACACCGTGACGCCGCTGGAGGAGCAGCGGGAGCTGGCCGAGCGGCTCCGGGCGGCCGGGGCGGAGGTGGACCTCGCCGTCTACGACCGAGCGCCGCACTCGTTCTTCGACCGTTCGCACGGCGAGTGGGCCGACGCCTGCCGGGACGCGTGGGAGCACGTGCTGGCCCTCACCGACCGCGTCGCCCGCCGGTGACCCCGCCCGCCTGGGGGGCGCTGCCCGGAACGGAGGTGCGGGTGCGCGCGGCGACCGCCGACGACCTCCCGGCCCTCGTCGCGCTCCTGGCCGACGACCCGCTCGGCCGTCGGCGCGAGCGGGCCGCCGACCCGGCGCCCTACCGGGCGGCGTTCCGGCGCATCGAGGAGGACCCGGCGCACCTGCTGGCGGCCGCCGTCGACGGGGCGGACGTCGTCGGCACGCTGCAGCTCTCGCTCGTGCCGGGGCTCTCCCGCGGGGGCGCGCTGCGCGGGCAGATCGAGGGCGTGCGGATCCGCTCCGACCGGCGCGGCGGAGGCCTCGGCGCGGCGCTGCTGACCTGGGCGGTCGCCGAGGCCGGCCGGCAGGGGTGCGCGCTGGTGCAGCTGACCAGCGACCTGGCCCGGCCCCACGCGCACCGGTTCTACGCGCGGCTCGGCTTCGTCCACTCGCACGCGGGCTACAAGCTCGCGCTCTGACCTGCCGGCCGACGGGGGTGCGGGCCCGGTCACCGCCGAGGTGCCTACGCTGGGTCGGGTGAGCGGCCAGCCGATCGACCCCGGAGTCATCGAGCTCGCCGGGCGGGTCTTCGACCTCGCCCGCGGCGGGCACACCGGCGAGCTCGTCGCCTACCTCGACGCGGGCGTGCCGGCGAACCTCACCAACGACAAGGGCGACACCCTGCTGATCCTCGCGGCCTACCACGGGCACGGCGACACGGTGGCGGCCCTGCTGGCGCGCGGCGCCGACCACGGGCGGGCCAACGACAGGGGGCAGACGGCCCTGGCCGCGGCGGTGTTCAAGCAGTCGGCCGAGACGGTCGAGGCGTTGCTCGCCGCCGGCGCCGATCCCGACGCGGGCGGACCGAGCGCCCGGGAGACCGCGGCGTTCTTCGACCTGCCGGCCATGACCGCGCTGCTCGACGCCCGCGGCTGACGGGCTCGGCGGAACCGGTGCGGCCGCGTGCGACGGAGGGGGAGGCGGGCGTGGCAGCAAGTCCCGGGCAGCCGGCGACCGGCGAGCTGGTCCCGCCGGCGGAGCAGAGCGCCCCGCAGCCCGCCGGGGTGGAGCCGGTCGTGCCGCTGCCGGCCCCCGAGCCGGGCCTGCCGCGCTGGCTGCTGCTGGTGGGCGGCGCGGCCGCCGCCACGATCGCCGTCGCCGGGCTGCAGGCGGTCGCCTGGCTCGTCGCGCCGGTCTTCCTCGCCCTGGTCGTCGTCGTCGCGCTCACCCCCGTGCAGCGGTGGCTGCGCCGCATCGGCACGCCCCGCTGGCTGGCGACGACGGTGCTGCTCCTGCTCGTGTGGGCGGTGCTGCTCGCCTTCGTCGCCCTGCTGGTGGTCTCGGTGGCCCAGTTCGCCGCGCTGCTGCCCGACTACGCCGACCGGGCCCAGATCCTGATCAACGACGTCGTCACCGACCTGAACAGCCGGGGGATCGTCTCCGGTCAGCTCTCGGACCTCGTCGAGCAGATCGACTACGGCTCCCTGGTCGGGCTGGCCACCGACCTGCTGAGCCGGCTCACCGACGCGGCGACCACACTGGTGCTCCTGCTCTCGGCGCTGGTGTTCATGGCCATCGAGAGCAGCGGCTTCGGCCGGCGGCTGGCGCTCATCGGTGCCGAGCGCCCGCACCTGCCGGTGGCCCTGGGCCTGTTCACCCGCGGCACCCGCAGCTACCTGCTGGTGAGCACGGTGTTCGGGGCGATCGTCGCGGTGGGCGACACCATCGCCCTCGCGCTGCTCGACGTGCCTGCCGCGCCGCTGTGGGGGCTCCTGGCGTTCATCACCAACTACGTGCCCAACATCGGGTTCCTGCTCGGGGTGGCGCCGCCCGCCGTGCTGGGGCTGCTCGCCGGCGGCTGGGGCGACTTCGTCGCGATCCTGGTCGTCTACTCGCTGCTGAACTTCGTGGTGCAGACCCTCATCCAGCCGCGCTTCGTCGGCGACTCGGTGGGCCTGTCCATGACGGTGACGTTCGTGGCGCTCCTCTTCTGGGGCTGGGTCCTCGGCGCCCTGGGCGCGCTGCTCGCCATCCCGCTGACCCTCCTGGTCAAGGCCCTCATGGTGGACGTCGACCCGCGGGGGCACTGGCTGGACGCGCTGCTGCGCGAGGAGCCGCGCGCCCCGCGGACCACGCGCGCCCGGCGGCGGATGGCCGACCGCCACGCCGCGCTCGCGTCGATGCGGCGCCTGCACCACCACCCCTCCCGCCGGTCGGGGGCGGCCGACGCGGAGCACGAGGAGACGCCGACCCCGGCGGGGCGGTCCTGACCGCGCAGGAGCTGGTCGTCCTGGTCGGCCTGCAGGGGAGCGGGAAGAGCACCTGGGTGGGGGCGCACCTGGCCGGCACCCACGTCGTGGTCAGCAAGGACCACTGGCCCAACGCCCGGCGTCGCGAGGCCCGCCAGCAGCGGGTCGTCGCCGAGCTGCTCGCCGCCGGGCGCAGCGTCGTCGTCGACAACACCCACCCCGCGCCGGAGGACCGTGCGCCGCTCGTCGCCCTCGCCCGGGAGGCGGGGGTTCCGGTGCGCGCCGTGTGGCTGGACACTCCCGCGGAGGTCTGCCTGGCCCGCAACGCCGCCCGCACCGGCCGGGCCCGCGTGCCGCTGGTGGGCCTGCACGCCACCCGGGCCCGGTTCGTGCCGCCGTCGGTGGACGAGGGCTTCGACCGGGTGGACGTCGTCCGGCACGCTCCGCCGCGGGCCGGGTCGGACCATGTGACGGCGGCCGCAACCGGCGGCCGTAACGTGTCGGGCGCAGCTCGCCGCGCACCGGGGCCGTCCGCCCCGGTGACCGCAGGCATCCGAGACGAAGGGAACGACATGACCGAGGCAGGCACCACGGCATCCCGCGTGGCCATCGTGACCGGCGCGGCCCGTGGCATCGGCGCGGCGACCGCCCAGCGGCTGGCGGCCGACGGCTTCGCCGTCGCCGTCCTGGACCTGGACGAGGGCTCGGCCAAGGGCACCGTCGAGGCGATCGAGGCCGCCGGCGGCCGCGCGCTGGCCGTCGGAGCCGATGTGAGCGACTCCGCGCAGGTGGAGGCCGCCGTCGAGCGCATCGCCACCGAGCTGGGCGCGCCGACCGTCCTGGTCAACAACGCCGGCGTCCTCCGCGACAACATGCTGTTCAAGATGTCCGACTCCGACTGGGACATCGTCATGAACGTGCACCTGCGGGGTGCCTTCCTCATGACCCGCGCGGCGCAGAAGCACATGATCGACCAGAAGTGGGGTCGGATCGTGAACCTGTCCAGCACCTCGGCGCTGGGCAACCGCGGCCAGGCCAACTACTCCACGGCCAAGGCCGGCCTGCAGGGCTTCACCAAGACGCTCGCGATCGAGCTGGGCAAGTTCGGCGTCACCGCCAACGCCATCGCCCCTGGCTTCATCGAGACCGAGATGACCAAGGCCACGGCCGAGCGCATGGGCATCCCGTTCGAGGACTTCATCAAGGGCGCCGCCTCGCAGATCCCGGTGGCCCGCACCGGCAAGCCCGAGGACATCGCGCACCTGGTCTCGTTCTTCGTGAGCGAGGGCGCCGGCTTCGTCTCCGGCCAGGTCGTCTACGCCGCCGGCGGCCCGAAGGCCTAGAAGGACCTCGCTGCAGCCCCTCACCAGGGGCCGTTCCACCCTCACGACGGGCCGGGCTGCCTGACCGGCGGCCCGGCCCCGTGCCGCACCCGCACCGTTCCCGGAGGTCCCGTGCCCGAGCAGTCCGTCCTCGTCGAGCGCCGCGGCGCGGTGCAGGTCATCACCATCAACCGTCCGGAGGCGCGCAACGCCCTCGACGGCGACGTCGCCCGGGCGGTCGCGGCCGCGGTCGACGAGCTCGACTCCGACGCCGACCTGCGGGCCGGGGTGCTCACCGGGGCGGGCGGGACCTTCTCCTCCGGGATGGACCTCAAGGCCTTCCTCCGCGGCGAGAGCCCCGCGATCGAGGGCCGGGGCCTGTGCGGCATCACCCGCACGCCGCCGCGCAAGCCGCTCGTCGCCGCCGTCGAGGGCTGGGCCCTGGCCGGGGGCTTCGAGCTGGTGCTCGCCTGCGACCTCGTGGTGGCCGGCCGCGGCGCCCGGTTCGGGGTGCCCGAGGTGAAGCGCTCGCTCGTCGCCGCCGGCGGGGCCGCGCTGCTCCTCCCGCAGCGGGTGCCGCGCGCCGTCGCACTGGAGCTGCTGCTGACCGGGGAGCCGGTGGACGCCGAGCGCGCGGCGGCGGTCGGGCTGGTCAACCGGGTGGTCGAGGATGGAACGGCGGTCGAGGCGGCCGTCGCCCTCGCCGAGGTCATCGCCGCGAACGGCCCGCTCGCGGTCGCCGCGACCAAGCGGGTCGTGCTCGAGGCGCCCACCTGGCCGGCGGAGGAGGCGTGGGAACGGCAGGAGCAGGTCGTCCGGCCGGTGTTCGGCTCCGAGGACGCGCGGGAGGGCTCCACCGCCTTCGCCGAACGCCGCCCGCCGGTGTGGCGCGGGCGCTGAGCCGTCGCAGCGGCATACCGGGGCGGTCCGCGTCGTTCCGCCTGACGTGGACCGCTCCGCTCTCCGACTGCTCGTCCTCGGTGACTCCCTCGCCTTCGGCACGGGTGCCGCCCGTCCCGCCGACGCCCTCGGCCCGCGGCTGACCCGCGCGCTGACCGACGACGGGTTCGACGTCGACCTGCACGTGCTCGCCGTCCCCGGGGCGGTCTCGGCCGGGCTCGCCGACCAGGTGCGCCGAGCCCTCCCGCTCTCGGCCGACCTCGCCGTCGTGGTCATCGGCGCCAACGACCTCGCCCGCTTCGTCCCCGCCGAGCAGGCGGCGGCAGCGCTCTCGGCCGCGGTGACCGCGCTCCGGACCGCCGGCACCGACGTCGTGGTCGTCCCGGCGCCGGACATGTCGATGGTCCCCTTCGTACCGCCCGCCCTGCGGGCGCTGGTCCGGGGCGCCTGCGCGGTGCTCCAGCAGCGGCAGTCGCACGTCGCCGCCGGCGGCGGCGCCACGGTGGCCCCGGTGGCCGCCGAGGTGGCGCGCGCCTTCTCGGCCGACCCGGCGCTCTTCTCCGCCGACCGCTTCCACCCCTCCTCCGCCGGCTACGCGCGCATCGCCGAGGTCCTCACCCCGTACGTCCTGGACGCGGCCCGCGCCCGGCGGGCGGACGCCGCGGCGTGACCGCTCAGGCGGGTGACGGGGCGCGCACCAGGCGGGCGGAGAGCGGCTCGACGAAGCGGGTGAGCACCGGCCCGGTCACCGCCAGCACCAGCACGTAACCGGTGGCCACGGGGCCGACGGCCGGGATCCCGGCCGCGACGGCCAGCCCGGCGATCACGATGGAGAACTCGCCGCGGGCCACGAGCGCGGTCCCGGCGCGGAGCCGGCCCGGGACGGCGACGCCGTCCCGCTTCGCAGCGAACCACCCGGTGCCGATCTTCGTCGCGGTGGTGACGGCGGCCAGCGCGAGCGCCGCGGGGAGCACCGGGACGATGGCCCCCGGGTCGGTGGCCAGGCCGAAGGCGACGAAGAAGGTGGCGGCGAACAGGTCGCGCAGCGGGCCGAGGATCGCGCGGGCGCGCTCGGCGAAGGTCGCCGGCAGCGCCAGCCCGACGAGGAACGCGCCGACCGCCGCGGAGGCGCCCATCGCCTGGGCGGCCCCGGCGACCAGCAGGGTGAGCCCGATCAGCCGGAGCATCACCTGCTCGTCGTCGTCGTGCGAGAGCAGCCGGCCCAGCCGGTGCCCGTGCCGCTGGGCGGCCAGCAGCACCAGCAGCACCGCGCCCACCGCCAGCCCGACGCCGGCGACGGCCGACATCGGGCCCTGGCCGGCAAGGGCGACCACCAGCAGCGGCAGGAACAGCGCCATGGCGAGGTCCTCGAGCACCAGCACCGAGAGCACCGCCGGGGTCTCCCGGTTGGTCAGCCGCCCGAGGTCGCCGAGCAGCCGCGCGATGATCCCCGACGACGAGATGTAGGTGACCCCGCCCAGCGCCAGCGCCCCCTGCCACGGCAGCCCCAGGAGCAGCCCGGCGACGAACCCGGGCGGGCCGTTCAGCACGAGGTCCACCAGCCCCGACGGCGCGTGCCGGCGGAAGGACGCGAACAGCTCGGTGGCGGAGAACTCCAGGCCCAGGGTCAGCAGCAGGAGGACGACGCCGATCTCCGCGGCGGCCTCCAGGAACGGCGCGGCGTTGTCCATCGGCACCACGCCGCCCTCGCCGAGGGCCAGCGCCGCCAGCAGGATGAACGGGATGGGGGAGAGGCCCAGCCGCCGGGCCAGCAGCCCGAGCGCGGAGAGGCCGAGGAAGAGCAGCCCCAGCTCGAGGAGCAGGGCGGCGACGTGGTCCACCGCCGCTCTACTCGTGACCCGCGAGCCGCCGGTCCAGCTGCTCCAGCCCGGCCGCCGAGCCGATGGCCACGAGCACGTCGCCGGCGGAGAGCCGGTCCGCGGGCGAGGGGGAGGGGACGACATCGGCGCCGCGGACGATGGCGACCACCGAGCAGCCGGTCAGCGTGCGCGCGCGGGTGTCGCCCAGGGTGCGGCCCGCGAACGGTGACCCGGGGCGGACGGTGATCCGCCCGGACTCCAGCCCGGGCACCTCGCGGGAGAGGTCGGCGAACCGCTGAGTCAGCCGGGGGGCACCCAGCACCTCGGCGACGGCGTCGACCTCCTCCGGGTCCAGGCGGATCGTCTCCCGCGCCTGGTCGGGATCGCGCCGGTCGAACACCGCGATCTCCGCGCCGCCCTCCCGCTGGACGACGATGCCGATCAGCTGCCCCGACCGGGTCCTCATCTGGTAGCGGACGCCGACGCCGGGCAGCAGGGTCTCCTCGAGCTCCACGTCCGGCATCGTCGCAGACCCGCTCTCAGGCCAGCCGCTCCGCCAGCAGCTCGGCGAGGTGCCGGCCGCGCCGGCCGGCGAGCTGGTCGAGCTGGGTGCGGCAGGAGAAGCCGTCGGCCAGGACGACGGCGTCCTCGGGCAGGTCGCGCACGGCCGGCAGCAGCTGCTGCTCGGCGACGGCGACGGAGACGTCGTGGTGCCCGCGCTCGACCCCCCAGTTGCCGGCGAGCCCGCAGCAGCCGCCCAGCCGGGTGACCCGGGCGCCCGCGTGCTCCAGCAGCCGGGCGTCGGCCGACCAGCCCAGCACCGAGGTGTGGTGGCAGTGCGGCTGGGCGACGATCTCCAGGCCGTCCAGCGACGGCGGCGTCCAGCCGGGGGTGTCGCGGAGCAGCTCGGCCAGCGTGCGGGTCGCCGCGGCCACCTGCTCGGCCTCCGCCCCGCCGACGAGCTCCAGCGCCTCGCCGCGCAGCACGGCGGTGCACGAGGGCTCGATGCCGACGACCGGCACGCCGGCGGCGGCGAGCGGGGCGAGGGTGCGCACGGTCTGCCCCAGGATGCGGCGGGCGGCGTCGAGCTGCCCCGTGGTGATCCAGGTGAGCCCGCAGCAGGTGTCGGCGCCGGGCACCTCGACCCGGTAGCCGGCCGACTCGAGCACCCGGACCGCGGCCTCGGCGACCTCCGGGGCGAAGTGGTCGGTGAACGAGTCCACCCACAGGGCGACCCGCGGCCCGTCGCCGGCCGCGGTCCGCCCGGCCCACTGCTGCCGGAAGGTGCGCGCGGCGAACGCCGGCACCGGGCGGCGCTGGTCGATCCCCGCGCTCCACTTGGCCAGCGGGCCCACCAGCGCGGAGCCGAGCATCGCGTTCACCAGGCGGGGGGCCCGGGCCACGAGGTCGGACCAGAACGGCAGCCGGCCCAGGGTGTAGTGCGAGCGCGGCCGCAGCCGGCGGCGGTAGGACTGGTGCAGGACCTCGGCCTTGTAGCTGGCCATGTCCACGCCGGTCGGGCAGTCCGACGAGCACCCCTTGCAGGACAGGCACAGGTCCAGCGCCTCGTGCACCTCCGGCGACCGCCAGTCCTGCACCGGGCCCCCGGGCGCGAGCATCTCCTGCAGCACCCGGGCGCGGCCCCGGGTGGAGTCCTTCTCCTCCCGCGTGGCCGGCCACGACGGGCACATGACGCCGCCGGAGGCCTGGAGGTCCGCCCGGCACTTGCCCACGCCGGTGCAGCGGTGCACCGCGGCGGAGAAGTCGCCGCCGTCGTGCCGGTAGGCCAGCGCGAGACCCTTCCGCAGGGGCGGGGCGGCGGCGATGCGGATGTCCTCGTCGAGCGGCGCCGGGCGCACCAGGACGCCGGGGTTCAGCACGTCGTCCGGGTCGAAGACGGCCTTGACCCGGGCGAAGAGGCCCAGCGCGGCGGGGGAGTACATGTGCGGCAGCAGCTCGCTGCGCGCCCGCCCGTCGCCGTGCTCGCCGGAGAGCGAGCCGCCGTAGCCGGCGACGAGCCGGGCGGCGTCCTCGACGAAGGAGCGGTAGGCCGACCGGCCGCGGTCGTCGCCCTCCCCGAACGGGAAGTCGATGCGGACGTGCACGCAGCCGTCGCCGAAGTGCCCGTAGGGGACGCCCTGCAGACCGTGGCCGTCGAGCAGCGCCTCGAAGCCGCGCAGGTAGGCGCCCAGCCGCTCGACCGGGACGGCGGCGTCCTCCCAGCCGGCGTGCGCCGGGCGCCCGTCGGAGGTCCGGTTGGCCAGCCCCGCGCCGTCCTCGCGGATCCGCCAGATCGCCGCGGCGTGCGCCGGGTCGGTGACCACCATCGAGTCGACCGCGCCGGCGTCGGCCAGCACGCCCCGGGCCTTTGCCTGCACCTCCGCCTCGGTGTCGCCGGTCAGCTCCACGATCAGCCACCCGTCACCGCGCGGCAGGTCGGGGACGACCGCGGCGGGGACGTCGCGCAGCCGCTGCACGATCCGCTGGTCGAGCCCCTCCACGGCGGTGGGCTCGTGGGGCAGGAGGCCGGGGGTGGCGTCGGCGGCGTCGGCCATGCTCGGGTAGCCGAGCACCACCAGGCCGCGGACCGGGGCGTCGGTGACCAGCCGCACCGTCGCGCCGAGGACGACGGCCAGCGTGCCCTCGCTGCCGACCAGGGCGCGGGCGACGTCGAAGCCGCGCTCGGGCAGCAGGTGCTCCAGCGAGTAGCCCGAGACCTGCCGGCCGAAGGTGCCGAGCTCGGTCCGCACCGTGGCCAGGTCGCCGGCGATGAGCCGGTGCAGGTCGGCGAGCACCCCCGGCGCGGGCTCGGTGCCCGGGCCGAGCCGCAGGCGCGCGCCGGTGCCGGTGACGACGTCGAGGCCCACGACGTTGTCCGACGTCCGGCCGTAGCCCAGGGCGCGGGAGCCGCAGGCGTTGTTGCCGATCATCCCGCCGATCGTGCAGCGGTTGTGCGTGCTCGGGTCCGGGCCGAAGCGCAGCCCGTGCGGGCGGGCGGCGGTCTGCAGCGCGGACTGGACGACGCCGGGGTCCACCGTCGCCGTGCGTGCCTCCGGGTCGACCTCGTGCACGCGGGACAGGTGCCGGCTGGTGTCGATCACCACGCCGGCACCCACGGCGTTGCCGGCGATCGACGTCCCCGCCCCGCGGGCGGTCAGCGGCACGCGGAGGGAGCGGCACACCTCCAGGGCGGCCACGATCTCGTCGGGGTGGCGCGGCCGGACGACGGCCCGGGGCAGGACGCGGTACAGCGACGCGTCGGAGGAGTAGAGGGCGCGGGCCAGCCCCGAGTCGTCGACGTCGCCGATCCCGGCGCGGCGGAGCTCGGCCGCCACCGCCCGGCCGTCGTCGGTGCGCGTCGTCGTGTCCGCGGCCGGTGCGCTCATGCCGCCGAGTCTGGCTCGCCGCTCGCGGGCGGGCGCGCCCGGCCCCCTCCCGGACCCGGGGACGGGCGGGGGGGGGGGGGGGGGGGGGGGGGGGGGGGGGGGGGGGGGGGGGGGGGGGGGGCGGGGG
>NZ_JBJHAE010000006.1:0-234334 GCF_054050895.1 Blastococcus sp. SYSU DS0669 | reverse complement strand
ACCAAGCCGACGCCGGACCAGACCCCCCCCCCCCCCCCCCCCCCCCCCCCCCCCCCCCCCCCCCCCCCCCCCCCCCCCCCCCCCCCCCCCCCCCCCCCCCCCCCCCCGGCCCCGTCCGAGAGGAGGACCGACCGTGCTGCACCGGATGGGCGTCCCCCTGCTGGTCGTCGTCGCGGTGGTCCTCGGCACCGCCGCGCCCGCACCGGCCACCTGGGCGACGCGGGCGGCCGCCGGGCCGGCCGTCGTCGCGGCGGCGGTCATGCCGCCGGGCGAGCAGCCGACCGCATCGGGCAGCGGAGTGCTGACCCGCTCGTTCACGGTGACCTGGCGCACGAGCCACGTGGCCGGCGTGCCGGTCACCGGCTACGTGGTCCGGCGCACCAGCAGCCTGCTGGGCGCCGGCCTGGTCTCCGAGGGCACCTGTTCGGGGGTCAGCCTGCTCGGCATCGACGCCCCGGTGTACGTGCCGGCCGACCCGGCCGCCGAGACGCAGTCCTGCACCGACACCTCCCTCGTGTCGCTCGGCACGGTGTCCTACACCGTCACACCGGTCCTCGAGCGCTGGCTCGGGACGCCGTCGCCCTGGTCGGCGCCGGTCAGCTGAACGGCCGGCCGGTCAGGCGCTCGTAGGCGGTGACGTAGCGCTCGCGGGTGGCGGCGACGACGTCGGCGGGCAGCTCGGGTGGCTCGGAGACCCGGTCCCACCCGGATGACGTGAGCCAGTCGCGCACGAACTGCTTGTCGTACGACGGCTGCACCGCGCCCGGCGACCAGGTCTCGGCCGGCCAGAACCGGGACGAGTCCGGCGTGAGCACCTCGTCGCCGAGCACGAGCCCACCGTCCGGCGAGACCCCGAACTCGAACTTCGTGTCCGCCAGCACGATCCCGGCGTCGGCGGCGATCTCGGCGCCGCGCCGGTAGAGCGCCAGCGTCAGGTCGCGCAGCTCCTCGGCCCGTGCGGCGCCGACCGCCGACACCACGGCGGAGAAGTCGATCGCCTCGTCGTGCTCGCCGATCTCCGCCTTGGTGGACGGCGTGAACACCGGGTCGGGCAGCCGGGACCCCTCGACCAGGCCCGCCGGCAGGGCGACGTCCCGGATGGAGCCGGTCCGCTCGTACTCCTTCGTCCCGGACCCGGAGAGGTAGCCGCGGGCCACGCACTCCACCGGGAGCATCTCCAGCCGGTGGACCAGCATCGCGCGCCCGGCGACCTCCGCGGGCACCCCGTCGTCCGCCCCCGGAGCCGCCGACACCAGGTGGTGGGTCGCCCCGAAGGACTCCAGCACCGGGGTCAGCTGCTCGAACCACCACACCGACAGCTGGGTGAGCACCCGCCCCTTGTCCGGTATCGGGGTGGGCAGCACGACGTCGTACGCCGAGATCCGGTCCGAGGCGACGAGCAGCAGCCGGTCGGCGCCGGCGTCGTAGATCTCCCGCACCTTGCCGCGGGCCACCAGCGGGAGGCCGACCATCAGGCCAGCGCCGCCAGCCGGTCGAACAGCGGGCCGAGGTTGGCCACGTACTTCTCCGGCCGGCAGATCTCGTCCAGCCGCGCCTCCTCCAGCGTCACGCCCGACGACCCCGCCCGCGCACGCAGGGTCTCCCGGAACGGCGTCCCCGAGTTCCACGTCTCCATCGCGGCGGCCTGCACCAGCGCGTAGGCGTCCTCGCGCGACTGGCCGCTCTCCACCAGCTCCAGGAGCACCGACGAGGTGTAGATCAGCCCGCCGGTGGACTCCAGGTTCGCCCGCATCCGGTCGGCGTCCACCACGAGGTTCTCCACCAGCCCGGCGGTGAGGTGCAGCAGGTAGTCGGTGGTGATCGCGGCGTCGGGCAGGAACACCCGCTCGGTGGAGGAGTGCGAGATGTCGCGCTCGTGCCAGAGCGGGATGCCCTCCATGACCGGCACGATCGCCGCCCGCACCACCCGCGCCAGGCCGGCGATGCGCTCGGAACGGATCGGGTTCTTCTTGTGCGGCATCGCGCTCGAGCCCTTCTGGCCCGACCCGAACGCCTCCGACAGCTCCCGCACCTCGGTGCGCTGGCCGTGCCGCACCTCCAGGGCGATCGCCTCGCAGACGGTCGCGATGATCGACAGCGCGGAGACCCACTCGCTGATCGAGTCGCGCAGCACCACCTGGGTGGAGGCGTCCGCGGGCCGCAGGTCCAGCGCCTCGGCGACCGCGACCTCGACCGAGGGGTCGATCAGCGAGTACGTGCCGACGGCGCCGGAGATGGCGACGACGCCCACGCGCTCGCGGGCGGCCCGCAGCCGGTCCCGCGACCGGGCCGCGGCGAAGGCCAGGTCGGCGACCCGGTGCCCCCACACGACCGGCTCGGCGTGCACGCCGTGGGTGCGGCCCACCTTGATCGTCGAGCGGTGCGCCAGGCCGTGGTCGCGCAGCGCCGCCACGAGGCGGTCGGCCTTGGCCAGCAGGATGTCGGTGGCCTCGGTGAGCTGGACGGCGAGCGCGGTGTCCAGCAGGTCCGACGACGTCATGCCGTGGTGCACGTAGGCGGCGGCCGAGCGCGGCTCGGTGTTGTCGGCCCACGCGGTGAGGAAGGCGATGACGTCGTGCTGCGTCGTCTCCTCGATCTCGGCGACCCGCTCGGCCGTGGGCGGCGGCGCGTTGCGCACCGGCTCGACGACGTCGGCGGGCACCCGCCCGGCCGCGGCGTGCGCCTCCAGGACCAGCGTCTCCACGCGGCACCACAGCTCGTACTTGTGGGCGTCGCTCCAGACCCGGCCCATCTCGGGGAGGGTGTAGCGCTCGATCATGCGGGTACCGCCCGCCACCGGTCAGCTCGTCGCAGCACGGGGACAGTCTCCCGCAGGGCTAGCGTGATCACGAACGGCCCCTACCGGAGGTGATCGATGCGGCGTCGCGCCCGAGATCTCGCCGTGCGCGCAGGAGACCTCGCCGCGCGCGCCCGCGACCGGATCCGCGCCGCCCGGGAGCACGATCCGCACGCCTGGCACCACCACCACGGGCCGCCCGACCCCTACCCGGTCGGCATCCGGGGCGACGGCGCACCGGCCGCGCGGGCGAACGGTGCCTCGGCGCCCCCGCTGGGCAGCCCGTCCCCCGCAGCCCCGGACCTCGACGGCGCGCTCGGCCCCGGTGGGGTCAGCGGCCCGCCCGCCGGCGGCTCCCCCGACGGCGCTGCGCCGCACCTCCCGGGGCACCGCGCCGGCGCGCACCACGGCGGGCCGGAGGACGGCGTCCCGTTCGGGCTGCGCGTCGCGGCCGCGTGGTCCTGGCGGCTGATCCTGGTGATCGCCGGGTTCTCCGTGCTGCTCTACGCCGCGGCGTCCATCGCCGTCGTCGTCGTGCCGGTGCTCGTGGCCCTGCTGCTGTCGGCGCTGCTGCAGCCGGGGGCCGCGAGCCTGGCCCGGCGCGGGTGGCCGCCGACCCTGGCCGCCTTCACCATGCTGCTGGTGGGCCTGGCCGTGGTCGCCGGGATCATCACGCTGGTCGTCGAGCGCTTCACCGCCGGCTTCGCCGATCTCGCCGAGCAGGTCAGCGAGGGGCTGGCGCAGGTCCAGACGTTCGTCGTCCGCAGCTTCCCCATCACCGAGGGGCAGCTCGCCGACCTCCTCACCCAGGCGCAGGACGCGCTGCTCGACAACCAGGACACCCTCGCCTCGGGCGCGCTCACGACCGCGGCGACGGTGGGCGAGGTCGTCGCCGGCATCGTGCTGGCGCTCTTCACGCTCTTCTTCTTCCTGAAGGACGGCCGGTCGATCTGGCTGTGGCTGGTCGGTCTCTTCCCCGCCGCCTCCCGGGCCTACCTCGACGAGGCCGCCCGGCGCTCCTGGCGCACGCTGATCTCCTACGTCCGCGCGACGGTCGTGGTGGCGCTGGTCGACGCCGTCGGCATCGGCATCGGGCTGGCGGTCCTCGGCGTCCCCCTGGTGATCCCGCTGGCCGCGCTGGTCTTCCTGGGGGCCTTCGTGCCGATCATCGGTGGCTTCCTGGCCGGCACCGTGGCCGTGCTGGTGGCCCTGGTCTCCAACGGCCCGATCACCGCGCTGATCGCGCTCGCCATCGTCATCGGCGTCATGCAGCTGGAGGGCCACGTGCTGCAGCCGCTGCTGCTCGGCCGGGCAGTCCGGGTGCACCCGCTGGCGGTGGTGCTCGCGATCGCCGCGGGCCTGCTGATCGGCGGCATCTTCGGCGCGCTCATCGCCGTCCCCGCCGTGGCGTGCGTCAACGTCGCGGGGACCTACCTCAGCCGCCGGCACGAGGGGCCGCGGCCGCCGGAGCCCCGGCCCGGGCGCGCGCGACCGGTCGTCGCGGCGGGTTAGCCGACGGCGATCCGGCCCTCGACGGCGGCGAGCGCGATGTCGGTGCGCCAGTGCGCATCGGCCAGCCGCACGCCGGCGACCCGCTCGTAGGCGCCCCGCCGCGCGGCCGCGAGGTCCTCGCCCACCGCGGTGACCGCGAGGACCCGGCCCCCCGCGGAGAGCACGGTGCCGTCGTCGGCGAGCGCCGTGCCGGCGTGCAGCACGCCCTCGCCGTCGGCCCCGGTGATCGGGTCACCGGTCCGCGGCGACTCCGGGTAACCCGGCGCCGCGATCACGACGGTCACCGCGGCACCGGCGCGCCAGCGCAGCGGCGGGTGCTCGCCGAGAGTGCCGGTGGCCGCGGCGTGCAGCAGCCCGCCGAGCGGGGTCTCCAGCAGGGGGAGCACCACCTGGGTCTCGGGATCGCCGAAGCGGGCGTTGAACTCCACCACCCGGACGCCGCGCGAGGTGAGCGCGAGCCCGGCGTAGAGCAGGCCGCTGAAGGTCTCGCCGCGGCGGGCCATCTCGTCGACGGTCGGCTGCAGCACGGTCGCCAGCACCTCGTCGACCAGGCCCGGTGGGGCCCACGGCAGCGGGGCGTAGGCGCCCATCCCGCCGGTGTTGGGCCCGGCGTCGCCGTCGTCGCGGCGCTTGTGGTCCTGGGCGGGCACGAGGGGGACGACGGTCGCGCCGTCGGTGACCGCGAAGAGCGACACCTCGGGCCCGTCGAGGTACTCCTCCACCAGGACGGCGCCGCCGGCGTCGAGCACGTGGCGGCCGTGCGCGGCGGCGGCCGCCCGGTCGGGGGTGACGACGACGCCCTTCCCGGCGGCCAGCCCGTCGTCCTTGACCACGAAGGGGGCGCCACCGGTGAGCGCCGCCACCTCGTCGAGGGCGGTCTCCAGCTCGGCCGGGCCGCCGACGGGCCAGGACCGCGCGGTGGGCACGCCGGCCGCTGTCATGACGTGCTTGGCGAAGGACTTGCTGCCCTCGAGCCGGGCCGCCTGCGCGGAGGGGCCGAAGCAGGCGATGCCTGCCTCCCGCACCGCGTCGGCGGCGCCCGCGACCAGCGGCACCTCCGGTCCGATCACCACGAGGTCCGCGCGCCAGCCGCGCGCCACGGCCGCCACCGCGACCGGATCGGCCACCGCCAGCGCCGCGCCGCCGGGCGGCGGGGGAGCCACCGCCCGGGTCCCGGCGTTGCCGGGAGCGCAGGCGAGCGCGCTCACCGCGGGGTCGGACTGCAGAGCCACGCACAGGGCGTGCTCCCGGGCACCGGAGCCGATCACCAGCACGCGCACGATCGGCGACCCTACCGATGTCGCGCGCCGGCGCCCCGGGCGCGGGGCGTCGTCCCACCCGTCACAGACACACCGTGTGAGATCACCCACGCCGGGCGGGACCTCCGCTGGTCAGCGCGCTGGCCGCTCGATCGTGCGCAACCCGTCCCCTCCAGTTCGCCGTGGATTCACCCGGCTCCTGTGTTGTGGGTGCCATGCGCGCGACCGAGTCGCTGGCGGACAGGCCAGTGACACGCCTTCCCCGGCCCGTCGTCATCGGACACCGCGGAGCCCCGGCCTACCGGCCGGAGCACACCGCGGCCAGCTACGAGCTGGCCATCGACCTGGGCGCCGACCTCATCGAGCCCGACGTCGTCGTCAGCGGCGACGGCGTCCTCGTCGCCCGGCACGAGAACGAGCTCTCCCTGTCGACCGACGTGGCCGAGCACCCGCAGTTCGCCGACCGCAGGACCACGAAGCTGGTCGGCGGGAAGCTGCGCACCGGCTGGTTCACCGAGGACTTCACGCACGCGGAGCTGCGCACCCTGCGGGCGGTCGAGCGGATGCCGTCGCTCCGGCCGCTGAACACCGCGTACGACGGGCGGTTCGGCATCCTGACGCTGGCCGAGGTCGTCGAGCTCGCCCGGAGCCGCTCGACCCCGGAGCGCCGGATCCGCGTGCTCGCCGAGCTCAAGCACGCCGAGTGCCCCGAGGCCGGTCGCTCCATGGCCGAGCTGGTCGCCGCGGAGCTGCGCCGGCTCGGTGCCGACCGCGCCGACGGTGACGTGGTGCTGCAGTCGTTCGACCCGGCCCTGCTGCGCCACCTGCGCGCGCTGCTCGGCGAGGACGGCCCGCAGCTGGTCCAGCTCGTCGACGACATCCCGGCGGGCGACACCATGGTCACGCCGGCCGGCCTGCGCGAGATCTCCACCTACGCGCAGGGGGTCGGCCCCAGCCGGGGGCGGGTCCTGGCCAGCGGAGCGGACCACGCGCTGACCGGCACGCCGCACCTGGTGGAGCAGGCGCACGCCGCCGAGCTGGCGGTCTTCTGCTGGACGCTGCGGGCCGAGAACGCCTTCCTCCCCGCGCACCGCCGGCGCGGGGAGGCGCCCGACGGGCTCGGTGACGCCGTCGGCGACGCGCTGGCGCTGCTGGCGCTCGGCGTCGACGGCCTGATCAGCGACTCCCCCGACCACGCGGTCCGCGCGCGGACGGCGCTCACCGCCCAGCTGGTCTGAGCCCGGCCGGTGGGTCGCGACGCGGGGCCCGGAGGCCTCCCGGCGCGGCCCACCCAGCGGCTCAGCGCGAGCCGGCCCGCCGCCTGGCCGCGGTGTCGTCCGGAGGACGACGGTGTCGTCGCGCCCGGGCGTCGACGCGGAGCTGCTGGCGGTGCGCCTCCGCCTGCAGCTTCCGCCACGAGGTGAAGCGGGCCGGGTCGAGCAGCCCGTCGTCGATGGCGGCGGCGACGGCGCAGCCGGGCTCCCTCCGGTGCCCGCAGTCGCGGTAGCGGCACCGGGTCGCCAGCTCCGTGACGTCGGCGAACACCCGGTCGACGCCGTCCGCGTCGTCGTGGAGGCCCAGCTCGCGCATGCCCGGGGTGTCGATCAGCAGCCCGCCGCCGGGCAGCCGGTGCAGCTCCCGCGCGGTGGTCGTGTGCCGCCCCCGGCCGTCGTCGCGGATGTCGCGGGTGCCGGCCACCGTGCACCCGGCCAGCGCGTTGGCGAGGCTGGACTTCCCGACCCCGGAGGGGCCGACCATGGCGGCCGTGGAACCGGGCGGCACGAGCGCCCGCACGGCATCCAGGCCCTCCCCCGTGACCGAGCTGACCGCCAGCACCGGGACGCCCACGGCGTCGTCCGCCACCTGCGCCACCCCGGCCGGCACGTCGGGGCAGAGGTCGGCCTTGGTGAGGACGACGACCGGCGCGGCACCGCTGCTCCAGGCCACGGCGAGGTAGCGCTCCACCCGGCGCAGCCGCGCGGGGCCGATCAGCGCGTCGACCACCAGGACGGCGTCGACGTTGGCGGCCACCACCTGCGCGGCGGAGGTGCGGCCGGCGGCGGTGCGCGTGAAGGCGCTGCTGCGCGGCAGCACCGCCACCGCCAGGTCACCGCGCAGGGCGACCCAGTCGCCGACCGCGGGGCCGGCCGGGGCGTCCTTCAGCGCCGCCCCGAGCGCCACCCGTCGCTCCCCGCCGCCGGTGAGGACGCTGAGCCGGCCGCGGTCGACCCGCCCCACCCGGCCGGGCTCGCACCCCGGTGGCAGCGCGGTCGCGCGGTCCGGCGTCCAGCCCAGATCGGTCAGCTCCACGCGCGGCATCGTGGCCCCGGGCGGCCCCGGTTGTCGCTCGATTTACCGGCAGAGGGTGCTTCTTCAGATCAGGTCGTGGATGACCACGTTCTCGTCGCGGCCGGGGCCGACCCCGATGACGCTGATCCGGGCCCCGGAGAGCTCCTCCAGCCGCCGCACGTAGGCCTGCGCTGCCGCGGGCAGGGAGTCGAAGGTGCGGCAGTCCCGGATGTCCTCGAACCAGCCCGGCATCTCCTCGTAGACCGGCTTCGCGTGGTGGAAGTCGGTCTGCGTCATCGGCATCTCCTCGTGCCGGACGCCGTCGATCTCGTAGGCCACGCAGATCGGGACCGTCTCCAGGCCCGAGAGCACGTCCAGCTTGGTGAGGAAGTAGTCGGTGATGCCGTTGACCCGGCTGGCGTAGCGGGCGACGACGGCGTCGAACCAGCCGCAGCGCCGGTCGCGCCCCGTGGTGACGCCGACCTCCCCGCCGTGCTTGCGCAGGTACTCGCCCCACTGGTCGTGCAGCTCGGTCGGGAAGGGACCGGAGCCGACGCGGGTCGTGTAGGCCTTCAGGATGCCGACGACGCGCTCGATCCGCGTGGGGCCGACACCGGCGCCGACGGCCGCCCCGCCCGCGGTCGGGTTGGACGAGGTGACGAACGGATACGTGCCGTGGTCGACGTCGAGCAGCGTGCCCTGGGAGCCCTCGAGGAGCACCCACTCGCCGGCGTCGAGCGCCTGCCCGAGCAGGAGGCGGGTGTCGACGATGCGGTGCTTCAGGGCCTCGGCGTACTGCGCGTACTCCTCGACGACCTCGTCGACGTCGATGGCCTTGCGGTTGTAGACCTTGACGAGGATCTGGTTCTTCTCCTGCAGCGTGCCCTCGAGCTTCTGCCGGAGGATCGACAGGTCGAGCAGGTCCTGCACGCGGATCCCGCCGCGGGCCACCTTGTCGCCGTAGGCGGGGCCGATCCCACGCCCCGTGGTGCCGATCTTGCGCTTGCCCAGGAACCGCTCGGTGACTTTGTCGAGGGCCCGGTGGTGCGGCATGATCAGGTGCGCGTCGGAGGAGATGACCAGCCGCGAGGTGTCCACCCCACGCTCCTCCAGCCCGGCGAGCTCGCGGATCAGCACCTCCGGGTCGATCACCACGCCGTTGCCGATGACCGGCGTGCAGCCCGGCGTCAGGATGCCCGACGGGATCAGGTGGAGGGCGTACTTCTCGCCATCGGGCGTGATCACCGTGTGCCCGGCGTTGTTGCCGCCCTGGTAGCGGACGACGTAGGGGACGCGGCCGCCGAGCAGGTCGGTGGCCTTGCCCTTGCCCTCGTCGCCCCACTGGGCACCGATCAGCACGACAGCGGGCATCGGCTCGTGGCTCTCCTGTCCGGCGGGGTGGCGGCGCGGTCCTGCAGCTCGACACCCGGGTCGATCCGTCCGGCAGGTCGGCCGGGACGGTGGGGTGGGACGGGTGACAGGGTATCGGCATGTCGTCGGTCGAGCTGGACCTCCGCCGCCTGGGCCCGGCGGAGGCGCCGCTGCGCAGTCAGCTGACGCCGGTCGCCACGGCCGGGCAGCTGGTGGTGCGCGGCCCGGTGGCGGGGCTCTCGGCGGTGCTGGCCGCACTGCTCAAGGCCGGCCGGACGGCGGAGGTGCCGGTGGCCTGGGAGCCGTCGGGCGACAAGTCCTCGACCGCCCTCGCCCGCGCGCTGGGGATCGGGACCGGCGGGCCGCGCGACCTCACCCTCGTCCGGGACGACCACGGCGGCGTGCTGCTGCACCACGGGCGCATCGAGGCCCCCGGCACCGGCCGCCGGTCCCTCTCCCGGCGGCTGGGTCTGCAGGCGTACCACGACGACATCAAGGTGGCCGACGGCGAGATCACCCGCATCGACGTGCGGCCGGACTGGACCGCCGTCGACACCATCGGCGTGACGGTGATGACCCAGCCGCTGCGGCCGACCCGGCAGACCAGCGGCCGGGCGCTGCAGGTCGCCTCCGACCTCGCGCAGGTGGTCCGCGACGGGGTGCCGTACGTGCGCTCCGTCGACCGGTGGACCTGGTACGCCGACGACCGGGTGCGGTGGCGCCTGGTCCCCTAGGAGCGCCCTGCGCGGGGCCGGGGCCGTCATGGACACTGGGGGCACCCGACCGCCCGAGGAGGACCCGCTGCCGACGTCCTGCTGCTCCGTCGGGTCGCCGTGCCGGTGATCACCGACCCGCGCACCGCCTTCGGCTCCCGCATCGCCCCGGTGCCCGCCCACCGCCGCTTCCTGGCGCGCGCGTTCGCCCGCCCGAGCCTCCCCGCCGTCGTGGGGCTGGTCGTCGTCGTCGCCTTCTTCGCCCTGCGGGTGCCCGCCCTGCTGAGCCCCTTCGGCCTGGCGACGGTCCTGGACACCGCGGCGCTGCTCGGCATCGGCGGGGTCGCCGTCGCGCTCCTGCTGGTGGCCGGGCAGTTCGACCTCTCGGTCGGGGTGGTGGCCGTCGCGAGCTCGCTGCTGACGGCGCTGCTCATCGGGTACGCGGGCTGGAGCACCTGGCCGGCCCTGCTGGTCTCCCTGCTGGCCGCGCTGCTGGTGGGGGTGGTCAACGGTGTGCTGGTCGTGAACACCGGCCTGCCCAGCTTCCTGGTCACCCTGGCGACCTTCCTGATCCTGCAGGGCACCTCGCAGGCCGGCGCGCAGGAGGTGGCCGGCGGCACGCGGGTCAGCGGCCTGGACGAGAGCCCCGGCTGGACCTCCGCGACCGCCGTCTTCGACGCGACGGTCCAGCTCGGCAACGGCCGGTTCAGCATCAGCATCCTGTGGTGGCTGGGGATCACGGCGCTGGCCACCTGGGCGCTGTGGCGGACCAAGTTCGGCAACGCGGTCTTCGCCAGTGGTGGCGCCCACCAGGCGGCGCGCGAGCTCGGCGTGCCGGTGCGGCGGACGACGGTGGCGCTGTTCTGCCTCACCGCGGCCGCGGGCTGGCTGCTCGGCACCATGACCCTCGTGCGGCTGGCCAGCGTCCAGGCCGGCGGGACGGTGGGGATCCTCAGCGGGATCGACTTCATCGTCGTGGCGGTCATCGGCGGCTGCCTGCTGACCGGTGGCTACGGGTCGGCGATCGGCGCCTCCGTCGGCGCCCTGCTCTACTCGGTCGCCCGGGAGGGCATCACGCTGGCGGACTGGGACACCCGCTGGTTCCAGGCGCTCCTGGGCGTGCTGCTGCTGGTCGCGCTGCTGGCCAACGGCGAGGTGCGGCGGCGCCTCCGCGCGAGGCCGCGGTCGTGACCGGCCCCGAGCAGCCGGCCGGCGAGGCGACCCCCGTCCTCGAGCTGCGCGGCGTCACGGTGCGGCACGGCAGCGTGCCGGCGCTCAGCCGGGTCAACGTCGCCCTGGTGCCCGGGCAGATCACCTGCGTCCTCGGGGAGAACGGCTCGGGGAAGTCCACGCTGGTGCAGGTGGTGTCCGGGTACCGGTGCCACGACGAGGGCCAGCTGCTGGTCGCGGGCGTGCCCACGAGATTCCGCTCGCCGCGGCAGGCACGGGAGGTGGGGATCGCCACCGTGTGGCAGGACCTCGCCGTCGCCCCGCTGCTGTCGGTCTGGCGGAACTTCTTCCTCGGCGCCGAGCCCACCCGGGGGGTGTGGCCGCTGCGCCGGCTGGACGTGGACGGCGCCCGCGAGACGACGGTGCGCGCCATGGCACGGGTCGGCGTCACGAACCTGGACCCCGACCAGCCGGCCAGCGCCCTGCAGGCCGGGGAGCGGCAGAGCCTCGCGGTCGCCCGCGCCCTCCACTTCGGCGCCCGGGCCCTGGTCATCGACGAGCCCGTCACCCCCATGACGGTGGCACGCCAGACGCTGTTCGGGCAGGCGGTCCTCGCGGCGCGCGCGCAGGGGCTGGCGGTCGCCGTCGTCACCAACAACCCGCGGTACGCCCATCTCATCGGCGACCGGTTCCTGCTGCTGGCGCACGGGCACGTGGCCGGCAACCTGACGCGGGAGGACGTCGACTCCGACGGGCTCACCGCGCTCATGGCCGGCGGGGACCAGCTCACCACCCTCACCGACGCGCTGACCGCGCTGCACCCGGAGCTCGGCGAGCGGTGAATCCCCCGGGCCCCCGCCGTGCGGGGGCCCGGGGTCGATCAGGTGAAGATGCTCACCCCGCCGGGCCCGACCAGCAGCCCGAGGACGATGAGCACGATCCCCCAGACGATCTCCTTGCGGACGATCGCGACGACACCGGCGACCACGAGGACGACGGCGAGGATCCAGAGCAGGGTGGCCATCAGAGGTCTCCTCTCCAGGGCGCCTTTCTGGCGCCGAGCACTCTGCGTAGTGATCACGACGGCGCCGATCCAAACCCGTCGACCCGAAAGTGCAGTTGGACGCGGAACGGGCGGCCCGCACACGGGGACCGCCCGTTACCGATCGTGAACGATCAGATGGCCAACGTCGGATCGCAGTCCCGGAGCAGCTGGGTGCAGCGTTCGGCCTCCGCCGTCTCGCCGATCGCCTCGGCCGCCCGGGCGAGGACGGTGACGCAGCGCAGGAACCCCTGGTTCGGCTCGTGCGACCACGGCACCGGGCCGTAGCCCTTCCACCCGTTGCGGCGCAGCGCGTCCAGCCCGCGGTGGTAGCCGGTGCGGGCGTAGGCGTAGGCCTGGATCGTGTCGCCCAGCGCCCGCTCGGGACGGCTCATCGCCTCCTCGGCCAGGCCCGCCCACACCGCGCTCACGGTCGGGTGGTGGGCGGCGACCTCGGCGAGCGTGGCGCCCTGGGCGAGCTCGGCGTCGGCCTCGGGCGTGGCCGGCAGCAGCGTGGCCGGCGGCTCGCCCAGCAGGTTGCCGTGGGAGTGGCTCATCGTCACGCGCCCTGCGACTGGCCGGCCGACAGCAGGTGCTCGCACGCCTCGACGACGCGAGCGGCCATGCCGGTCTCGGCGGCCTTGAGGTAGCTGCGCGGGTCGTAGGCCTTCTTGTTGCCGACCTCGCCGTCGATCTTCAGGACGCCGTCGTAGTTGGCGAACATGTGCCCGGCGATCGGCCGGGTGAAGGCGTACTGGGTGTCGGTGTCGACGTTCATCTTCACGACGCCGTAGGAGATCGCCTCGCGGATCTCCGACTCGGCCGAGCCGGAGCCGCCGTGGAACACCAGGTTGAACGGCTTGGCGTCCTCGCCCAGGCCGAACTCCTCGGCGACCAGCGCCTGGCCGCGCTGCAGCACGTCCGGGCGCAGCTTGACGTTGCCCGGCTTGTACACCCCGTGCACGTTGCCGAAGGTGGCCGCGAGCAGGTAGACCCCGCGCTCGCCCAGCCCGAGCTGCTGCGCGGTGCGCAGGAAGTCGCCGTCGGCGGTGTAGAGCTTCTCGTTGATCTCGGCGACGACGCCGTCCTCCTCACCGCCGACGATGCCGATCTCGAGCTCCAGGACGATCTTGGCGGCCGCCGACTTCTCCATCAGCTCCTCGGCGATGTCGAGGTTCTCGCCGAGCTCGATCGCCGACCCGTCCCACATGTGCGACTGGAACAGCGGCGCCTGCCCGGCGTCGACCCGGTCCTTCGACAGCGCGATCAGCGGGCGCACGTAGGAGTCGAGCTTGTCCTTCGGGCAGTGGTCGGTGTGCAGCGCCACGTTGACCGGGTACTTCTCCGCGACGACGTGGGCGAACTCGGCCAGCGCGACCGCGCCGGTGACCATGTCCTTCACCCGGGTGCCCGAGCCGAACTCCGCGCCCCCCGTGGAGAACTGGATGATCCCGTCGCTGCCGGCGTCGGCGAACCCGCGCAGCGCCGCGTTGATGGTCTCCGAGGACGTGCAGTTGATCGCCGGGTAGGCGAACCCGCCCTCCTTCGCCCGGCTGATCATGTCGGCGTAGACCTCGGGGCTGGCGATGGGCATGCGGCACTCCTCCGTCGGGAACGGCTGTACGGCGCTGTACGTGCGGACGTCGGTGATCAGTATCGCGCCGCGCCTCCCCCGGCGACACCGTGGGCCGCAGCTGCCCCCGACCGGGCGACCGCGCGGTCAGCCCTGCTCGATCCGGCTGACCACCCGGGCGGCGACGACCACCGGGTCGTAGGTGGGCGAGAACGGCGGGGCGTAGGAGAGGTCGGAGCCCGCGAGGTCCTCGGCGGTCATCCCGGCCCAGATGGCGGTGGCCAGGACGTCGATCCGCTTGCCGCTGCCGGGGCCGCCGACGATCTGGGCGCCGATCAGCCGCCCCGACCCCGCTTCGCTGATGAGCTTGATCGCGATCTCCTCGGCGCCGGGGTAGTAGCCGGCCCTCGTCGTCGCCTCGATCGTGTCGGTGCGGTGGTCGAAGCCCGCCTCCTCGGCCTCGGTGGTGCACAGCCCGGTGCGGCTGATCTCCAGGTCTCCCACCTTGGTGAGGGCCGTCCCCAGGACGCCGGCGAAGCGCGCCGCCCGCCCGCCGATCACCGAGCCGGCCACCCGGCCCTGCTTGTTGGCGTGGGTGCCCAGGGCGACGTGGGTGGCCTCGCCGGTGACCCGGTGGAAGGTCTGCGCGCAGTCGCCGGCGGCGTAGATCTCCGGGTGCGAGCGGGTGCGCTGGGTGCGGTCGACGGCGATGGCGCCGGTGGTGCCCAGCCGGATCCCGGCCTGCTCGGCCAGCCCCACCTCGGGGCCCATGCCGAGACCGAGGACCACCAGGTCGGCGTCGTAGCTGCCGGCGTCGGTGCGCACGCCCCGCGCGCGGCCGGACCCGTCGACCAGGATCTCCCGCACCGCCTGGTCGGGGTGCATCTCCATGCCCATGGCGCCCATGCCGGCGCAGACCCGCTCGGCCATGTCGGCGTCCAGCAGCTGCATCGGCAGCGGGTCGGCGAGCACCACGGTGACCTCGAGCCCGCGGCGCTGCAGCGCCTCGGCCATCTCCAGCCCGATGTAGCCGCCGCCCAGCACCAGGGCGCGGCGCGGGCCGGCGTCCAGGGCGGCCCGGATGGCGGCGCCGTCGTCGAGCCGGTGGACGCCGAAGACGCCCGGGGAGTCCAGGCCGGGGATCGGTGGGCGGTTCGGTCGCCCGCCGGTGGCCACGAGCAGCCGGTCGTAGCCGACCCGCTCGCCGGCGTCGGTGACCACCTTCCCGGCGTCTGCGTCGATCTCCACCGCCCTCGTGCCGGTGTGCACGGTGATGTCCCGGGCGGCGAACTCCGCCGGCGTGCGGGCGATCAGCGCGTCGCGGTCCTCGACCTGCCCGCCGATCCAGTACGGGATGCCGCACGCGGAGTAGGAGACCACGTCGCCCTGCTCCAGGACGACGATCTCCAGGTCGTCGGCGCCCCGGAGCCGGCGCGCCTGGGCCGCGGCCGACATCCCTGCCGCGTCGCCGCCGATGACGAGGAACCGCTCTCTGGTCATCGCCCCAGCGTGGCACCCGCCGGCGTGCTGCGGAACACCGTGCCGGGGTTGAGCAGGCCGGCCGGGTCGAGCGCGGACTTGATCGAGCGGTGCACGTCCAGGGCCACCGGGCCGATCTCGCGCTCCAGCCAGTCGAGCTTGATGGTGCCGACCCCGTGCTCGCCGGTGATCGTCCCGCCCAGCGACAGCCCGAGGGCGAGGATGTCGTCGAACGCCGCGTAGGCCCGCTCGCGCTGGTCGGCGTCCGAGGCGTCGAAGCAGACGGTCGGGTGCATGTTGCCGTCGCCGGCGTGGCCGACGACGCCGATGACGACGTCGCGGTCGGCGGCGATGCCGTCGCAGCCGTCCAGGAATCCGGCGATCCGCGAGCGGGGCACGGCGACGTCGTCGATGAGCACCGCGCCCCCGACCCGCTCCAGGGCGGGCAGCGCCATCCGCCGGGCCGCGAGCAGCAGATCGCCCTCGGCCTGGTCCTCGGTGGAGTGCACGAACTGGGCGCCTGCCTCCTCGCAGAGCGCGGTGAGCGCCGCGATCTCCTCGGCGGCGGCCGCGCCGCCCGCGTCGGACTGGGCCACCAGCAGCGCGCGGGTGTCGTGGTCCAGGCCGGCCCGGAGCACCTGGTCGACGGTGCGGATGCAGGTGCCGTCCATGATCTCCAGCAGGCTGGGCACCAGGCCGCCGGTGACCACCCGCTCGACGACCTGCCCGGCCTGCGCCGTCGTCGCGAAGGAGGCGGCGAGGGTGACCGGGGCCTTCGGCGCGGGGCGCAGCGCCAGCGTCGCCTCGGTGATGACGCCGAGCGTCCCCTCGGAACCCACGAACAGGCGGGCCAGGTCGTAGCCGGCCACCCCCTTGACCGTGCGCCGGCCGGTGCGCAGCACGCGCCCGTCGGCGAGGACGACCTCCAGGCCGAGCACGTAGTCGGTGGTGACGCCGTACTTGACGCAGCAGAGGCCGCCGGAGTTGGTGGCCAGGTTGCCGCCGATCGTGCACCAGTCGTAGCTGGAGGGGTCCGGCGGGTAGAAGAGCCCGCTACCGGCGACGGCGTCGCGCAGCTGCTTGTTGACGACCCCCGGCTGGACGACGGCGAGCCGGTCGGCCGTGGAGATCTCGAGGACGGCGTCCATGCGGGTCATCACCAGCGTGATCCCGCCGTCGACGGCGTTGCTGCCGCCGGCCAGCCCGGAGCCCGCACCGCGGGGCACCACGGGGATGCCGTGCCGCGATGCGACCCGCAGCACCGCGGCGACCTCCTCGGTGCGGCGGGGGAAGACCACGGCCGCGGGCGTGCCGGCGGGCGCCATCATCGCCTGGTCGCGGGCGTAGGAGGTGGTCACGTCCGGATCGGTCAGGACGCTGTCGGGGCCCAGGGCGTCGGTCAGCTCGGCGAGCCACGTCGCCGTCGTCGTGGTCACCGTCACACCGTAGGACCACCGGCGATGATCAGGTGACCTGATCACGCGGTGTCCTCCCTCAGCGCCCACGGTGAGGGAGGACGCTCCATGATCAGGGTCCCTGATCCCAGCGGGCCGTCAGTCGAGGCCGAGGTCGGCGAGGGTGAACGCGGCCCGGTACTCGTACCCGGCCTCCTCGACCGCCGCGCGCCCGCCCCGGTCGACGATCACCGCCACCGCCACCACCTCGGCGCCGGCCTCCTGCAGCGCCTCCGCGGCGGTCAGCGGGCTGCCCCCGGTGGTGGAGACGTCCTCGACCACGAGGACGGCGCGCCCGGCGACGTCCGGGCCCTCGATCCGCCGCTGCAGGCCGTGCGCCTTCCCCGCCTTGCGCACCACGAAGGCGTCGAGGAAGCCCTCCCCCGCCGCGGCCGCGTGCAGCATCGCGGTGGCGACCGGGTCCGCCCCGAGGGTGAGCCCGCCGACGGCGTCGTAGCGCAGGTCGCCGGTGAGCTGGCGCATCACCCGGCCCACCAGCGGCCCGCCCTCGTGGTGCAGCGTCAGCCGGCGCATGTCGATGTACCAGTCGGCCACCTGCCCGGAGGAGAGCGTGACCTTCCCGTGCACCACGGCGAGATCGATGATCAGCTGGAGCAGCCGGTCGCGGTCGGGCAGCGAGGCCGCGCTCCCGGGGCCCGCGCCGAGGGACGAGGTGTGGGGGGGAACGTGGTCCTTCTGCATGCCCGGACCCTACTGAGCCGACGGTCCCACGGCGGACCACCAGGTCAGCCGGCGGCGGGCTGGAGCACCTGGTCGATGATGTAGACGGTGGCGTTGGCGGTCTGCACGTTCCCGCAGATCACCGAGGCCTCCGTACCGACGACGGTGGCGTCCGTCCCGATGGTGAAGTCCTCGCCCGAGCCCTCGATCGTCACCTCGTCGTTGTTCAGCGTGGTGTGCGTGCCGGCGAGCTCGCCGGGGGCGAGGCGGCCCGGGAGGACGTGGTGGGTGAGCACCGCGGTCAGCGCCGGGGTGTCGGCGAGCAGGCCCTGCAGCGCGTCGGCCGGGAGCGCCTCGAACGCCGGGTTGGAAGGGGCGAGCACGGTGATGTCCTGGGTCGTGTCGAGGGTCTCGACGAGGTTGGCCGCCTGCACCGCCTGCACCAGCGTCGACAGCGCCGGGTTGGTGCCGGCGGCGGTGAGCACCGGGGCGGCGCTCATGGCCTGGAAGCTGCCGGGGCCCTCGGCCGGGACCGCCGCGCAGCCCTCGCCGAACGGCCCACCGGGGACGGGGACGGCGGCGCTGCTCTCCGGGGCCGGGCTGCTGGTGCCGGGCGCCGTGGTGGCGGCGCTCTCGGCCGCGGGGTCGTCGTCGGAGCCGCAGGCGCTGAGCGCGATCCCGAGGCTCGAGACGGCGGCGAGCAGGATCCCGCGGGGGAGCGTGCGCGTCATGGTGGTGCTCCTGTTCCTCGTCCGGCGCGACGGCCGCGTCGCGGTCGATCCTCGTGGGGCACCGGCCGCGGTGCGGCCGGTGGGGCGTGGCCGGGACCACCCGGACCGGGCCGGTCGTCGCGCGGGGGCGCCGGCACGGTCACGAACGGTGTTCCCCTGCCGGGGCCGATCCGGATTCGACTCGAGCGGGAAACCCGGCCACCGCGCCGGCCCGGGGCGGGCCGTCTGCCAGGCTGGAGGGGTGCCGGCCGATCCCCGCTCCCGCCCCGTCGACGGCGACGCGACCCCGCAGGCCCCGCCGTCGGTGCGGGTCGCCATGGCGCTGCTGGCGACGCTCGCCGTCCTGCTGCTGCTGTACGTGACGATCACCTGGCTCGGCCGCGACGGCGTCACCCAGGCGCTCACCGAGGCCGGGCTGACCCCGGACGAGGCCCAGCAGTTCCTGCTCGTCAACACCACCGCCCCGCTCGTCCTGGGCATCACCTACGCCGTCTCGGCCTGGGCGGTGTCCCGCCACCGCCGGTGGGGGCTCTGGGCCGGCGTGGTCTCGACGGTCCTCCTGGCGCTGGTGCTGCTCTCCACGATGCTCACCGCCGGCGGGGTCACCGTCGTCGCGCTGCTGCTGCTGGTGCTCTCGGTCGCGGCGGCGGCCAGCCTGGTCGCGCGGACGACGCGGGACTGGCTGGCCGCCGGCCGGGCCTGAGCGACCTCGGGGCTCAGCCCTGCCCGGTGGCGCGCTGCCACTTGCGGAAGCGGTACCAGTCGTTGGACGGCTTCGCCGCCAGCAGCACCACCCCGACCCCGGTCAGGATCAGCTGGAACCAGGAGAGCGCCGTCACGAAGGGCAGCGGCCCGCTCGCGACGGCGTTGAATGGCCCCGCGAGCAGCGCCAGGCCGCCGAGGACCCACAGCAGGATCCGCGCCCAGTTGCGCCCCTGCCAGGCGAACCACAGGAAGAGCAGCTGCAGGGCGAGGAGGAGGATCGTGAAGCCGATCGTCACCTGACCCACGAGCTCGGCGAACGCCTCCGCGTCGAGGCCCTCGAACTCGGGGCCCTGGAGATCGGTGCCCGACCGGTCGAGGGTCCAGGTCACGAACCGGTCCCAGTTGAGCAGCGTGACGACCGCCGCCACCGCGCTGAGCACGAGCGAGGCGAGGAAGGCGCCCAGCCCGGCGCGGACGGTGAGCGGGCGCTCCATCGGCTGGGGCGCGTCCGGGCCCCAGCCCTGGGGCGCCGAGGGGGCCGGGGCGTAGCCGTACGGGTTCTGGCCGTAGGGGTTCGGCTGCCCCTGGCCGTAGGGGCTCTGCGGCGGCTGACCGCCGTACGGGGGCTGGCCGTAGGGAGGCTGTCCGTAGGGAGGCTGTCCGTAGGGAGGCTGTCCGTAGGGAGGCTGTCCGTAGGGAGGCTGTCCGTAGGGAGGCTGTCCGCCGTACGGGGGCTGGCCGCCCTGCGGTGGCTGCCCCGGCGGCGGACCCCAGCCCGGCTGCTGCTGGCCGCCCTGCCCCTCGGGCTGCCCCTGCTGCCGACCGTGCTGGTCGTCCTGGCCCGCCGTCATCGTTCCTCCGCTCGTCGTTCCCCGTCGCCGCGATCATGGACGACGCCTTCCGGGCGGACCAGCACGGCACGCGGTCGCACCCGTTCGGCCACCGGCGCCCGCCGGACCCGGCCGGGTCCGGCGGGTGCGGGGCGCCCGTCGTGCGTGCGGGTCACGCGCCGCGGGCGACAGTCAGGCCCTCGACGTCGCCGCCCGGCCAGTCGACGACGACCTCGTCGCCGTCCCGGATCTCGCCGGACAGCAGCGCCTTCGCGAGCTGGTCGCCGATCGCCGACTGCACCAGCCGGCGCAGCGGGCGGGCGCCGTAGACCGGGTCGAACCCGTTGAGCGCCAGCCACTCGCGCGCCGCGTCGGTGACGCGCAGCGTCAGCCGGCGGGCGGCCAGGCGGCGGGCCAGGACGCCGACCTGGATGTCGACGATCCCGGTCAGCTCCTCGCTGCCCAGCGCCCGGAAGACCACGACGTCGTCGAGCCGGTTGAGGAACTCCGGCTTGAAGTGGCCCCGGACGACCCCCATCACCGCGTCGCGGCGCCGCTCCTCGGGCACCGACTGGTCGGCGATGAGCTGCGAGCCGAGGTTCGACGTCAGGATCAGGATGGTGTTCCGGAAGTCCACCGTCCGGCCCTGCCCGTCGGTGAGCCGGCCGTCGTCCAGCACCTGGAGCAGCACGTCGAAGACGTCGGGGTGGGCCTTCTCCACCTCGTCGAGCAGCACGACGGTGTAGGGACGGCGCCGGACCGCCTCGGTGAGCTGGCCGCCGGCCTCGTAGCCGACGTAGCCGGGCGGCGCGCCGACCAGCCGGGCCACCGAGTGCTTCTCGGAGTACTCGCTCATGTCGATGCGGACCATCGCCCGCTCGTCGTCGAACAGGAACTCCGCCAGCGCCTTGGCCAGCTCCGTCTTGCCGACGCCGGTGGGGCCGAGGAAGAGGAACGACCCGGTCGGCCGGTCGGGGTCGGCGACGCCGGAGCGCGCCCGCCGGACCGCGTCGGAGACGGCCCGCACCGCGTCGGGCTGCCCGACGACCCGGCCGGCGAGGCCCTCCTCCATGCGCAGCAGCTTCTGCGTCTCGCCCTCGAGCAGCCGGCCGGCCGGGATGCCGGTCCAGGCCTGGACGACCTCGGCGATGTCGTCGGGGCCGACCTCCTCCTTGAGCATGGAGTCGCCGGTCTCGACGGACGCCTCGGCCTCGGCCAGGGACTTCTCCAGCTGCGGCAGCCGGCCGTAGCGCAGCTCGGCGACCCGCGCGAGCTCGCCGTCCCGCTCCGCCCGCTCGGCCTCGAGGCGCAGCCGCTCGAGCTCCTCCTTGATCGCCTGGATCCGGCCGATGGCGCTCTTGTCCTGCTGCCAGCGGGCGGTCAGCTCGGCGAGCTCCTCGCGCTTGTCGGCGAGGTCCTCGCGGAGGGCGGCCAGCCGCTCGACCGAGGACGGGTCGTCCTCCTTGGCCAGCGCCATCTCCTCGATCTCCAGCCGGCGCACGGCCCGCTCCACCTCGTCGACCTCGACGGGGCGGCTGTCGATCTCCATCCGCAGCCGGCTGGCGGCCTCGTCGACCAGGTCGATCGCCTTGTCGGGCAGGAACCGGGAGGTGACGTACCGGTCCGACAGCGTGGCGGCCGCGACGATCGCACCGTCGGTGATGCGGACGCCGTGGTGCACCTCGTAGCGCTCCTTGAGCCCGCGCAGGATGCCGATGGTGTCCTCGACGCTCGGCTCACCGACGAAGACCTGCTGGAAGCGGCGCTCCAGCGCCGGGTCCTTCTCGATGTGCTCCCGGTACTCGTCGAGCGTGGTCGCGCCGACCATGCGCAGCTCACCGCGCGCCAGCATCGGCTTGATCATGTTGCCGGCGTCCATCGCGCCGTCGCCGGTCGCGCCCGCGCCGACGATCGTGTGCAGCTCGTCGATGAACGTGACGATCTCGCCCTCGGCGTCGGTGATCTCCTGGAGGACGGCCTTGAGCCGCTCCTCGAACTCACCGCGGTACTTGGCGCCGGCCACCATCGAGGCCAGGTCGAGCGCCATCAGCCGCTTGCCCTTGAGGCTCTCCGGGACGTCGCCGGCGACGATCCGCTGGGCCAGCCCCTCGACGATCGCCGTCTTGCCGACGCCGGGCTCGCCGATCAGCACCGGGTTGTTCTTGGTGCGGCGGGACAGCACCTGGACGACGCGGCGGATCTCGGTGTCCCGGCCGATGACCGGGTCGATCTTGCCGTCGCGCGCCCGCTGGGTCAGGTCGACGGCGTACTTCTCCAGCGCCTGGTAGGTCGCCTCCGGGTCGGCGGTGGTGACCTTGCGGTTGCCGCGCACCGTGCGGAACGCGGCCAGCAGCGCGTCAGGGGTGGCGCCCGCGCTGGTGAGCACGGCGGCGGCCTCCCCCTCCGAGCCGGCGAGCGCGACCAGCAGGTGCTCGGTGGAGACGTACTCGTCACCGAGCGCCCCGGCCTGCTCCGAGGCGGCGTTGATCACCCGGAGGAACTCCCGCGAGGGCGAGGGGGCCGACACGGTGGCACCGCTCACGCTCGGCATGCGGCGCAGCGCCGCGTCGGCCTTGCTCCGCACGTCGGCCGGGTCGGCCCCGACCGCGGTGAGCAGGGGGCCGGCGATGCCGTCGGCCTGCTCGACGAGGGCGACCAGCAGGTGCAGCGGCTCCAGAGCCGCCTGACCCCGGCCGACGGCGAGGCGCTGGGCACCGGCGACCGCCTCCTGCGAACGGGTCGTCAGCTTGCTCTCCATGCTGGGGGGCACGTCCTTCCTGTCTCGGGCACGCCGTCCGTCACGTAGCCGGCGTCATCGGTCGTTGCAACGAGCCGGGGGTTGAGTCTGTTCCGCTCAACTCTGCCGGGTTCGACCCTCCACCCGCCGCGTCCCCGGACCACCCTCAGGGGCGAGGTAGGGGCGAAAGGTCCCGGCCGCGTTCGCGGAGCCCCCTAGACTGGCTCCATGACCGCCCTGCCGGCTCCGAGCGTCGCGCTCGACGACCAGCTGTGCTTCGCGCTGTACGCCGCGTCCCGCGCGGTGACCGCGCGGTACCGCCCCATGCTCGACGCGATCGGTCTCACCTACCCGCAGTACCTGGTGATGCTGCTCCTCTGGGAGCAGGACAACCAGACGGTCGGCCAGCTCGGCTCCCGGCTGGCACTGGACAGCGGCACCCTCTCCCCCCTGCTCAAGCGGCTGACCGCGGCGGGTCTGGTCACGCGGCACCGTCGCGTCGAGGACGAGCGCTCGGTCTCCATCGCCCTCACCGACGCCGGCCGGGCCCTGGAGGACAAGGCCGTGGCCATCTCCGAGGAGATGATCGGGGCCATCGGGTTCGACGCCAGCGAGTTCGACGACCTCAAGGCGCGGCTCCGGCTGCTCACCGAGCGGGTCAACGGGACGACCGAGGTCGCCGACCACCCCGACTCCGCACGGTAGGTCGCCCCGCGGGCGGGTAGGAGGGCGGCCACGGCGCCGCCCGAGCCAGAGGCGGCCACGGCCCGGAAGGGGCAGCATGCCCACACGTACCGCCCGTACCGCCTGGAACGGCACCCTGCAGGAGGGCTCGGGGCAGGTGGAGCTCTCCAGCTCCAAGATCGGCACCTACGAGGTCTCCTTCCCCAAGCGGGCCGCCGACGAGGCCGGGGGCACGACCAGCCCCGAGGAGCTGATCGCGGCGGCGCACTCCGCCTGCTTCGCGATGGCGCTCTCCAGCGAGATCGGGAAGGCCGGCGGTACGCCGCAGTCCCTCGAGGTCTCGGCCGACGTCACGCTCGGCCAGCAGGACGGCGCTCCCACCATCACCGGCATCACGCTCACCGTGCGGGGCGAGGTCGAGGGCCTGGACGCCGCCGGCTTCGACAAGGCCGCCCAGGCCGCCAAGGTCGGCTGCCCCGTGAGCAAGGCGCTCACCGGCACGGAGATCACCCTGGACGCCTCCCTCGAGGGCTGACCACGCACGGACGCCGACGGCCCGCCTCCCTCCGGGGAGACGGGCCGTCGGCGCTCCGGCCGGGGTCCGGCTGCCTCAGCCGGTGTAGGGCCGGTGCAGGTAGCGGCCCGTCGGGCTGCCGGTGATCGCTCCGTCGGCGAGGACCTGGGTGCCGCGCACCCACGTGTCGGTCACCTTCGCGCCGAGCTCGAAGCCCTCGAAGGGCGTGTACTCCTGCGTCGACTCGGACTTCGCCGCCTCGACCGTCCAGGTCGCCGACGGGTCGACCAGGCAGAAGTCCGCGTCGTAGCCGACCCCGATCGTCCCCTTGCCCGGCAGCCCGTAGCGCCGGGCCGGGTTCCAGGAGGTCAGCTCCGCGATGCGCCGGTAGGACAGCCCCCGGCGGCTCCCCTCGCCGACCAGGCCGGGGAGCAGGTACTCGGCCCCTCCGAAGCCCGACTTGGCGAGGAAGATGTCGTCCCGCGGCTCGCCGAACTTCTGCTCCTCCTTGCAGCAGGCGTGGTCGCTCACGACCCAGTCCAGGTCGCCGGCGAGCAGGTGCTCCCACAGGGCCTCGACGTCCTCGCGCGGCCGCAGTGGCGGGTTCACCTTGCCGCCCAGCCCGTGCGCGGTGTCGATGTCGGCCAGCAGGTGGCCGATGGTGACCTCGCGCCGGAAGTCGACGTGCGGGAAGACCTTCGCCATCCGCAGCGCCGCGGTGAGCGCCTTGCGAGAGGACAGGTGCAGCAGGTTGATGCTGGGCAGCTGGGTCTCGTCGGCGAGGAACGACGCGATCGTGATGGCCAGGCCCTCGGAGTGCGGGGGACGGGAGGCGCTGTAGGCGGCCAGGCCCGTCAGCGTCCCCTCCTCCATGACCATCCGGGTGTAGGCGGTCATGATCTCGGCCGTCTCGCAGTGCAGGGACAACGAGACGTGCGGCGCCTTGTCCGCCAGCTTCTCCCGCGCCTCCTGGATGCCGCGCATGACGAACTCGAAGTGGGCGAGGTCGTAGCGCTCCCCCTGCGGGATCATCAGGAACGAGCTCTGGTCGGACGACGCGCCGTGCAGGCCGTGCCCGCCGTAGAACATGAAGATCTTGAACGAGGTGACGCCGAACTCCTCGATGAGCTCGGGGATCTCGGCGATGTGCTCCTGCGACATCGGCGCGAGGTGGAAGGCGTAGTCGATGTAGGAGCGGCCCTCGGACGCCGCGAGCACCTTGGGGAAGAACTGCCGGTAGGGGCCGCCCTCGTTGAGGTAGTACTGCCCGGTGCGCATGTAGGTGAGCCCGGTGGTGACGCCGCCCTGCGCGCTGGCCCGGCTCTCGGTCTCGGCGTCCTCGCCCAGCGGGTTGTAGATCCCCCAGTGCTGGTGCGCGTCGACCACGCCGGGGAAGGCCACCCGGCCGCGGCCGTCGACGACCACGTCGGCGTCCTCGGCGGGGATGTCCCGCTCCACCCGGACGAACTTCCCGTCGGCGACGCCGAGGTCGAGGGCCTCGCCGTCCTCGGCGCCGGGGACGTCCGGCCGGACGACCGTGACGTTCTTGACAAGGGTCTGGAGGCGGGTCATGCGGTTCCTTCCTCGGAGGGGGTGGCGGCCGGCCGGCCGTGGCCCGCGGCCACGTGGTCGGCGGCCAGGTAGGCCAGGCCCAGGGCGGGCAGGAGGCCGTTGCCGGCCAGGTAGCCGGCGGCGCCGTGACCGGAGATCCCGGCCGCCGCCCCGCCGGACGCGTAGAGCCCGGGGATGACCGAGCCGTCGGGGCGGGTGACGCGGGCGTGCTCGTCGACGACGAGACCGCCCTGGGTGTGGAAGAGCGCCGGCACGACGCGGACGGCGGCCAGCGGCGGGGCGAGCTCGGCCTCGAAGGAGGTGCGGCCGAAGCGGTCCTCGGCCTCCCCGCGCGCCAGGGCGGCGGCTGCGCCGAGCTCCTCGGCCAGCGTGTCGGCCGGTAGCCCGGTGGCCGCGGCGAGGCCGGCGACGTCGTCGGCCCAGACCAGGGCGCCGCCCTCGATGGTCTGGCGGAAGTCGGTGAACGGCAGGCAGGCGTCGTGGATGCGCTGGTCCAGGACGATCCAGGCGGTCGCGCCGGGCTGCCGCGCGATGACCGCGGCGTACTCGGAGTAGCCCGACGTCTCGTCCCCGAAGCGCCGGCCGTCCTGGCCGACGATCACCGCGCCGTGCATGACCGTCGCCCAGCCCACCAGGGTCGACGACCGCGCCGCCAGCGCCCCGTGGCCCTGGTAGGCGTCGAGGTAGCCGGTGGCCGCCCCGAGCTCCGCGCCGATCCGCAGCGCGTCCCCGCGGGAGGCCTCGCTGCCGTGGTAGACGGCGTCGGCGATCTCCGGGAGGTGGCGGGCGACCAACGCCCGGTCGGCGCCGTAGCCGTTGGTCGCCAGCAGCACCGCCGGCGTCTCGACCTCCTCCGCGGCGCCGTCGGGCGTCTCGATGACCGCGGCGCGCACCCGGCCCTCGTCGTCGAGGAGGACGTCCACCAGCTTGGCGGGGACCAGCAGGTCGATCCGCTCCTCGGCCTTCACGGCGGCGACCAGGTGGTCGAGCAGGACGGTGCCGTGCCGGCCCTCGATCGTGTGGCAGCGGTCGGCGGTGTGACCCGGGTAGTGGAAGTCGGTGACGAGCGCGAGCGGCAGCCCGACGTCGTCGGCCAGCCACTCCACCAGCGGCGCGCTCACCTCGGCGAGGGCCCGCGCAAGCCGCTCGTCGGCCTCCCCCTTCGTCTTGCGCCGGATGTCCTCGACGTAGAGATCCGGCGAGTCCTCGATGCCGGCCTCCCGCTGGAAGCGCGATCCGGCGCCGGGGATCATCGCCGTCGACATCGAGGTGTTGTTGCCGCGGCGGAAGTGCTCGCTGACCTCGACGACCAGCACGTCCAACCCGTGCTGCGCCGCCCGCAGGGCCGCGGCCAGGCCGCCGCCCGCCCCTGCGACGACGAGGTCGGGTCCGGTGTCGCTCACGCCGCCGCCTCCCCCGCGGCGATCAGCCGCAGGGCCAGGGCCGTGGGGTCGACCACGCGCACCGGCCAGTCCGCGGCCTCCGCCGGCAGGTCGACGGCGCTGCAGCCGTTGACCAGGTCGCCGGCGCCGGCCCGGCTCATCCGCCCGACCACCGCCTCCAGCGACGCCCCCCAGCGATCGGCCTGGTGGATGGCGTCCACGTCCAGGTCGAGCACCTCCACCCCGGTGAAGGAGCCGCCCAGGCCGTAGACGTCGACCTGCCGGGCGAGCTCGTCGGCGATCGGCCGGTTGCGGGTGACCGCCCCGACGGAGCGCCCCGCGAGCGCGCTCCAGGTCATGCTCGTGCGCAGCAGGCCGAAGACGGGACGGCCGAGGGTCCCGGCCAGCGCGGGGACGCCGGGGTCGAGCACGCAGTCGGGCAGCAGCGCGTCCGCCTCGTCCGGCGCCGCGCGGAGCGCCTCGGTGACCATGCCCTCGCTGTCGCGCACCTGCTGCTCGGTGTCCAGGGCGCGCGGGGCCCCGGAACCGATGTCGTGCAGTTCCACGCTCAGCCCCGGCGGGCAGAGGGCGTCGTAGCGCGCCTGCCGCCGGGCCAGCTCCTCGGCGGGGACGTGGATCGGGGTGACGGCGTAGATGCGCACGGAGCTCCTCGGGGTTCGGTCGGACGGGCGGGTCATCCGGCCAGCCGTCCGAGCAGGGGGGCGACGTCCGGGGCGTCGGGCAGGCCCGCGGCGACCTCCCGGACGGTGGCCACGACCTCGTCGTCCCCGAGCAGCGCGGAGAGCAGCGCGACCACGTCGTCCTCGTCGAACGGGTGGTGGGCGGCGTCGCCGACCGGGTTGGGGACCTCCAGCGCGAGCTCCCGCCCGGCGGCCCGGACGGTCACCCGGGCGGCGCGCTCGTCGGGCAGCCGGGCGTCGAGGTCGTCGGCGCGCACGACGCGGACCCGGCCGGCCAGGTGCGTGACGCGGGCGTCCGAGCGGGCCTCCGCCGCGGACGCCTCGGGCCCCACGTGCCCGTGCACCAGCGCCGCGGCCACCACGAACGGCACGCTGAACAGCGCGCCGAGACGGGAGTCCCAGGAGGTGCGCGCCAGGCCGGCGGCCAGGGAGTGCGTCTCGACGACGACCTCGTCGACGTCGGTGGGGTCGGTCAGCTCCGGGCGCAGCCGCAGCACCGCGTCGGCCACCGGGTGGGTGAACGAGCACGACGCGTGCCGCTTGAAGTAGCCGTGCCGCACGTCCCACCGCTCGCCGAGCGCCTCGGTCAGGGCCGCGGCGTCGAAGGAGCCGAGCAGCTCACCCAGCGAGCCGGCCGCCGTCCCGGTGTTGCGGGCCACCCCGGCGGCGGCCATCCGCGCGGCGGCGAGCCCCGCGACGTTGGACGCCGACATCCACGCGTCCCGCACCGGGTTGCCGTCCAGCGCCGAGTCGAAGTGGCCCGCCACGGGCAGGCCGGCCCCGGTGTCGACGGCGGCGGCCACCCCGTCGGCGTCGAGGCCGAGCAGCCGGGCGCAGCCCGCGGCCGCCCCGGCCACCCCCCAGCTGCCGTGGGGGTGCATGCCGGGGCGCAGCCGGGTGGCGCGGCCGAAGCGGGCGGCGACCTCGTAGGCGGCCATCAGCGCCGCGGCGGTGTCGGGGCCGGGCGCCCGCAGGTCGGCCGCGAGCGCCAGGACCGCGGGCAGGCCGTGCGCGCCGGGGTGGCCCTTGGCGTACTTGTGGCCCTCGTCGAGCTCCAGCCGCACCAGCGCGCTCGCGTTGAGCCAGGCGGCGGCCTCGACCGTCGTCGACAGCCCCCCGCCGACCAGCGGCGCCGGCCCGGCCCCCGGGCGCCACGCCGCCACGAGCGCCCGCTGCTCGGGCTGGCGCGCCCCCAGGACCATGACGCCGAAGGAGTCCAGGAGCACCAGCCGCAGCCGCTCCCGCGCGTCGGCCGGGACGTCGGCCCACCGCAGCCCGGCCGCCCACGCGCCGAGGGCCTGCGTCGCCTCGCGCGCCTCGTCGGCGGGCGAGCGCAGCGCGGCGGCCGTCACCGGTCGTCCTGCCGTCACAGGCCGAGGTACGCGCTGCGCACCCGGTCGTCCTCGGCGAGCTCAGGCCCGGGGCCGGAGAGCACGCAGCTGCCGCTCTCCAGGACGTAGGCCCGGTCGGCCATCCGCAGCGCCTGTGCGGCGTTCTGCTCGACCAGCAGGACGGCGACGCCGCGGTCGCGGATGGTCCGCACCGCCTCGAGCACCGCCCAGGTCAGCTTGGGCGCGAGCCCGGTCGACGGCTCGTCGAGCATCAGGAGTTTGGGCCGGGCCATGAGGGCGCGGCCGATCGCCAGCATCTGCTGCTGACCGCCGCTGAGCGTCTCCGCGGCCTGCCGCCGCCGCTCCTGGAGGATGGGGAACAGCTCGAACACCTCGGTGAGGGAGGCCTGCACCTCGGGCGCCTTCTGGGTCCAGCCGCCCATGCGGAGGTTCTCCTCCACGGTCAGCGGCCCGAACAGCGCGCGCTCCTCGGGCACCTGCACGAGCCCGCGGCGGACCAGCTCGGCGGTGCGGACGCCGTCGGCCCGCTGGCCGTCGAAGCTGATCGACCCCGAGGTGGTGGGCAGCAGACCGGAGATCGCCCGCAGCGTCGTCGTCTTGCCCGCACCGTTGGCGCCGACCACCGCCACGATCTCGCCGGCCTCCACCCTGAGGTCGAGCTCGTGCAGGATCTGCAGCCCGTGGTAGCCGGCGCAGAGACCGTCAAGAACCAGCACCGGCCGGCTCCTCTCCGAGGTAGGCCTCGATCACCCGGGGGTCCTGGGTGACCTCCGCGGGGGAGCCTGCGGTGAGCACCCGGCCCTGCTCGAGGACGAGCACCGAGTCCGACAGCCGCATCACCGCGGCCATGATGTGCTCGACGAAGACGAGGGTGATCCCGTCGTCGGACCGCAGGGTCTCGAGCAGCTCCATCACCGGCAGGCGCTCGGCCGGGAGCAGCCCGGCGAGCACCTCGTCCAGCAGCAGGACCCGCGGCCGGGACGCCAGCGCGCGGGCGAGCTCCAGGCGCTTGAGCCCGGCAGTGGGCAGCCCGTCGCTGCGGGCGTCGCGCCACCGCGACAGCCCGACCCGCTCGACGACGTCGGCCGCCGTGTCGCCGGCCGCGCGCCGCGAGGTGCCGTGGGCCATCGCCGCCACCGCGACGTTCTCCAGCACGCTCATGCTGCCGAAGGGCTTCATGAGCTGGAAGGTCCGCGCCATGCCGGCCCGCGACACCTTGTGCGGCTTCGCCCCGGTGACGTCGGCGCCGCCGAGCCGGACGGTGCCGGTGTCGGGTGCGATCGCCCCGGCGATGCAGTTGAACAGCGTGGTCTTCCCGGCGCCGTTGGGCCCGATGATCCCGAGGATGCTGCCCTCCTCCACCGCGAAGGAGACGTCGTCGACGGCCCGGAGGCCGCGGAAGGTCTTGCTGACGTTGTCGACCTGCAGCAGCGTCACCGCCGTTCCCACCTCTCGCGGATGGCCCCGTACACCCCTTGCGGGAGGAGCAGGACGATGAGGATGAGCAGCACCGCGTAGACCATGACGTCCAGCCCCGCGCGGCCCTGCAGGAACTCCAGACCGGGCGGCGGGTCGCGCAGCAGGGTGGCCGTGAGGTCGTTGAGCGGGCCGAGGATGGCCGCGCCGATGACCGGCCCCCAGATCGTCGCGACGCCGCCGATGACCGCGGGAAGGATCGCCTGGATCGAGACGCTGGACCCGAAGGCGACGTCGGGGTCGACGAAGAAGTAGTACTGGACGTAGAAGGTGCCGGCGACCGAGGTGATCGCGGCCGAGAGCATGATCGTGATCAGCTTCGTGCGCATCACCGGGATGCCGAGGGCCGCCGCGGCGTCCTCGTCGTCCCGCACCGCCACCGTGAACCGGCCGATCCGCGATCGCAGGAACACGATGGTGGTCACCAGCGCGGCGACCGTCAGCGCCAGGGCGATCCAGAAGTACTCCGCCGCGCCCGGCTCGAACTGGATGAAGGCCCAGGAGGACTCCGGCCGCAGCGGGACGTTGTACCCGACGGCGCGGTTGACCAGGTCGCTGTTGATCGCCAGCAGCCGCAGCATCTCCGCGAAGGCGAAGGTGGAGAGCGCGAAGTACGCGCCCTTGAGCCGGTAGCGCAGCGCCAGGAAGCCGATCAGCGCCGCGAAGAGGGCGGCGGCCACCATGCCGGCGAGCATCCCGATCCACGGGGAGACGCCCCGCTCGACCAGCAGCCACACGCTCACGTAGGCGCCGATGCCGAAGTAGGCGGCGTGACCGAAGCTGAACATCCCGCCGAAGCCGCTCATGATGTTCCAGCCGATCGCCAGGATGGCGAAGATCAGCACCCGCACCGCGACGGCCTGCTGCGCCGGCGGCAGGACCAGCGGGAGGACCGCCAGCACCGCGGCGAGGACGGCCACCGCCACCAGGTGCTTGCCCCACGGGGGCTGGGGCAGCGTCCGCGGCTCCGCGGGGTTCTGCACCGCCGTGCTCATGCCGCCCTCCCGAACAGGCCCTGGGGACGGAGGAACAGCACCAGGACGAAGACGATGAACACCGACAGCAGCGGGCTCTGGCCCGGCAGGTAGAGGGCGCCCAACTGCTCGGTCAGCCCGATCAGCAGCCCCCCGACGAGCGCGCCGACGACGTTCCCCATGCCGCCCAGCACCACGACGACGAACGCGACGATGTTGAACAGCTCGCCGGTGGTCGGCTCGATGGTCACCAGCGGGGCGACCAGGACGCCGGCCGCGCCCGCGCAGGCGGTGCCGATGGCGAAGGTGGCCATGTAGATCCGCCGGGTGTCGATGCCGACCATCTGCGCGCCGGTGTCGTTCGCCGCCACCGCCCGGATCGCCGTGCCCAGCCGGGTGCGCTGCAGCAGCAGGTAGAGCAGCCCCGCCAGGACCAGCGCGACGGCGAAGGCCAGCAGGCGGCCCACGGTCACCACCGCGCCGAAGACGTCGACCCCGGTGTCGTTGGGCAGGCGCGCCGACTGCGGGTTGGGGCCGTAGAAGAGCAGCAGCCCGTTGTCGATGAGCAGCGCGAGGCCCAGGGTGATCAGCAGCTGGTTCTCCAGCGGCTTGCCCATCGCGCCCGAGAGGATGAACCGCTGCACCGCCGCCCCGAGCAGGAACATGAGCGGGACGCTCACCAGCAGGGCGACGTACGGGTGCACCCCGAACCTGCCCACCATCTCCACGGTGATGTAGAGGGCGACCGCCAGGAACGCGCCGTGCGCGAAGTTGACGATGTCCAGCACACCGAAGATGAGGGTCAGGCCCATGGCGACCAGGCCGTAGACGCCGCCGATCATCAGGCCGGTGAGCACCGCCTGGGTGACGACGACCTCGTTGCCGGTCCGCCAGTACGCCAGCCCCAGTGCCACCACCGCGACGGCCACGACCGCCGCCACGCGGACCGCGGCCGCCCGCCGCCGGCCCCCCGGCGCCGGCGTGGTCAGCTGCGTGGTCTGGGGTGGCTCCTCGGTGGAGACGGTGCCCCGGTCCAGGGGCGGGGCACCGTGCTCCTTCGTCGGGTCGGTCACGGGTTCGGCGACGCCGGGTAGACGGGCTCGGTCTCGGCGTACTCGGACGGGAAGACCTGCTGGACGGTGCCGTCGACGACCTGCATGAGGATCGGCGCGGCGTTGGTGTTCTCGCCGGTCTCGTCGAAGGCGATGGGCCCGTCCTGGGCGATCAGCGAGTCCAGCTCGGTCTCGGCGATCGCGTCGCGCAGCTCCGTCGGGTCGGTGGAGCACGCCCGGCCCAGCGCGTCGGCGACGACCCGGACCGCGTCGTAGGTGAGCACCGCGGCGGTGCGGATGTCGTCGTCGAAGGTGTCGCTGTAGAGCTGGGCCAGCTCCTGCGTCTCCGGGTTGGTCATGTCCAGCCGGTAGTTCGCGTCGAAGTAGCCCTCGCCGGCCTCGCCGACCTCGCCGGGGAACTGCGGGGTGTCGAACGCGCCGTTGGCCACGCCCCAGACCGCGTCGAGGCCCGGCTGCACGGTGTCCACGGCCCTGGCCACCAGGACGCCGTCCCGGTAGTAGCCGGCGACCATCATGACGTCGGCCCCGGCCTCCCGGACGGCGGTGATCTGGGTGGTGAAGTCCGAGACGCTGGCCGGGTCGTAGCTGATGACCGGGCCGATCGTCATGCCCTGGCTCTCCGCCTCGGCGGTGAACCCCTCGGCGATCGCGGTACCGAAGGGGCCCTGCTCGTGCAGGATCGCCACCTGCTGGGCCGGGGCGCCGGCCTGCTCGGAGACCTCGGCGAGGTACTCCGCGCCCCGCTGGGCGAGCACCGCGGCGCTGGGCTGCAGGCGGAAGGTGTACTGGTAGCCCTGCTGGAGGATCTCGTCGGCGCTGGAGACGTCGATGACGAAGGGCACCTGGTTGCGCTCGGCCACCGCCGCCACGTTCTGGCTCACCGCGCTGTTGTAGGTGCCGACGAGCGCGACGGCGCCCTCCTGGATCAGCCGCTGGGCCTCGCTCTGGCCGACCTCGGGCGCGCCCTGGCTGTCGGCGCTGGCCAGCTCGAGCTGGGCGCCGTCCAGGCACTCGATGCCGCCGGCCTCGTTGATGGCGTCGACGGCGAGCTGCGCGCCGTTGTCCATCTGCTGGCCGTCGGCGGCGAAGGCCCCGCTGAGCGGGTGGAGCGAGCCGATCGTGATGGTGTCGCCGGAGCCGCCACCCCCGCCGGTGTCACCGGTGCCCTCCGTGCCGGGCGGCGCGGAGCCGCCGCAGGCTGCGAGCGTCAACGGCATAGCGACTGCGACCGCTGCGATCCAGGGCTTCCGCATCTCGTCTCCCGACCTCGACGACGTTCCTCTGCACGAAACGCCTTGGTGACTCGCCACTCTGGCAGCAGGCGCGTCGTGTGCGCAAGATCTCGACACAATTCCTATGTTGCGGTTAAGTTTCGGTCGGACCAGGGCGATTGCGGCACGACAGCGAGTCGTTCTATCGTTCCGCTGACAGGAACAGTGGCGGAACGAGACGAGAGCATGGCGGCGAGTGGCCGCCCGAGCGGGAAGGGGCGGCCGTGGCGGACAACGGAGGCACCGAGGGGGCCGGCCGGGTCGCCGACGTGCTCCTCGCCTTCCTCGACGGCCCACGGTCGCTGGGCGTCTCGGCGATCGCCCGCGAGCTGGACCTCTCCAAGGCCGTCGTGCACCGGATACTGCAGACGCTCGTCCAGCGCGGTCTGCTGACCGCCGACGCGGGCACCCGGGAGTACCGGCTGGGGCCCGCCGCGGCGGCGCTCGGCGCCCGTGCGCTGCGCGGCCTGGACCTGCGCGGGGTGGCCCTCCCGGTGCTCCGCGACCTGCAGCAGGTGACCGGGGAGACGACCACCGTCTCGGCCCGCGTGCCCGGCGGCCGCGTCTACCTGGACCAGGTGGAGAGCCGGCAGGAGATCAAGATGACCGTGGAGATCGGCCGGCGGTTCCCCCTGCACGCCGGCAGCTCCAGCACCTGCATCCTCGCCTTCCTGCCCGACGACGAGATCGACGCGGTGCTCGGCGGGCCCCTCGACCTGCTCACCGATCGCACCATCGCGGACGCGGGGAACCTGCGCCGGCGGATCGAGGACGTCCGGCGCAAGGGCTACGCGTGCTCGGACGGGGAGCGGCAGGAGGGCGCCGGCTCGGTCGCCGCCCCGATCTTCGGCCTCGACGGCTCGGTGCAGGGGGCCATCTCCGTCTGCGGCCCGGCCGCCCGCGTCGACGCCGCCGCGCGGGACCGGTTCGTCCCCTTCCTGATCTCCGCCGCCGACCGCGTCTCCCGCGACATGGGCTGGCGCGGTGGGCTCCCCGCCACGAAAGGACAGGTCCTCGCATGACCTCCGCACTCGCCGGGCTCCGGGTCCTCGACGTCTCGACCCTCTTCGCCGGCCCCCTGGCGGCGACCATGCTCGGCGACTTCGGCGCCGAGGTGATCAAGATCGAGCACCCCAAGGGTGACCCGGTCCGCTACCACGGGGCCAGCAAGGACGGCGTCGGCCTCTGGGGCAAGGTCGTGGGCCGCAACAAGCGCGGCATCACCCTGTACCTGGGCTCGCCCGAGGGGCAGGAGGTCTTCCGCAAGCTCGTCGCCACGGCCGACGTCGTCATCGAGAACTTCCGCCCGGGCACGCTCGAGCGCTGGGGCCTGGGCTACGACGAGCTCAGCCGCGACAACCCGGGGCTGGTGCTGGTCCGGGTCACGGGGTTCGGCCAGTTCGGCCCCTACTCCGGGCGGCCGGGGTTCGGCACGCTCGCCGAGGCGATGAGCGGGTTCGCCGCCATCACCGGCGAGCCCGACGGCCCCCCGACCCTCCCACCGTTCGGCCTCGCCGACGGCATCTCCGCGCTGGCCGCCGCGTTCGCCACCCTCACCGCGCTGCGGGCCCGTGACACCACCGGTCGCGGCCAGGTCGTCGACCTCGCGATCATCGAGCCGATCCTCACCCTGCTCGGCCCCCAGCCGACGGTCTACGACGCCGTCGGCCAGGTGCAGCCGCGCACGGGCAACCGCTCGGCGAACAACGCGCCGCGCAACACCTACCGCACCCGCGACGGGCGCTGGGTGGCGATCTCGACCAGCGCGCAGAGCATCGCCGAGCGCGTCATGCACCTGGTGGGCCGCCCCGAGTTCATCGACGAGCCCTGGTTCGCCTCCGGCGCCGAGCGGGCCGAGCACGCCGACGAGCTCGACGACGCCGTCGGCTCCTGGATCGCCGCCCGGGACCGCGACGAGGTGGTGCGCGCCTTCGAGGAGGCGCAGGCCGCGGTCGCGCCGATCTACGACGTCCGGGACGTGCTGGCCGACCCGCAGTTCCAGGCGCTCGGCAGCCTGGTGCGGGTCCCCGACCCCGAGCTCGGGTCGGTGCTCATGCAGAACGTGATCTTCCGGCTCTCCGAGACCCCCGGCGCGATCGTCAGCGCCGGACCCAGCATCGGCCAGCACACCGAGGAGGTGCTCGCCGAGCTGGGCATCGACGCGGACGAGGTGGCGGCGCTGCGGAGCAAGGGAGCGCTGTGAGCACGTCCCCCCGGTCCTGGCTCTACGTCCCCGGCCACCGGGACGACCGCGTGGCCAAGGCGCTGACCGCCGGCGCCGACGCCGTCGTGGTGGACCTCGAGGACGCGGTCCCCGCGGCGCAGAAGGACCGCGCCCGGGAACTCACCGCCGCCCTGCTCGCCCGACCGCGCACCGGCGGCCCGGCGCTCTGGGTGCGGATCAACCCGCCCGGCACCGAGGCCGGGGAGCGTGACCTCGCGGAGCTGAGCGGGTGCCGGGCCGACGGGATCCGGGTGCCGCGGGCCGACGACCCCGACGCCGTCCGCGCCGTCGGCGACCGGCTCGGCCTGCCCATGCAGCTGCTGCTGGAGACCGCGCGCGGGCTCTGGCGGGCGCACGAGCTGGCCGGGGCGCACGAGCTCGTGGCCGGCATCGGCCTCGGCGAGGCCGATCTCGCCGCCGACCTGCTCGTCGACCGCGACGAGGGGCTGCGCTGGGCCCGCGGCGTGGTCGTCGTCGCGGCACGGGCCGCCGGCCTCCCCTCGCCGGTGCAGAGCGTCTGGACCGATGTCGCCGACCTCGAGGGCCTGCGGGCCAGCAGCCGCACCGGCCGCGCCACCGGGTTCTTCGGCCGGTCGGTGGTGCACCCCCGCCAGCTCGGGCCGGTGCACGAGGTCTACACCCCGTCGCCGGAGGAGGTGACGGCCGCCGAGCGCGTCGTCGCCACCGCCGCGGAGGCCGCCGCCCGCGGCGAGTCGGCCGTCCTCGACGCCGACGGCCGGTTCGTCGACCCCGCCGTCGTGGCCCGTGCACGAACCGTGCTGGAACGCATCCCGTCCGCCCCGCCCTCCCCCGCCCCCTCGTCAGGAGAGACCAGATGACCACCACCGCCCCGGCGGCCACGGATGCGCTGCTCGGCGCCGTCCGTGGCGGCGTCCGCCTCGTCGAGCTGGGCCAGCCCTTCTTCACCGGGATGCCGTGCTCGCCGAACCACCCGGGCTTCCGGATGACCCTCATCCGCCGGCACGGCGACATGGTGCGACCCGACGGCGGCTCGGCCTCCAACGAGATCATCGTGACCGGTGGCCACGTCGGCACCCACGTGGACGCGCTCTCCCACGTCAGCCACGACGGCCTGCTGCACGGTGGCGTGGACGCGGCCGAGGCGCAGACCGGCGGCCGCTTCACCGAGCACGGCGCCGAGCACACCCCGGCCATGCTCACCCGCGGCGTGCTGCTCGACGTCGCGGCGGTGCACGGTGTCGACGTGCTCCCGGCCGGTTACGGGGTCACCGCCGACGACCTGGAGCGGGCGTCCGAGCGCGCCGGGGCCCGCCCGGGCGAGGGCGACGTCGCGCTGATCCGCACCGGCTGGGCCCGCCACTTCGGGGAGCCCGCCGTCTACCTGGGCCAGGCCGATGGCGTGCCCGGGGCGACCCCCGAGGCCGGCGAGTGGCTGGCGGCGGCGGGGGTGCGGGCGACGGGAGCGGACACCACCGCGTTCGAGCAGATCCGGCCCGGCGCCGGGCACAGCATCCTGCCGGTCCACCGCATCCTGCTGGTCGAGAACGGCATCTACATCATCGAGCACCTCGACCTGGAGGCCGCCGCGGAGCAGGGCCTCACCGAGTTCGTCTTCGTCATGGCCCCGCTGCGCATCGTCGGCGGCACGGGCTCGCCGGTGCGCCCCCTGGCGGCGGTGCAGGCGTGACCGGTCCGACGATCGTCCAGCGGCTGGCCGGGCTGGCGGCCGACACCCGCGCGAACGGCCTCCCCGAGGGCATGCGCGACGACGTGGCCCGGCGGGTGCTGGACCTGCTGGGCAACAGCCTGGCGGCGACCGGAGAGGTCTCGGCGTCGGCCGTCACCGCCGTCGTCCGGGGCTGGGGCGGCCCCGAGGACGCGACCGCGATCGGCACCGGGCTGCGGGTCCCGGCCGCCGCCGCCGCGCTGGTGAACGGCACGCTGGCGCACTCCCTCGACTTCGACGACACGCACCTGCCCTCGGTGCTGCACCCGTCGGCCTCGGTGGTGGCCGCCGCGCTCGCGGTGGCCGAGGCGACCGGCGCGAGCGGTCCGGCGCTGCTCGACGCCGCCGGTGTCGGCATCGAGGTCGCCGTCCGGCTGGGCATGGGCGGCTACGACGCCGAGCTCGGCAACTCCGAGTTCTTCGAGCGCGGCCAGCACGCGACCTCGATCTGCGGGGCCATCGGCTCCGCCGTCGCGGCGGCCACGGTGGGCGGGCTGGACGCAGAGGGGATCGCGCACGCCGCGGGGATCGCCGCCTCGATGGGCTCGGGCCTGATCGAGGCCAACCGCACGGGCGGCACGGTGAAGCGGGTGCACTGCGGCTGGGCCGCGCACGCCGGGGTGGTCGCCGCCGACCTGGCCCGCCACGGGCTCACCGGCCCGCCGACGGTCATCGAGGGCCGGTTCGGCTTCCTGCACGCGTTCTGCGGGGAGCGGGCCGACGTCGACGCCGTCGTCGACCGGCTGGGCGAGCACTGGGAGCTGCCGGGCATCTTCTTCAAGCCCTACCCGTGCAACCACTTCACCCACGCCGGCGTGGACGCCGCCCTGGAGCTCCGGGCCCGCGGCGTGCGACCCGAGGAGGTCACGGCGATCGAGCTGGGCGCCCCCACGGCCGTCCTGCGCACGATCGGCGAGCCCGCCGAGGAGAAGGCGCGGCCCCGCTCCGGCTACCACGCCGCCTTCAGCGGCCCGTACACCGTCGCCGCCGCGCTGACCGGCGGCGGCGGGCTGGGCCTGTTCCACGAGGACTTCACCGACGAGGCCGCCGCGGACCCCGACCGGCTGCGGCTGGCGGCGCTCGTGCGCTGCGTGCCCGACGCCCGGTGCGACGAGATCTTCCCGCACCAGTTCCCCGCGGTGCTGCGCGTGGAGTGCCGCGACGGCGCCCGGCACGAGGTCCGGGTCGACGCCAACCGGGGCGGGCCCGCCAACCCGCTCTCGTCGGACGAGCTGGCGGAGAAGTTCCGGCTCAACGCCCGCCGGGTGCTCGACGACGACACCGCCCGCAGCGTCGCCGACGCCGCCCTGGGCCTCCCGCACGCGGCCGACGTCCGGGCGCTCATGGCGGGGGTCCGGGGATGACCTCCCCCGGGCCGGCGCCGTCCGCGAGCCGCGTCGAGCGCCTCGTGGAGTGGGCGCTCGGCCCGGAGGTGCTGCGGGCGGAGGACACCGGGCACCTGGTCACCGTCGTGACCGACACGCTCGCGGCGGTCGTCGGCGCCTCGGTCGAGGCGGAGGTCCGGCAGGCGGCCCTGGCGGCCCCGCGCCTCGGCGGTTGCGGCCCGGCCACCGTGCTCGCCTCCGGTGCGGGCACCAGCCCGGCCGCGGCGGCGCTGGTCAACGGGCTGGCCGCCGTCCGGCTCGAGCTCGACGAAGGGCACGCGCACGCGGCGAACCACCCGAGCGCGCACACCCTGCCGGCGGTGCTCGCCGCGGCGGAGGAGGTCGACGCGTCGGGCCCGGAGCTGCTGGCCGCGGCGGCCGCCGCGTACGAGGTCGCCGTCCGCTTCGCCCGCGGGCTGCGGCTGCGCCGGGCCGTGCACCCGTTCGGGACCGCGATGGCCTGCGGCGCGGCCGTCGGCGTGGCCCGGCTGCGCGGCTGCGACGTGGCGACCGCCGTCCAGGCCGTGCTCATCGCCACCGCGCTCTCCCCGGCGTCCACGCAGCACGCCGCCAACCGCGGGGCGACGGTCCGCAACGCGCTCACCGGGGTCTGCGCGTCCAACGGGGTGCTCGCCGTCGAGCTGGCCGCGACCGGCACCACCGGTGACCCCCGCGCGCCGGAGATCGTCTTCGGCGAGATCCTCGGCTCGTCCTTCGACGCCGGGCACCTGGTCCAGGAGCTCGGCACGCTGCGGTACCTGACCACCGGCTACCTCAAGCTGCACGCCTGCAGCCGGTGGAACCACGCGCCGATCGAGGCCACCGAGCAGCTGATCGCGGCGCACGGGGTCCGCGCCGACGAGGTGGCCGACGTCCTCGTCGCGACCTACGCCCCGGCGACCCGCCTGGACGGCCGTGACGCCCCCAGCGGCTTCGCGGGCAAGCACTCCATCCCCTACTCCGTCGCCGCGCGCCTCGTGCGCCGGGACAACGGGATCGACGCCTACACCGACGAGGCCGCCGCCGACCCGGCGCTGCGGGCACTGATGGCCCGCGTCACCGTCGTCGAGGACCCGGCCATGACGGCCGCGGCGCCCGCCGTCCGCGGTGCGCGCGTCTCGCTGACGCTGCGGGACGGCCGGACCCTGACCGCCACGGAGGACGACCCCCCGGGCGGCCCGACCCGCCCCTACCCGGCCGCCGGGATCGCGGCCAAGCACCGGGCGCTGCTGACGCGCGCGCTGAGCGACGACGCCGCCGACGCCGCCCTCGCCTGGTGCGCCGGGCTGCCGGACGCCACCTCGGTGCGCGGCCTCGCCACCGCCGTCGGGGGCCGGCGGTGACCGCGGCCGGCGTGCTCGGGGCCGCCGTGGCGAGGACGTCGTGGGCGAGCTCCCCCACGGCCGTCCGCCACCGCGTGGTCGACCTCGTCGCCGACTGCGTCGCCGTCACGGCGCTGGGCTCCCGCCGGGCGGAGCTCGAGCGGCTCGTCACCGCCTGCTCCGGTGCGCCGGAGGGGGCGGCGACCGTCGTCGGCTCGGCCCGCGGGTGGCCCTCGGCGACGGCGGCCTTCCTCAACGGCTGCGCCGTCGCCGCCGATCAGCTGCAGGACGGGCACCGGGAGGCCCGCGGCCACCCCGCCTCGCACGTCGTCCCCGCCGTGCTCGCGCTGGCCGAGGAGCGGAGCTGCTCCGGGGAGGAGACGCTCTCCGCCGTCCTGGCCGGCTACGAGGCCGGTGTGCGCGTGGGCCGGGCGATGGGCGGCACCCCCGACGGCGTCCACGACATCGGCACCTGGGGGCAGGTCGCCGTCGCCGCCGCCGTCGCCCGGCTGCTGGCCCCGGGCGACGCCGCGGCCGCCCGCCGGGCCCTCGAGCTCTCGGCCGCCGCGGTGCTGCTCACGGACGCGCGCACCGTCTTCTCCGGCACCACCGGCTCCCACGCCTTCCTGGGGGCGTCGGTGCAGCTCGGGCTCTCCCTGGGCGGCGCCGCCGTCGCCGGGCTCGCGGCCGCCGAGGGCGCGCTGGACCACCACCTCGGCGCGGTCGCCGCCCGCGCCTGGGACCCGGCCGCGCTCGCCGCAGGGGTCGGCGACCCGTGGGACGAGCACGAGGTCCTCGGCGGGTACGTGAAGGCCCACCCCACCTGTGCCCACCTGCACGGGGTCAACGACGCGGTGGCCGACCTGGTCGCCCGGGGCGTACGGGGCGCGGACGTGCGGTCGGTGGAGGTGCGCGTCTCCGCCGGGGCGGCCGCCTTCGACGGCGTCGCCGACGGCGAGCTCGCCGCCCGGTTCAGCGTGCCGACGTCGGTGGCCGTCGCCCTGCTCACCGGCCGGCTGGACGAGACCACCCTGACCGCGGCGACCGTGGCCGCCCCCGAGGTGCGCGAGCTCGCCGGCCGGGTCCGCGTCGTGCACGACCCGGCCCTGGACGACGGCTACCCGGCGGGCCGGCCGGCGCGGGTGCGCGTGGAGCTCGGCGACGGCACCGCCCACCACGCGGGGGCCGGCCGCCCGCGGGGCGACGCCGACCGCGCCTTCACGCGGTCCGAGCTGGCCGCCAAGGCCGGGCGGCTGCTCGCCGTCCGCTTCGGCACCGCGGCGCCCGAGCTGGTCGGCGCCGTGCACGCCCTCGCGTCCGGTGGGACGCCGCGGGACCTCGGGGCGGCCCTGCGGCGGGCCGCCGGCGACGGGGGTGCGCGGTGATCGTCACCCGCCGCGCCGGCGCGCTGGAGCTGGTCGAGCAGGTGGAGCACGGGCGGGTCGCCGGCGAGCTCGCCGGCGCCTGGGGCAACGCGGCGTTCGAGGTGCCCACCCCGCTGCACTCCGTCCGCACCGCCGCGGCGCGCCACGACGAGGGCTGGCGCGCCTGGGACGCCCGCGTGCTCTTCTCCGAGCTGGAGCGCCGCCCCCTGCACTTCACCGAGATCGACGCCGGGGAGCACGTGCGGCTGTACCGCCAGGGCGTGGAGGAGGTGTCGCTGGCCGACGTCTACTCCGGCGTGCTGGTCGGCATGCACTGGACGGGGCTGTACCGCGGGCGCTGGGCCGCGCCCGGCGCGGCGGCGCGCGTCGGCCGCTCGGCGGAGGACCGACGGCTGCAGGGCGAGGTCGTGGACGCCGAGGAGCGGCGCTGGATCGACGCCAAGCGGCGCGCCTGGACCGGGGACGAGCCGCGCAGCGTCTTCGAGACCCAGCTCTGGCACAACTACGAGCTGCTCCAGTTCTGGGACCTCCTCTCGCTGTACCTGGCGGTCACCCCGCCCGACGAGGCGGGCACCGAGGGCGCCCCGCCGCAGCCGTGGGGCCCGCAGCTGCGGCGGCTGGAGCACGGCCCCGAGCCCGTCGTCCTCCCGCCGGTGCCCCTGCGTCCCGGGGGCGAGCGGGTCGCCGTCACCGCCACGGTCCCCGCGCCGGGGACGGTCGCGCTGGCCCCCTTCCCGTTCCGGGCACCGCTGGAGGTCGGGCTCGAGCGCGTGCTCGTCCCCGACCGCGGCTGGAGCCACGAGGAGCTGGTCGCCCGGCTGCGGCGGACCCGCCGCTCCACGGTCACCTGGCGGCTGGTCCCCGCGGACGGGGCACGGCCGTGACCGAGGACGGGCAGCTCGCCGCCGCGCGCCGCGCCGCGCTCGCCTTCGTGGCGGCGGAGGCCGGCTTCGCCCAGCTGACGACGATCGACCGGGACGGCTTCCCCGTCGGCCGCACCATGACGGCCTTCCTGAACCCCGACTGGTCGGTCGACCTCGTGCAGCGGCGCACGCACGCCCGGCTGGTCCAGCTGCGGCGGGACCCCCGGCTGCTGGTCACCTGGGTCGGCCACCCCGCGCCCGGTGCGACCAACGAGCGCCCGCACGTGTTCGACATCGGCCGGCTGCCGCCACGCGCCGTCTTCGTCCGGGGGACGGCGGCCTTCCTGGACGACGCGGCGACGATCGCGCTCTACCTGCACCACGTCGGTCAGCAGCGGGCGCGCGGCTTCACGAAGGCCCCGCTGCGCACCCCCGAGCAGGTCGTCGAGGACCTCGTGGGCGTGCACGTGACGCCGCACCGCATCCGCCTCGAGGGCTTCGGCGAGGGCGCCCAGGCCTTCGACTGGACCCACCCCGACCCCGCGGACGCCGTCCGCCCCACCCAGGGAGAGACATGAGCATCACGACCATCCTCGGCTACGACATCCAGCCCGGCGTCAGCGCCGAGGAGTACGAGGCCTGGCTGTTCGACGTCCACGCCCCCGACCTGCTGGCCAACCCGCACCTGGACCGCATCGTGTTCAACAAGGTACTGCGCCCGGTGCGCCAGGCCTCGGGCGGCACCGCCGACGTGCCGGAGGGGCTCTCCTTCTACCGCATCGCCGAGATGCACTTCGCCGACGAGCAGGCCTACGCCGACTACCTGGCGTGGTTCCAGGAGCACCCGATCCCGGCCGAGCGCGGCCCGGCGGGGCGGACGGACTTCAAGTTCTACCTCGTCACGGAGAGCACGGAGGTCACCCGCTGACCGGGGCCGTGCGGCCGGCGCTGGAGCGGCTCGCGGCCGCCACCTCGGCGCCCGTGCCGGCGGACCTCCTCGCCTGGGCCGCCACGATCGGCACCGACGACGGGGCGCTGCCGCTGCTCGGCGCCGGCCGCCGCGCGGCGCCCTACCCGGGGCTGCTGTGGAACGGGGCCCGGCTGCACCGCGCCGGAGCGCCGGACGCCGACGGGCTGACGCTGGTCGCGCTCGCCGCGGCCCCCGACGACGCGCCGCTGGAGCTGATCGAGCAGGCAGTGGCGGCGGGGCTCGCGCTGGGGGCCGACCTGGCGGCGGGCGCGGACGGCCCCGCGCCGACGGCCCGGGCGACCACGGGGGTGGTCGCCGCCGCCGCCTGCGCCGCCGTCGCGGCGGGGAGCACCGATCTCGGCGGGGTCCTGGACGTCGCGGCCGGCCTCATGGCGGTGCAGCCCGCGGAGGCCGGCGCGGCCGACGAGCAGGCCCTCGCCCACGGGCACTGCCTCGCGGCCGGCTGGCTGGCCGCCCGGGCGTCCGAGGCCGGGCTGACCGGCATGCCCGACGCCCTGGCGCCCACGCTGGAGACGGTGACCGGCCGCCCCGCACCCGCCGTCGCGCTGCCCGCCCCGGTGCGCGTGCCGGCCGGCACCGGACGCGCCGCCGACCTCCTGGCGGCGCTGTCGTGACCGCCGTCCTGCTCAACTCCGCCGAGCCGTGGGGCGCCGGCGACGCGGTCGCCACCGCCGAGCAGGCCCTGGCCGCCGGCGCCGACGGCGTGGGCCTCGCCGACAGCCCGCGGCTGTTCCCCGACTGCCTCGTCGAGACCGAGCGCGTGCTGGCCGGCACCGCTGCCGGGCTCGCCGGCCCCTGCGTGGCCAGCCTGGGGCTGCGCCACCCGGCGACGCTGGCCGGCGCCGTCCGCACGCTGGAGGGGCTGCACCCGGGCCGGGTGCTGACCGTCGTCGGGCGCGGGGAGAGCTCGGTGCGCAACGAGGGGCTCGACCTCCCGCCGCTGCGGGAGTACACCGCCTCGCTGGACCTCCTGCGCGAGGCGCTCGGCGACGCCGACCTGGGCGGGCGGCTGCTGGGCGCCGCCTCGGGACCCCGGACGATCGCGGCCACCGCCGCTGCGCTGGGCGGGGTGCTGCTCGACACCGGCGCCGACGCCGACGTGGTCGCCCGCGCGGTGGCGCTCGCCCGGGGGGAGGACCCGGCGACCACCGTCTGGCTGTTCCTGCGCGCCACGGTCACCGGCTCGGACGCCGAGGCCACCGCGGCGGCCGAGCCGATCCTCGGCTCGTGCGCCCTGCGGCTGGTCTCCGCGCCGGAGTGGTACGGCCTGGACGACGACGAGGTGGCCGCCGCGCGGCAGGTCGCCGAGGCCCACGACTACGCGAGGCACGGCAGCGCCGGTGCCCGCGGTGGCGTCGTCACCGAGGCGGACCGGTGGGTGCGGGACCGGTTCGTCCTCACCGGGGACGCGGCCGCGATCACCGCCCGGCTGCGCCCCCTCGCCGGACTGCGCATCGCCGGGGTGGTCCTCGCCGGAGCCGTGGCCGGGGTGCGGGACCACCTGGCCGAGCTGGTCCCCGCCGTCCGCGCCGGGCTGGAGCAGCCGGCGTGACCGCACCCGACCGGCCCTACCGGGCCCTCGGCGAGTTCGCGGCCGGCGCCCGCCTCGACGACGTGCCCGACGACGTCGTCGCCGCCACCCGCCTGCTGCTCGTCGACACCCTCGGCGCCCTGCTCGGCGGGCTGCGGTACCCGCCGGTGCGGGCGCTCGCCCACGAGCTCGGCACCGCCGGGGAGCGCGCCGGCGGACCGCCCGTCGGGACGCTGATCACCCTCGGTACCGCCGCGACCTGGCTCGACGCCGACTCCGGCGGCTCGTTCCACCCGCAGGGGCACCGGCTGCCGCCCGTGCCCACCGCTCACCCCGCGCCGCACGCGCTGCCGGTGCTGCTGCACGCCGCCGCGGCGGAGGACGTCGGCGACCGGCGGCTCCTGGAGGTCTTCCTGGTCGCCACCGAGGTGGGGCTGCGCGCCGGGACGGCGACGTCGCTGCGCCCGGGGATGCACCCGCACGGCGTGCACGGGCCCGCCGCGGCGGCGCTGGCCGAGGTGCTGCTGCACGACGGCTCCGCGGACGAGCTGACGTCGGCGTTCCTCCTCGGGTCCGCCCTGCCGATGGCCGCGACGCTCGCCGTGCCGGTGCAGGGCGGGACCGTCCGGAACCTGTGGACCGGCCTGGGCGCCTGCTACGGGGCGCTCGCCGGCCGGCGGGTCCGGGAGGCCGGCGCGGGCGGCAGCGTCGGCACCTACCGCGCGCTCTTCGACTCCGCCGTCTGCACCGACCTCTCCGAGGCCGAGCTCGCCGGCGGGCTCGGCCTGCGCTGGCAGATCTCGCAGAGCTACCTGAAGCCCTACGCCTGCGCCCGCTGGATCCAGCCCGCCCTGGACGCGGTGCGCGCCGCCACGGACGGGGTGCCGCTGCGCACGGAGGAGATCGAGGCGGTGGAGGTCGCGACGTTCGCGTTCGCCGCGTCGCTGGACGGCACCGACGTCCGGTCGGACATGCACGCGCGCTTCTCGCTGCCGTACTGCGTCGCGACCCTGCTCACCGACGGCGGGCTGGACGCGGGGGCGTTCCTGCCCGGACGGCTGGCGCGCCCGGCGGTGGCCGACCTGGCACGCCGGGTGGCGGTGCGCGAACGACCGGAGTTCACGGCGGCGCTGCCCGCGGAGCGCCCGGCGGAGGTGACCGTGCGGGCGAGGGACGGCCGGACGTGGACGGCGACCACCCGCAACGCGCGGGGAAACCCGGACGACCCGCTCTCGCGACCAGAGGTGGCCGCCAAGTTCCGGGGCAACGTCGGGGACCTGCTGGCGCCGGCGCTGCGCGACGACGTCCTGGCGGGGCTGCTCGACGCGGACGACGGCCGGCACCTCGCCGCGGTGGCGCGCGCGGTGCTGGACGGCCTCGCGACCCGGTGACGGGCCGCACCGGCGGGCGGACCCGCCGGTGCGGTCATCCCGCGGACTCGGCCTCGCGGGCCTCGCCGATCCGGTTGAGCCGCTCCAGCAGGACGGCGAGCGTCGCGACGTCCTCGGGCGGCCAGCCGGCCATGTCGCTCTCCCAGCGGGCCCGGCGGGCCGACCGGATTCGGGCCAGCCGCGCCGCCCCCTCGGCCGAGGGCGTCAGCACCTGCGCCCGGCCGTCGTCGGGGTCGGCGGTCCGGTCGACCAGACCGAGCTCCACGAGGCTGGAGAGCTGCCGGCTGACGGTGCTCTTGTCCAGCCCGAGCCGTGCCACCAGGTCGCTCGCGCGCAGCGGTCCGGTGTCCTGCAGCAGGGCCAGCAGGCCGTACGCGGCGCCGTCCAGGTCGGGGTGCAGCTCCCGCGCCAGCCGGGTGGAGATGGCGCGCGACCGCCGGAGCAGCAGCCCGATCTCGCGCTCGAGCGCGACGAAGGCCTCGTGGGGGTCGACGTCCGGCCCGCTCACCGGCTACCGCCCGGGCGCCAGACGACGAGGGCCGAGGTCTGCCGCCGGTGCGGCACCAGGTCCGCGCGGTACACCGCCGGGACCGCGGCCTCCGCCGCCATCCGCCCGTTCTCGGAGTGCTGCAGCTCCTCGAGCAGCTCGTGCACCCGGGCCTGCAGCGCCTCCACCTGGGACTCCAGCTCGATGATCCGCTTGATCCCAGCGAGGTTCACGCCGTCCTCCTGCGACAGCCGCTGGACCTCGCGCAGCAGCGCGACGTCACGGGGGCTGTACCGGCGGCCGCCGCCGGGGGTCCGGCCGGGGCTGACCAGCCCGAGCCGGTCGTACTGCCGGAGGGTCTGGGCGTGCATGCCGGCCAGCTCGGCCGCCACGGAGATCACGAACACCGGGGCGTCGTCGGCGACGGCCTGGGCCGCGTCGCCCAGCGGCCCGCCCGACGGCCTGGTCATGCCTCACCTCCCGCCCGCACCGCGGCGGTGATCTGCGGGCGCGGGTCCTCGTCGATCTCCTCGGCCAGGTTCTCGACGGCCTTGCGCTGCGCCGGGGTCAGCCGCACGGGGACGGCGATCTCCACGGTGACCAGCAGGTCGCCGGTGCGGCCCTTCGCCGGCACGCCGCGCCCGCGCACCCGGAGCGTGCGGCCGCTGGCCGTGCCGGGCGGCACCTTGAGCGACACGGTGCCGTCGAGGGTGGGCACGGTGAGCGTGGTGCCCAGCGCGGCCTCGGCGAAGGTGATCGGCACGGTCAGCGTGAGGTCCTCGCCCTTGCGGCCGAAGAGCTCGTGCTCGGACACGTGGACGACGACGAAGAGGTCGCCGGCCGGGCCGCCCCGCCGCCCGGGCGCGCCCTTGCCGGCCAGCCGGATGCGCTGGCCGTCCTTGACCCCGGCCGGGATGCGCACCGTGATGGTGCGGGTCTGGCTGGTGATCCCGCTGCCGGCGCAGGTGGGGCACGGGTCCTCCACCACCTGACCGCTGCCGCGGCAGTTGCGGCACGGCTCGGAGAAGGCGAACGCGCCCTGGCTGCGGCTGGTCACCCCGGCGCCCTGGCAGACCGGGCAGGTGTGCGGCGAGGTGCCCGGGCGGGCACCGCTCCCGGCGCAGGTCGGGCAGCTGCCCGGGCTCTGCATCCGCAGCGGCACCGTCACGCCGAGGACGGCCTCCTCGAAGGAGAGGGTCGCCTCGGTCTCGACGTCCTGGCCCCGGGCCGGACCGGACGCCGCCTGGCTGCGCGCCCGGGCCCCGCCACCCCCGGCGCCGCCGAAGAGGCCGCCGAGGATGTCGCCCAGGCCGCCGGCACCTCGGGCGCCGGCACCGGCCCCGGCCGCGCCGAAGAGGTCGCCGAGGTCGAAGGGCTGACCGCCGGGGCCCGCCCCCGGGAACCCGCCGGGGAAGCCGGCGCGGGCACCGGCTCCCCCGGCGCCGAACAGCCGCCGTGCGTCGTCGTACTCGCCGCGCCGCTTGGGATCGGAGAGCACGTCGTAGGCCTCGGAGACCTCCTTGAACCGCGCCTCGGCCTCGGCGTTCCCCGGGTTCTTGTCCGGGTGCAGCTCGGTGGCCAGCTTGCGGTAGGCCTTCTTGATCGCGGCGGCGTCGGCGTCCTGGGGGACGCCGAGCGCGCCGTAGTAGTCCTTCTCGATGAAGTCACGGGTGCTCATCGGACGCCCCCTCTCGTGCTCGGTCGGTCGCCGTTCAGCCGGCGGTCTGGTCGGCGGACCCGGCGGGCTCCGCCGCCGGGGCCGGCGACTCCGGCTCGGTGACCGCGACCATCGCGGTGCGCAGCACCCGTTCGCCGCGGCGGTAGCCCTGCCGCAGCACGGTCGTGGCCGTGGGCACGTTCACCTCGGCGGAGGTGTCGTGCATGACGGCCTCGTGCAGCGACGGGTCGAACTCGTCGCCGGCCTTCCCGAACGCCTCGACCCCGAGCCCGTCGAGCAACCCGAGGACGCGGTCGGCCACCACCTTGAAGGCGCCGGTCAGGTCGCCGTGGTCGCGGGCCCGCTCGATGTCGTCGACGATCGGGAACAGCTGCGCGGCGAACCGCTCCGCCGCCTGGTCCACGACCAGCGCGCGGTCCCGGTCGACCCGCCGCCGGTAGTTGGCGTACTCGGCGGTGACCCGCTGCAGGTCCTCCGTGCGCTCGGCCAGCTGCTGGGCCAGGTCGCCCTCGGCGCCGGCCTGCGGTGCGGCGTCCTGCGCCTCGGTCTCCTGCTGCGGCGCCGTGCCCTGGTCCGGGCCCACGGCCTCGTCGGTGGCCGTCGTGTCGTGCTCGCTCATCTGCTCCCCTGGGAGGTCGGTACCGGGCCGGACGCCGGCCGGCTGCTCGCCGGCCGGCGTCCGCACTGCGCCGGTGACGGGGTCGATCCGCCGCCTGTCACGGATCACGACCCGCGGCTGCTCGTCCCCCGAGCTCATCGGCGGTCGGTGTCCTCGTCGACGATCTCGGCGTCGACGACGTCGTCGTCACCCGAGGCCCGGGCACCCGTGGCACCGGCGCCGGCGTCGGCACCGCCCTCGGCGCCGGGCGCCCCGCCGGCCGCCTCGGCCTGCTGGGCGTAGAGCGCGCCGCCGACCTCCTGCGACACGCGGGCCACCTTCTCCTGCGCCGACTTGATGGCCTCGATGTCCGAGCCGCCGAGGGCCGAGCGCAGCTCCGACAGCGCCTCGCCGAGCTCGTCCTTCTTCTCGGCCGGGATCTTGTCGCCGTTCTCGGCCAGGAACTTCTCGGTCTGGTACTGCAGCGACTCGGCCAGGTTGCGGGTCTCCGCCTCCTCGCGGCGGCGCTTGTCCTCCTCGGCGTGCGCCTCGGCGTCCTTCATCATCCGCTCGATGTCCTCCTTGGGGAGGGCCGAGCCGCCGGTGATGGTCATCGACTGCTCCTTGCCCGTCCCGAGGTCCTTCGCGTGGACGTGGACGATGCCGTTGGCGTCGATGTCGAAGGCGACCTCGATCTGCGGGACGCCGCGCGGCGCCGGGGGCAGACCGGTGAGCTCGAACATGCCGAGCTTCTTGTTGTACATCGCCATCTCGCGCTCGCCCTGGAACACCTGGATCTGCACGGAGGGCTGGTTGTCGTCGGCCGTCGTGAAGATCTCGGAGCGCTTGGTGGGGATCGTGGTGTTGCGCTCGATGAGCTTGGTCATGATCCCGCCCTTGGTCTCGATGCCCAGGGAGAGCGGGGTGACGTCGAGGAGCAGGACGTCCTTGACCTCGCCGCGGAGGACACCGGCCTGCAGCGCGGCGCCGATGGCGACGACCTCGTCGGGGTTGACGCCCTTGTTGGGCTCCTTGCCGCCGGTGAGCTCGCGCACCAGGTCGGAGACCGCGGGCATGCGGGTCGAGCCACCGACCAGGACGACGTGGTCGATCTGGTTCACCGAGATGCCGGCGTCGCGGATCGCCTGGTTGAACGGCGCGCGGGCGCGGTCGAGCAGGTCCTGCGTCATCCGCTGGAACTCGGCGCGGGTGATCGTGATGTCGAGGTGCAGCGGGCCCTCGGCGCCGGCGGTGATGTAGGGCAGGTTGAGGTTGGTCGACTGCGCGCCGGACAGCTCGATCTTGGCCTTCTCGGCGGCCTCGCGGAGGCGCTGCATCGCCAACTTGTCCTTGGACAGGTCGATGCCGTTCTGCGCGTTGAAGGTCTGCACCAGGTGCTTGACCACGCGCTCGTCCCAGTCGTCACCACCCAGGTGGTTGTCACCGGCGGTGGCCTTCACCTCGATGACGCCGTCCCCGATCTCGAGCAGGGAGACGTCGAAGGTGCCGCCACCGAGGTCGAAGACGAGGATCGTCTGCTCGGTCTCGCCCTTGTCCAGGCCGTAGGCCAGCGCGGCCGCGGTCGGCTCGTTGACGATGCGCAGGACGTTGAGGCCCGCGATCTCGCCGGCCTCCTTGGTGGCCTGGCGCTGCGCGTCCTCGAAGTAGGCGGGGACGGTGATGACGGCGTCGGTCACCGGCTCGCCCAGGTAGGTCTCGGCGTCCCGCTTGAGCTTCTGCAGGATGCGGGCGCTGATCTCCTGCGGCGTGTACTTCTTGCCGTCGATCTCCTCGGTCCGCCAGTCCGTGCCCATGTGGCGCTTGACGCTGCGGATCGTGCGGTCGACGTTGGTGACGGCCTGGTTCTTGGCCGACTGGCCGACGAGGACCTCGCCGTTCTTGGCGAAGGCGACGACCGACGGGGTGGTGCGCGAGCCCTCGGAGTTCGCGATGACCGTCGGCTCACCGCCCTCGAGGACGGTGACGACGGAGTTGGTGGTGCCGAGGTCGATACCGACCGCTCGAGCCATGGAGATGGCCTCTCTTCCGTGTGCTGGGGTGGTACTGGTCCGTGCGAGGAGTCGGGGTCCGCCTTGCGCGGGGTCCGCTCAACTTTCCTGCCCACCCTAACGGCAGGCGCGGCGCTCGTGTTCCCGAGCCCCGTCGACGCTCCCTGTCGCCCACCGCTCGACGCGTCGCCCCAGCCTCGTGGTCGCGCCCCCAGCGGTACGAGGCTGGAGGCGGTTCCCACGAGCCTCGAAGCCCCTTCGCGGGCATCCGCAGATCTGTCGACCACCCGCCGCACGGCCCCCGCACGGCCGAGACTGCGCCGGTGCGCCCCCTCCTCCGCGCCGCCGCCGAGCGCCGGCTGGGCCTGTGCACCGCACGGGACGCGCGACGTGCCGGCTGCCAGCACCCCGAGACCCGCCACCGGCTGGCCGCTCCACCGCCGCCACACCCCGCGCGCGAGGTCGGACGCGCGCCGGCTGAGACCGCGGCCGATCGCCGCGACCCCAGGCGCAGAACGCTGTGATGCCGACCACGGGCCCGGGGTGACGGTCGGCCGCTGGGCACGGCGCCCCGTGGAGGTCGGCCGATCCGGGGCGCAGCGCCCACGGTTACCGGCGAGTAGCCTCACAGCGCGCCAGCTATCGTGCGCTGGAGTGCGGGCTGCGCCTGCCCGCACTGCGCGCCGATCGCCGGCCCACCGGCCGGTGGGCCCGCGCGCACCGCACACAGCCCCGTCGCCAGCGCGGCCGGCGGGAGTCGACCGACGCCGCCAGGCGTACGGGAGGGGAAAACATGACGGGCCCGCTGCAGATCGTCCTGGGGACGATCAGCGTCCTGTTCCTGATCGTGTCGTCCGTCATGGCCTACCGGGCCGTCCGGGCGATGGTGCGGATCATCCGCACCGGCCAGCCCGACGGCACCCGCTTCGGCCCGGTCAAGACCCGGCTGAAGACGCTGGTCGTCGAGTCGCTGGGCCACACCCGGATGCTGAAGTGGTCGAGCATCGGCATCGCCCACTGGTTCGTCTTCGTCGGCTTCTACGGCCTCTTCCTGACGCTGGTCGAGGCGTTCGGCGAGGTGTGGGACCCGGCGTTCCACCTGCCGCTCATCGGGACCTGGCCGATCTGGAGCCTCTTCGTCGACTTCATCGGCACCGGCACGATCCTCGGGATCCTCTACCTGATCATCCGGCGCCAGCGAGACCACCCGCGCCGGCAGGGCCGCAAGAGCCGGTTCGCCGGGTCCAACGAGGGCCGCGGCTACTTCGTCGAGGCCGTCGTCCTGATCGTCGGCATCAGCATCCTGAGCATCCGCGCCGCGAAGATCGCCTCCGGCCTGGACGACGCCCCGACCTGGTCCCACCCGGTGGCGAGCCTGGTGTCCAATCTCTTCCCGGACAACCCCGACGTCGTCTCGATCGTCGCGTTCATCAAGATCGTGGTCTCGCTGACCTGGCTGGTCGTCATCAGCCGGATCCTGAACATGGGTGTCGCGTGGCACCGGTTCAGCGCCTTCTTCAACATCTACTTCAAGCGCGAGCCCGACGGCGCTCCCGCGCTCGGCCCGCTGCCCGCCATGACCTCCGGTGGCAAGCCGATCGACTTCGAGGACCCGGGCGAGGACGACGTCTTCGGTCGCGGGAAGATCGAGGACTTCACCTGGAAGGGGATGCTGGACTTCACCACCTGCACCGAGTGCGGGCGGTGCCAGAGCCAGTGCCCGGCGTGGAACACGGGCAAGCCGCTCAGCCCGAAGATGGTGATCATGGACCTCCGCGACCACCTCTACGCGAAGGCCCCCTACCTCCTCGGTGAGAAGACGGCGTCCGAGACGGCGCCGGACTACGACGTCCTCAAGCCCTCCGACGAGCAGGTGTGGGCGTCGGGCTACGCCCGCATCGAGGGCACCAACGACGCCCAGGCGCACCGCCCGCTGGTCGGCACCCTCGAGGAGGGCGGGGTCATCGACCCCGACGTCCTGTGGAGCTGCACCAACTGCGGCGCCTGCGTGGAGCAGTGCCCGGTGGACATCGAGCACATCGACCACATCGAGGACATGCGCCGCTACCAGGTGCTGATCGAGTCCAACTTCCCGTCCGAGGCCGGCGTCATGATGACCAACCTCGAGAAGCGCGGGAACCCGTGGGGCATGGGTGGCAACGTCCGCGAGGACTGGATCAAGGAGATGGACTTCGAGGTCCGCGTCGCCGACGGTCCGCTGCCGCACGAGGTCGAGTACCTGTTCTGGGTCGGCTGCGCCGGCGCCGTCGACGACCGCGCCAAGAAGGTCACCAAGGCCGTCGCCGAGCTGCTGCACACCGCCGGCGTGGAGTTCGCCGTCCTCGGCAACGGCGAGACCTGCTCGGGTGACCCGGCCCGCCGCATGGGCAACGAGTTCCTCTTCCAGCAGCTGGCCATGGAGAACGTCGAGACCCTCAACGGCGTCTTCGAGGGCCGGGTGCCGGGCACCCGCAAGATCGTCGCGACCTGCCCGCACTGCTTCAACTCGCTCGGCCGGGAGTACCCCCAGGTCGGCGGCGAGTACGAGGTCGTGCACCACACCCAGCTGCTGGGCAAGCTCGTGGAGGAGGGCCGGCTGACCCCGGTCACGCCCATCGACCGCAAGGTCACCTACCACGACCCGTGCTTCCTGGGCCGGCACAACAAGGTCTACACGCCCCCGCGCGAGATCCTCGACTCCGTCCAGGGCCTCTCCACGCAGGAGATGCACCGCTGCAAGGACCGCGGCTTCTGCTGCGGCGCCGGCGGTGCCCGCATGTGGATGGAGGAGAAGATCGGCAAGCGGATCAACATGGAGCGAACCGAGGAGGCCCTCGAGCTCGATCCCGACGTCATCTCCACCGCGTGCCCGTTCTGCATCACGATGCTCAGCGACGCGCTGACCAGCAAGAAGCAGAACGGCGAGGCCGGCGAGCACGTCGAGGTCCTCGACGTCAGCCAGATCCTGCTCCGCTCCATGACGCCGGTCGGCGTCAGCGCCCCGGGCGCGGAGTCCGGTGCCGACGTCGCCACCAAGGCCGACGACCCGGCCGGCACCGGCTCGGCGGCCACGGAGCACGGTCCGCAGACCTGACCCGCGGCAGCCCGGCGACGGCGCGCGTCCCCCGCTCGGGGGCGCGCGCCGTCGCCGTTCCGGGGCACAGGGTGGTTGCGCGGCGCACCCACCCGGGGGGCGATGTGCGCCGCGTCATGGAGGACGCTTTCGGGGTGACGCGCACCGCCCCTGCCCGCAGCAGCACCGGCCGCGATCGACGGCGGGGTCTCGGGATGCTGGCCGTCGCCATCGTCCTGACGGCGCTCAACCTCCGGACGGCGGTCACCAGCGTCGGCCCCGTCCTGCAGGAGATCGAGCGGGGCCTGGGCATCTCGAGCAGCGCGGCCGGCGTCATCACCACCATGCCGGTGCTCTGCTTCGCGCTCATCGGCTTCGCCGGCCCGGCCCTGTCGGCGCGCTTCCGCGACTCGCGCGTGCTCGCCGGCGCCCTGATCGCGATGACCGCCGGGCTCGCGCTGCGCAGCCTGGCCGCCGCCTTCCCGGTCTTCCTCGCCGGGACGGCGCTGGCGATGGCCGGCGGGGCCCTCGGCAACGTCATGCTGCCCGGCCTGGTGAAGCGCCACTTCCCGGGGCGGACCGGACCGCTCGTCGGCGCGTACAGCACGGCGATGGGCCTGGGCGCGACCCTGGCCGCCGTCGCCTCGCAGCCCATCGCCGACGCGGCGGGCACCGACGGCGGCGGGTGGCGCTGGGCGCTCGTCGTCTGGGCGCTGCCCGCGCTGATCGCGGCGACGGTCTGGCTGGCCCTCCCCGCCGCTCCGGACACCTCCCGGCAGAGCCACACCGCCGTCCGCATGCGGTCGCTGGTGCACAGCCCGACGGCGGTGGCGATCACCGCGTTCTTCGGCGTCCAGGCGCTGCAGGCGTACGTCGTCATCGGCTGGTCGGCGCAGTACCTGCGCGACTCGGGCCTGAGCGCAGCGGCCGCCGGGCTGCTGCTGGGCCTGAACTCCGTCGTCGGCCTCCCGCTGAGCGCCGTCATCCCGTCGCTCACCGTCCGGCCGCGCCTGCAGCGCCCGCTGCTGGCTGTGTTCCTCGCCAGCTACGTGACCGGCTGGGTCGGCCTCTGGACGGCGCCGACCGCCGCGCCGTGGCTGTGGATGATCCTGATCGCCGTCGGCATGGGCACCTTCTCGATGGTGCTCACGCTCATCGGCCTGCGCGCCCGAACGCCGGAGACCGTCGCGGCGCTCTCCACCGTCAGCCAGAGCTGGGGTTACGTCGTCGCCGGGGCGGGCCCGCTGCTGGTGGGGGTCCTGCGCGGGGCGACCGGCAGCTACGACGGCATGTTCGTCATCGTGCTCACCGGTGTGGCGGTGCTCGCCGTCGCCGGGTGGACCGCCACGCGGCAGGTCTTCGTCGACGACGAGGTGGAGCGGACGGTCCCCGGCTGGTCGCCGGCGGGGCGGTGCTCCGCCGTGCTGGAGAGCGCCGGCGTCGAGGTCCCGGCCGCCGCCCGGGTCGACGACGCCACGCCGCGCCCGGCTAGGGGCGCCGGGTCTCCGCGCGGGTGAAGTTGCGGAACGAGCGCGACGGCGTCGGCCCGCGCTGGTCCTGGTACCGGGAGCCGTAGACGGCGGAGCCGTAGGGGTGCTCGGCCGCGCTGGTGAGGCGGAACAGGCAGAGCTGCCCGATCTTCATGCCCGGCCAGAGGGTGATCGGCAGGTTCGCCACGTTGGACAGCTCCAGCGTGATGTGCCCGGAGAAGCCCGGGTCGACGAAGCCCGCCGTCGAGTGCGTGAGCAGTCCGAGACGGCCGAGACTCGACTTCCCCTCGAGCCGGGCGGCGAGGTCGTCGGGGATGCTCACGACCTCCAGCGTGGACCCAAGCACGAACTCCCCCGGGTGCAGCACGAACGGCTCGTCGCCCTCGGGCTCGACCAGGGTGGTGAGGTCGTCCTGCTGCTTCGCCGGGTCGATGTGGGTGTAGCGGGCGTTGTTGAACACGCGGAAGAACCGGTCCAGCCGGACGTCGATGCTGGACGGCTGCACCAGCCCCGGGTCGTAGGGCTCGATGCCGAGGCGTCCCCCGGCGATCGCGGCCGTGATGTCGCGGTCGCTCAGCAGCATGGCGCGGAGTCTAGGGAACCGCCTCCCCCCTCTCTCGGAGTGAAGGGCAGCGCCCGGCGCACGAAGCCGCAGTCGGCCGGCGCCGTGGCCGCCCGCGAGAGCCCGCCGCGGCCGGCCGGGCCACGCGCGGTGTCGCCTCCCCGGTGCCGATCGGGCTCCCGGCTGCCGATGTACGGGACGCAATCGATCCAGAGTTCCGAGGGAGACCTGCGTGCTCGACACCCGGCCGGCGACCGCCGTCCCCCGCGGCACCCGCCACGCCGTACGCCCCACCGGGCGCGAGCGCAGCTTCTCGGCCGACGAGCTGATCGTGTCGAAGACCGATCTGCGCGGCGTGATCACCTACGCCAACGACGTCTTCCTCCGCGTGAGCGACTACCCGCTCGACGACGTGCTCGGCCAGCCGCACAACGTCATCCGCCACCCGGAGATGCCGCGCGCGGTCTTCGCGCTGCTGTGGGACACCCTGGGGGCCGGCCGCGAGGTGTTCGCCTACATCAACAACCTGGCGGCCGACGGGGGCCACTACTGGGTGCTCGCGCACGTCACGCCCTCCTACGACGCGCGCGGCACCGTGGTCGGCTACCACTCCAACCGCCGGCGACCCTCTCGGGGCGCCGTCCAGCGGGTGCAGCCGCTCTACCAGCGGCTGCTCGCGGAGGAGCGCCGGCACGCGAACGCGCGGAGCGCGGTCGCCGCCTCCTCGGCCCTCCTCGAGGAGGTGCTCGCCGAGCAGGGGCAGACCTACGAGGAGTTCATCTGGTCGATCATCACCCGCGAGGAGAGCTGACATGGGGATCCGTGCCGGACGCGGCGAGGGGAGCCGGCGTTCGGACGCCGCGGAGCTCGCCCTGCACCGCGACTTCGTGCGCCAGCTGACGGCGGCCTGCGAGGCGGCCGCCCGCGGCGACCTGGAGGCCCGCAGCCGGATCGAGCCCGCCGCGGAGGAGGTGCCCGACCTCGTCGCCCTGCACCACGCGCTCAACCGGGTGCTCGACGTCTCCGACGCCTTCGTCCGGGAGTCGTCCGCGGCGCTGACGTCCGCGGCGGACGGGCGGTTCCACCGCCGTCTGCTCACCACGGGCCTGCTGGGTTCCTTCCGGCGCACCGCCACCGACATCAACGACGCCCGGGGCGCGATGCAGGCGACCGCCGGTCGGGTCACCGATGCGCAGAGCAGCCGGCTGCGGCTGGCCGACGACTTCGAGTCCGTGGTGCTCTCCATGTCCGAGCAGGTGGCGACCGCCGCGACCGAGCTCAGCGCGTCGGCGTCCGGGCTCACCGCGGCCGCCTCCGCGGCCAGCACCGAGGTGGGGACCGCGCAGGACACCATCGGGTCGCTCACCCGCTCGTCGGCCGAGATCAAGGAGATCATCGCGCTGATCGACTCGGTGGCCGCCCAGACCCGCCTGCTCGCGCTCAACGCCACCATCGAGGCGGCCCGCGCGGGCGAGGCGGGCAAGGGGTTCGCCGTCGTCGCCTCGGAGGTCAAGGACCTCGCCGACCAGACCGGCCGCGCCACAGAACGCGTCACCGCCCAGGTCGAGCAGATCCGGCAGGCGTCGGAGGACGTCGCGGCCGTCATGAGCAGCGTGAGCTCGACCGTCGACGACATGAACGGGCTCGTCGACGGCATCGCGGCCGCGGTGGACGGCTCGGCGTCGCTGAACACCGCCCAGGAGGACGTCACCGGGCTCTCGCGGATGGCGGAGAAGCTGCGGTCGGAGGCGATCGGCTTCCTGGCCGAGATGCGGCGCTGAGGAGGCCGCTGTCGCGGCGGGACGGCGACCAGGTAGTCTCGTCGCCGTTCGCGGGTGTAGTTCAATGGTAGAACATCAGCTTCCCAAGCTGACAGTGCGAGTTCGATTCTCGTCACCCGCTCCACCCCGAGGCCCCGGTCCCCGCGACCGGGGCCTCGTCGCGTTCTGGGCGGGCAATTACGGACCAGGACCGGGCCTTTGGTCCCTGGGGGGCGACCGGATCGTGCCCGACGATGGGCGAGGCGCTTCCCTCACCGGGCCGGCGCTCCTACCGTCAGGGCCGTGCCCCCGCCCTGTCGCCGGTCCCGTCGATGAGCGACGACGCCGCGGCGCTCACCGCCGCGGTGCTGGCGGCGGCCTCGGGCGGGCAGCTCGAGGCGACCCTGCACGAGATCGTCGCCGTCGCGGTCCGGCACGTCGACGCCCGCTACGGGGCGCTGGGCGTGCTCACCCCTGACGGGAGCAGCCTGGACCGGTTCGTCACCGTGGGCATGGGGCCCGAGGACCACCAGCGGATCGGCCACCCGCCCGCGGGCGCGGGCATCCTCGGCCTGCTGGTCCAGGACCCGACGCCGCTCCGGCTGGCCGACCTGCGCGCCCACCCCGCCTCCGTGGGCGTCCCCGCGGGGCACCCCCCGATGGGGTCCTTCCTGGGCGTGCCGGTCCGCGCCCGCGACTCCGCCTTCGGCCACCTGTACCTCACCGAGAAACGGACCGGGGGCGAGTTCACCGCCGCCGACCTGGAGATCACCCGGGCCATGGCGGCGGTCGCGGGGCTGGCCATCGAGAACGCCCGGCTGCTGGAGCACGCCGAGCAGCGCCGGGCCTGGTCGCAGGCGGGCACCGACATCGCGACGGCGCTGCTCTCGGGGCGCCCGGCCGGCGAGGTGCTGCGCGCCGCGGCGGCGCGCGTCGCCGAGCTCGCCGACGCCGACACCGTCGGCATCCTCGCGCCGTTGACCGGGGACGAGGGGACGCTGACCGTCACCGCGGCGGTCGGGCCGGACGCCGCCGACTCCGAGGGCGTGCGGATCCCGCTGGCCGGCACCCGGCTGGGGGACGCGCACCGCTCCGGCACGCCCGTGCTGGTCGAGGACGTCGCCGTCCCGCAGGAGCCGGGCACCACCCACGCCGCGGTGATCGGTGAGTTCACGGCCCGCTACGGCCCGGCCCTGTTCCTCCCCCTGGGCGGCGCGTCCCCGCCGACCACGCTGGTCGCGCTGCGGGTGCGGGGGCGACCGCCCTTCGACCCGGCGGTGCTGGAGCCGGCCTCGGCGTTCGGCACCCACGCGACCGTCGCCATGCGCCTGGTCCGCAGCCAGCAGCGCGAGCAGCGGCTGCAGGTCCAGGCCGACCGCGACCGCATCGCCCGGGACCTGCACGACCACGTGGTGCAGCGCATCTTCGCCACCGCCCTGGCCCTGGACCGGCTGGGCCGTTCCGTGGAGGAGACCGCCCCCGCCGTCGCCGGGCGGATCGCGACGCACGTGGACGAGCTCGACGGCACCATCGCCCGCATCCGCGCGTCGATCTTCGAGCTGCACGGCGCGGAGGACTCCTCGTCGGACGCCGTCCGGCGGCGGCTGGCCGAGGTGGTGCGCTCGGTGACCGACGGGCACGGGCTGCGCCCCGACCTGCGGGTGCGCAGCGAGGTCGAGGACCTGCCGCCGGGCATGGCCGGCGACGTGATCGCCGTCGTCCGGGAGCTGGTCACCAACGTGGTCCGCCACGCCCGGGCGACCCGCGTGACCGTGTCGGTGACCCTGGGCGACGAGGTGGGGGTCGTGGTCACCGACGACGGCGGCGGCGTGCCGGCGGTCACGGTGCGCAGCGGGCTGGCCAACCTGGCCGACCGCGCCGAACGCCGCGGCGGGCGGCTGGCGGTCTCCACCGGCCCCTCGGGGACCGAGATCCGGTGGACGGTGCCGCTGCCGGCCTGACGGCCGCCGCCTCAGCGCCGGGGGTCGCGCAGCTCGGTGGCCAGGATGGCGGCCTGGGTGCGGCGCTCGAGCCCGAGCTTGGCCAGCAGGTGGCTGGTGTAGTTCTTCACGGTCTTCTCGGCCAGGCCCATCCGCTCGCCGATCTGGCGGTTGGTCAGCCCCTCGCCGATGAGCGCCAGGACGGTGCGCTCCTGGTCGGTCAGCACCGCGAGCCGGTCGCTGCCGGACCGGGGCCGGGGCGGCGCACCGGGCTCGGCGAGGGTGCCGCCCGCCGCGACGGTCCGCACCGCCTGCACCAGCGCCGAGCCGCGCACCTGCTTGAGCAGGAAACCGGCCGCGCCGGCCCGCACCGCCTCGTCGCGGGCCGCCCGGTCGGCGTAGCTGGTGAGGACCAGGCACCGCACCCGCGGGAGGCGGGCGGTCAGGTCGCGGCAGAGCGTGGCGCCGTCGCCGTCGGGCAGCCGCATGTCCAGGACGGCGACGTCGGGACGGACGGCGGGCGCCCGCGCCAGCGCCTCGGCGCACGAGCCCGCCTCCCCGACGACGGTGATGGCCGGGTCGTCCTCGAGCACGTCGGCCACGCCGCGACGCACCACCTCGTGGTCGTCGACCAGGAACACCCGCACGGTCGGGGCCCCACCGGCTGCCTGCTCCACGCCGCGAACGCTAGACCGAGGTCGCCCTCCGGGGCAGCGTCCCGAGCACGCGGGAAGGGCTTCCTCAGGCCGGCAGCAGCAGCGCCGCGTACAGGGTCAGGCCCGGCCCGAACGCCATGGCCACGACCGGGCCGTCGACGTCGGCCAGCTCCTGGAGCACCAGCAGGACGGTCGCCGAGGAGCAGTTGCCGTGCTCGGAGAGCACCCGGCGGGACGCCGCGACCTGCTCCTCGCGCAGCCCCAGCTCGTCGCGGACGACGTCGATGATGCGCGGGCCGCCGGGGTGCACGGCCCACCCGGCGACGTCCTCGGTGCGCAGGCCTGCTCCGGAGAGCAACTCGTCGACGACGTCGCCCACGTGCCGGGAGAGGACGTCGGGCACCCGCGGGGAGAGCCCCATGCGGAAGCCGAGGTCGGTGACGTCCCAGGTCATGTGGTCGGCCGTGGAGGCGTCGGTGCGCGCGACGACCGCGGCCAGCCGCCGCCCGCGGGACGTGCCGGGCTCGACGACCACCGCCGCGGCGGCGTCGGAGAACAACGCGTGCGCGACCACCTGCTCGAGGTCGTCCTGGGCGGGCTGCACGTGCAGGCTGGTCAGCTCGCAGCACAGCAGCACCGCCGGCCGGGACCGGGCGGTGACGAAGTCGCCGACGGCGGCCAGGCCGGGGATGGCCGCGTAGCAGCCCATGTGCCCGACCAGCAGCCGCTGCAGCCCCGTGGGCATGCCGAGGTCGCTGGCCAGCCGGATGTCCAGCCCGGGCGTCGCGTACCCGGTGCAGGTCGCGACGGCGAACAGGCCGACGTCGCCCGGGGCGAGCCCGGCGGAGTCCAGCGCGCCGGCCACCGCCTGCTTGCCCAGTGGCAGGGCCTCCTCGATGTACCGGGCCATGCGCGCGCCGGTGCCCCAGCCGCTGAGGTCCTCGTCCATGGGGTTGGCCACCGCGTGCCGGCTGCGGACGCCGGCGCCGAGGAAGATCCGGCGGGCGGCGCGGACCCCCGCGTAGTGGTCGGCGAAGAACCCGTCCCAGGCGGCCTCCTGGTCGAGCGTGGTGGGCAGCGCGGACCCGGCCCCGGTGAGGACGGCGGTCGTCACGGGCGCGGCTCCACGGCCGACCTGCTCGGGATCATGCTTCCGACGGTACGTGCGCCGCCGCCGCGTCGCCCGCTCACCGCTTCCGGCCGTAGCCGGCGAAGACCACGGCCGTGGACCGGATCGGCTTCATGCGGACCGAGTCGCGGCGGCCCAGCCGCCAGGCGATCGCGTCCCGGAACGACGGGCGCAGGCCGACCAGGTGGAGGTCCAGACCCAGCCGGTCGGCTGCGGCGAGCAGCCGCTCGCGGTCGACGAAGAGCGCCGGGTCGTGGATGCCCGGTGGCGGGCCGCCGGGCAGCCGCTCCGCCACGGTGACCATGAGGAAGCGGCCGATCCGGGTGGCGGCCAGCGCGTCGACGACCAGGACCCCACCGGGCCGGAGCAGGCGCGCGCACTCCGCGAGCACCGCGACGTCGTCCTCGACGTGCTCGAGGATCTCGCCGGCGACGACGACGTCGGCGCAGCCGTCGGCCAGGGGGACGGCGAGGACCGAGCCGCGCACGGGGAGCACGCCCCGGGCGCCGGCGACCCGGAGCCCCTCCAGCCCGAGGTCGACGCCCACGTGCCGGTACCCCAGCCGGGCGGCGTGCGGGGCCATCAGCCCGCCGCCGCAGGCGAGGTCGACCAGGAGCGCGGGCCCCTCCGCCGGGGGGATGTGCTCGGCCCGGGAGGCGGCCAGCCAGTGCAGCGCGGCGAACCCGCCCGCGGGCTCCCACCACTGGTCGGCGAGGTCGTCGTACTGGGCGGGGTCGTTGCGCGGCAGGGTGGTCGGTCGCACGGTGCCTAGCCCTTCTTCAGCGGATCGTGCCCCCAGTTCATCAGGGAGTACCGCCACCGGGAGCTCTCCACGTCCTCGTGCTCGGGGCGCTGCGCCAGGTGGCGGGCCACGTAGCCGTGCACCTTCCGCATGTGGGCGAGGTCGTCGTCGTCGAGGTCGGCCTTCCTGGTGCGCAGGAGCTCCACGATCCGCCGGCCGGAGGCGTGGCCGGTGGACTCGCCGTCGCCGTCCTTCTGCCCCACGGACCGGGACTCCTCCGTCTCCAGCCACTTCTCCAGCTCGCCCGCGGTCATGTTCACCGCCTCGCCGAACGCGCGCCGGATCGTGTCTGGGTCGTCGGTCGCCATCAGCTCTCCGCTCGGTGGTCGTCCTCCCCCGGGTACCGCCGCGCCGACCGGCGGAAACCGCGCGTCTGGTACTGCTGGTACCCCTGTCCCGTCCCCGGAGGTCCCCGTGTCCGTCACCGTCGTCGGCAGCCTCAACGAGGACGTCCTGGTGTCCGTCGACCGGCTGCCCGGCCGGGGGGAGACGGTGGTCGCCCGCGCCTCGGCGCTCGCCCCGGGCGGGAAGGGCGCCAACCAGGCCGCGGCCGCGGGGCTCCTGGGCGGCGGCGTGCACATGGTCGGCCGGGTGGGCGACGACCCGGCGGGCGACCGGCAGCTGGCCGCGCTGGCCTCCTCCCGGGTCAACGTGAGCCGCGTGCTGCGCACGATCGGCACGCTCACCGGCAGCGCCACCATCCCGGTCGAGGCGGGCACCGGCGAGAACCTGATCGTCGTGGTGCCCGGCGCGAACGCCGAGCTCTCCCCCGTCGACGTCGAGGTGCCGTCGGTGCGGTCGGCGCGCGTGCTGCTGCTCCAGCTCGAGGTGCCGATGCCGGCGGTCGAGGCGGCGGCGCGGGCCGCGACCGGCACCGTCGTCCTCACCCCGGCACCGCCCGCCCCGCTGTCCGACGCCCTGCTGCAGCGGGTCGACGTGCTCGTCCCCAACGAGCACGAGCTGCTCCTGCTGGCCGGAGCCGGGCCGGCCGACCGCTCTCCCGCCGACCTGGTGCGGCTGGCCCGCCGGGTGACGCCGGGCGCCGTCGTGGTGACCCTCGGCGCGCGCGGTGCCCTGGTCGTGCCCGCGGGGGAGGGGCCGGCCGTGCTGCAGCCGCCGCCGCCGGTGACCGCCGTCGACACGACCGGCGCCGGGGACTGCTTCTGCGGTGCGCTGGGCCAGGCGCTCGCCACCGGCGCGACGCTCCCCGACGCCGTCCGGCACGCCGTCGCGGCGGCGGCGGCGTCCACCACGGGCCCGGGCGCGCGGGGCGCGCTGCCCGACGAGGAGACGGTGCGCGAGCTCCTGACCCGGGTGCCCGCGGCCACCCCGGTGGGCTGACCCCCGGTTTCCCCGCCCGAGGACCGGGCACAGGCTTCCCGTCCCACCCGAGGAGGAACCCGCGATGAGCGAATCCCACCGCACGCCGCGCAGCGCCGAGCGCGCCGAGGGCGACCCGGCCGGCGAGGAGCCCGGCAGCGGCCGCACCCCGCACCCCGAGGAGCCGGCCGAGGGCCGCACCGACGCCGCCGGCGGGGGTGCCGACACCCCGGACACCTGACCAGTGCCCGGGCGGGTGACCCACCTCTCAGCCCTGATCAGCCGCGTCCCGGTTTCGCACCGCCACGACCCGGGCACGCGCCGGAGCATGGAGGACAACCTGCTGCACACCCGGGCCACCGACGAGTCGACCGACGGGTCGCGGACCGACTCCTCCGGCGAGACCGCGGCGCGCGCCGTCGCGCGGCTGCTGGCGAACCCGCGCCGCACCCGGCGGGACTGACGTCGGCTGGGCCCTGCGGGGCTCGGCGGTCACGCTGCGTCGTCACACGAACACCTCCGCTCCCCGGTGCCACGGGGAGCCCGCGCGCCCCTCGTCACCCAGAGCGATCAGGGTCGGCGTGCCGCGAACTGCTCCGTCACGATCTGGTGCAGCATCGGTGACGTGACCGCCGCCCTGCCCCTCACCGCCGCCGACGACGCCACGGCTCCGGTCCGCCGCAGCCGCGCCGAGCGGCAGGCGATCGTGCTGGACACCGCCGAGCGCCTCTTCGCCGGCCGGAGCTCCCGCAGCGTGGGCATGGACGAGCTGGTCCGCGAGACCGGGCTGGGCAAGATGACGGTCTACCGGCTCTTCAAGAGCAAGGACGACCTCGTCGGGGCCTACCTCAGCCGCAAGGCGGCGACCGTGCTCGGCTTCATCGACGCCGAGCTCGACCGGCTCGAGGGCGACCCGCGCGCGGCGCTGCTGTCGGTCGTCGACGCCGTCGAGCGCGACGTCACGCGGACCGGGTTCCGCGGCTGCCCGTTCACGAACGTCAGCAGCGAGTACGACGACCCGCAGCACCCCGCCCGCAGCGCCGCCGCCGACTACAAGTTCGAGCTGCACGCGCGCCTGGAGCGGCTGGCCGACGAGATCGTCCCGGGCGACGGCGAGGACCTCGCCGCCCAGGTCCACCTGATCATCGACGGGATGTACCTCTCGGGCGGGCTCCTGGGCCCCGACGGCCCCGCCGCCCACGGGCGACGGCTGGCCGAGCGGCTGATCGAGATCGCGGTCGCCCGCGGCTGACCGCAGGATGGGCCGGTGAGCAACGACCGCACCCGGCCCGACCTCGACGACCAGACCGTGGAGGCGCTCGGCAAGCTGTCCGAGGCCCTGGAGACCGTCGACCAGGCGCGTGGCTTCCTGTACGCCTTCCACCAGCTGACCGGCAAGGCCGACCGGCTCCTGCAGGAGTCCGTCGACCTGTTCCGGGACGCCGGCGCCGGCCCGCTGGCCGCGGACCTCGAGCGGGACCTGGTGGGGCGCAACGTCATCGCCGACCGGTGGACGTTCCAGATCGTCGAGGACTTCGACGAGAACTACTGGGGCACCTTCCGCGCCTTCGACGCGCGCGCCCGGGACGAGCTCGCCGGAGGTGACCGGCACGTGTTCGAGGCGCGGATGAAGCAGCGCGAGCGGACCGCGGGCCACCCCGCGCACGAGGCCGGCCCGGCGCTGGCCGACTGACGGCCCGCCCGGGGGCGCGATCCCGACACGCCTGGTGAGGGCCCTGTTTCCGCGTGCGGGAGCGCGGGCAGATCACTCCTCATGACCATGCCGGACGAGAACAACGCGGGCTCCGACCGCGAGGCCCAGCCGCTCGGCGCGCACAAGGCGCCCGGCGAGGACCGCGACTCCCTGGGCGCCACGGAGGGCCCGGCCGACGGCATCGCCGGCCCGGCCTACCCGCCCGCCGACACCGAACCGGACGCCCGGTGACCGGCCCCGGACGGGAGCCTGCCGGCGCGCAGCGCGACCCGCTCAGCGTCGGGCTCGGCTCCCAGCCCCCGGGCGATCCCGGCGCCGAACCCGACCGCACCACCGAACGACCGGCCGAGCCGGCCCCGGCCCGCGAACGGCACACCGGGAAGGCCATCGGCCGCTCCCTCGCGCTGGCGCTGCTCATCTTCGTCACCGTCGTGCTCGTGCTGTTCGTCGTCTTCAACGGCCAGTCGGTGCAGATCAGCCTCGTCTTCACCGACGTCGAGGGCCCCCTGGTGGTGGCGCTGCTGGTGGCGGCGGCGCTGGGCGGCCTGCTCGTGTGGCTGGCGGGCGCGGTCATGCGCGCGCGGCGTCGCAAGCGCTGACCCCCTCCGGGGCAGACCCCGGCCGCAGGCGTGTCCGGCGCCCCGGTGCTTGCCGTTGCTACTCGCGGGTAATAACGTTTGTTACTCGCGAGTAGGACGACGCCGTCCGCCGGCACGGAGCACGGGAGCCTGAGCGCCATGACGCACTACACCGCCAATCTGCGGGACCTCGAGTTCAACCTCTTCGAGTTCCTGGAGACCAAGGACAAGTTCGGCACCGGTCCGTTCGAGCAGATGGACGCCGGCACCGCGCGCGGGATCCTGGCCGAGATCCGGAAGCTCGCCGAGGGCCCGGTCGCCGCCTCGTTCGTCGACGCCGACCGCAACCCGCCGGTCTTCGACCCGGCGACGAACTCCGTGACCCTCCCGGAGTCGTTCAAGAAGTCGTACAAGGCCGTCCAGGACGGCGAGTGGTCCCGTCTCGACCTGCCCGAGCACCTCGGCGGCTTCGGCGCACCCCACGCCCTCACCTGGGGCGCCTTCGAGATGATCCTGGGCGCCAACCCCGCCGTGTTCATGTACGGCTCGGGCGCCGCCTTCGCCGCCATCCTCGACGAGCTGGGCACGCCGGACCAGAAGCGCCTGGCCGAGCTCATGCTGGAGCACCGGTGGGGCGCCACGATGGTCCTCACCGAGCCCGACGCGGGCTCCGACGTCGGCGCCGGCACCACCAAGGCCGTGCAGCAGCCCGACGGCTCCTGGCACATCCACGGCGTGAAGCGGTTCATCACGTCGGCCGAGCACGACATGAGCGACAACATCATCCACCTGGTCCTGGCCCGCCCCGAGGGCGCGAAGGCCGGCACCAAGGGGCTGTCGCTCTTCGTCGTCCCCAAGTTCCACGTCGACCTCGCGACCGGCGAGCTCGGCGAGCGCAACGGCGCCTACGTCACCAACGTCGAGAAGAAGATGGGCCTCAAGGTGTCGACGACCTGTGAACTCACCTTCGGCGACGGCCCGGTGCCGGCGCAGGGCTGGCTGGTCGGCGGGGTGCACGACGGCATCGCCCAGATGTTCAAGGTCATCGAGCACGCCCGGATGTTCGTCGGCGCCAAGGCGATCGCGACCCTCTCGGCCGGCTACCAGGTCGCGCTGGACTACGCGAAGACCCGCGTCCAGGGCGCCGACCTGACGGCGACCAGCAAGGACGCCCCCCGGGTGACCATCACCCACCACCCGGACGTCCGCCGCTCGCTGATGCGGCAGAAGGCCTACGCCGAGGGCATGCGGGCGCTGTACCTCTACACCGCGGGCTTCCGCGACCGCGTCACCGAGGCGGAGGCCGCCGGGGACAGCGAGGCGGCGCGCCTGGCAGAGCGGGTCAACGACCTGCTGCTGCCGGTCGTCAAGGGCTTCGGCTCCGAGCGCGCCACGGAGCTGCTCACCTCCGAGTCGCTGCAGACGCTGGGCGGTTCGGGCTTCCTGCAGGACTACCCGATCGAGCAGTACATCCGGGACTCCAAGATCGACACCCTCTACGAGGGCACGACCGCGATCCAGGGCCAGGACTTCTTCTTCCGGAAGATCGTCAAGGACGGCGGCGTCGCGCTGACCTGGCTGGCCGAGCAGATCCAGGCCACGGTCGACGGCCAGGCCGGGAACGGCCGGCTCAAGGAGGAGCGGACGCTGCTCGGCACCGCCCTCCAGGACGTCCAGGGCATGCTCACCACGATGTTCGGTCACCTGACCGCCGCCCAGGAGGACATGTCCTCGCTCTACAAGGTCGCGCAGAACACCAGTCGGCTGCTGCTGGCCACCGGCGACCTGATCACCGCCTGGCTGCTGATCCGCCAGTCCGAGGTCGCCCTGGCCGCCCTGGCCGGCGACGTCAGCGAGAAGGACAGGCACTTCTACGAGGGCAAGCTCGCCGCCACGCGCTTCTTCGCCACCCAGGTGCTGCCGAGGCTCACGGCGGAGCGGGCCATCGTCGAGGCCACCGACAACGCCCTCATGGACGTGCCGGAAGCGGCCTTCTAGGAGGACCCTCGCGCCCCCCCACCGCTCGCAGGCTCGCGGCGGGCCCCTGCACGAGGGCCGTTCCATCCCGTCACCGGGGCCGCCTTCGCGTCGGGGAGGCGGCCCCGGTCGTTTGGGGGAGACGACGACGGGCATGGGCTGTCGGGACAGCCGACGGACAGGAGGCCGGCATGACCGATCCGCAGGGCAGCGACCGCATCCAGCAGGACGTACCCACCTCGTCGGGCACGGGGGCCAACAGCGACCTCGCCTCCTCCTTCGACGACGTGCCGCTCACCGCCGAGGAAGGCGTCGAGCGGGACGCCGCCCAGGGGGACGACCTGCCCGCGCGCGCGGACGGCGACGTCGCCCGCGCCACCCGCGCCGGCGCCACCGGCGAGGTCCAGGCCCCGACCGACCGCTCCGGGGACGACGGCCGATGACCGAGTCCCAGCCCACCGGGTACCGCGAGTCCCCCGACACCACGGACGGGCCCGTCGCCGAGGCCCAGGAGGACGGCGCCCCCGAGGGGGAGGCGACGCTCACCACCGACGACGACGCGCAGCGGGACGACGGCGTCACCCGCCCGGGGAACGTCCCCGACTGACCGAGCCCGGGCGGCGGGTGTGCTGCCACACCATCCGGGGGCAGCGTGCTGTGTGCGCGGCGACCGTGGGGCAGGTCGCACCGGCGGCCTAGCGTTCGCGCCATGGCGGTCAACGGTCCCCTGGTCGGGCGGCGGGCACTCATCACCGGCGGGGCGTCCGGCATCGGCCGTGCCTGCGCGCTCCGGCTGGCCGCCGACGGCGCCGACGTCGTGATCGTCGACCGCGACGCCGAGGGCGCGCAGGCCGTGGCCGGGCAGGTGGGCGGCACGGCGGTCACGGCCGACCTCTCCGACCTGGACGCCGTCGACCGCCTCGACCTCGCCGTCGACATCCTGGTCAACAACGCCGGCCTGCAGCACGTCGCGCCGGTGCACGAGTTCCCGGTCGACCGGTTCTCCCACATCCTGCGGCTGATGCTGGAGGCCCCCTTCCGGCTGGTCCGCGGCGCGCTGCCGCACATGTACGACCGCGGCTGGGGCCGGGTGGTCAACGTCAGCTCGGTCCACGGGCTGCGCGCCTCGCCGTACAAGTCGGCCTACGTCACGGCCAAGCACGGCTTGGAGGGGCTCTCCAAGGTCATCGCCCTGGAGGGCGCCGCGCGGGGCGTCACCTCCAACTGCGTCAACCCCGCCTACGTGCGAACCCCGCTGGTGGAGGGGCAGATCGCCGCGCAGGCGCTGGCGCACGGCCTGTCCGAGGGCGACGTCGTCGAGCAGGTGATGCTGGCCCCGGCGGCGGTGAAGCGGCTGATCGAGCCGGTGGAGGTGGCCGACGCCGTCGCCTGGCTGTGCTCCCCCTCCGCGGCCTCGGTCACCGGCACCTCTCTGGTCATGGACGGCGGGTGGAGCGCACGGTGACCGCGCGACCGGCCAGAATGCCGGTCGTGTCCACCCCCCCGGCGCCCTCCTCCGGCGGTGCCGGCCCGCGCCCGGTGCCGGGCCGGACCGCCGAGTTCTTCGAGCTGCTGCTCGGCGACGCCGCGGCGATCGAGTACGAACGGCCGCTGGTGCGGGCGCGGGCGGCGGGGGCCGACGCCGACGAGCTCGCCGAGCTGGACCGGGTCAAGGTGCTGGCGCTGGAGGTCCGCGAGGCGTTCGCCGCCCGGCGCCGCCGGGAGTCCGAGCTCACCGCCCTCTTCGACACCGCCAACGACCTCGCGGCGCTCCGCGGCGTGGACTCGGTGCTCACCGCCATCGTCCGGCGTGCCCGCCAGCTGCTGGGCAGCGACGTCTCCTACCTGACGCTGAACGACCCCGTGCGCGGCGACACCTACATGCGGGTCACCGACGGCTCGGTCTCGGCCCGGTTCCAGGGCCTGCGGCTGCCGATGGGGGCGGGGCTGGGCGGGCTCGTCGCCCAGACCGCCGCGCCCTACGCCACGGCGAGCTACTTCACCGACCCCCGGTTCCGGCACACGACCGAGATCAACGACGGCGTGCGCGACGAGGGGCTCGTCGCGATCCTCGGGGTGCCGCTGGTCCGGGGCGCGCAGGTCATCGGCGTCCTCTTCGCCGCCGACAGACGCGAGCGGACCTTCGACCGGTCGCAGGTCTCCCTCCTGGGCTCGCTGGCCGCCCACGCGGCGATCGCCCTGGACAACGCCCGGCTGCTGGAGGAGACGCGGTCGGCGCTGGACGAGCTCTCGGCGGCCAGCCGCCGGCTGCGCGCCCACACCGCGTCGGTGGAGCGGGCGGCCGGCGCGCACGACCGGTTCATCGACGTCGTCCTGCGCGGCGGCGGGGTCGAGGACGTCGCCGCCGCGGTGACCGAGGCCCTGGGCGGCAGCATCACCGTGCTCGACGAGGAGGGCCGGGCCGCCTCGCCCGGCGCCGAGGCGGCGACCGCGCTGCCGCCCGATCCCGCCGGGGCCCTCACCCTGGCCCGCGCGACCGGCCGCACGGTGCAGGACGGCAGCTGGTGGACCGCCGCCGTCACGGTGGACAGCGAGTTGCTGGGCGGGCTGGTGCTGCACCGCGAGGAGGAGCTGGCCGACTCGGACCAGCGGATCCTGGAGCGCGCCGCGCTGGTCACCGCCCTGCTGCTGCTCATCCGCCGGACGGCGGGCGAGGCGGAGAACCGGGTGCGGGGTGAGCTGCTCGAGGCGCTGCTGAGCCCCGGGCTGCGCGACCCCGACGGGCTCCGGGAGCGCGCACGCCGGCTGGGCGCGGACCTCGACCGCCCGCACGCCGTCGTCGTCGCCCGGGTCGAGGCCCGGTGCCGGCCGCGGGCGCTGGCCACCGCGGCCCACCTGGCGGCGACCCGCGGTGGGCTGGCCGGCCTGCACGGCGGCTGCGTCGTTCTCTGCCTGCCCGGGCTCGAGCCCGGCACCGCGGCGGCCACGGTCCGCCGGGAGCTCGCCGCCGCCGGCGCCGGAGCGGCCACCGTCGGGGGCGCCGGGCCCGCCTCCGGCCCCGGTGCGGTCGCGGCCGCACACGCGGAGGCCGCCCGCTGCGCGGCGACCCTGGTGGCGCTCGGCCGCACCGGCGACTCGGCGAGCGCCGAGGAGCTGGGGTTCTTCGGCCTGCTCGTCGGGGAGGGCCGCGACGTGCCCGCCTTCGTGACGGCGACGCTGGCCCCCGTGCTGGAGTACGACGCGAAGCGGGGCACCGACCTGGAGGGGACGCTGGAGGCCTTCTTCGCGGCGGGCAGCTCGCCGGCCCGGGCGGCGGAGGCCCTGCAGGTGCACGTCAACACCGTCACCCAGCGCCTGGACCGCATCGGCCGCCTGCTCGGCCGGGAGTGGTCCTCCCCCGCCCGCGCCCTGGAGGTCCAGCTCGCGCTGCGCCTGCACCGGCTCACCCGCGTCGACCCGGACTGACTTCCCGGCCGGCGCCCCGACAGGGGCTCGTACCCTGGCCCGGTGCAGCAGACCGCCGTCCACCCGCCGGTCCTGGCGGTCGAGGAGTGGCAGGCGCGGACCGCGGCGCACGAGCTGCGGGTGGACCGCTGGGCGGTGCCGCACCGCGAGCGGCGCCGTCGTGGCGAGACCCACCCGGTGCTGGACTTCCTGTTCACCTACTACTCCGAGACGCCGGGCCGGCTCCGCCGCTGGCACCCCGGCCCGGACGTCGCCCTGGCCGGGCCCGCACCGCACGCGGGCCGGCGCTGGTACGGGACCGACGGCGCGACGGTGCGGCTCGACGTCGCCGCCTTCCTGGCCGACCGCGGGGACACCGTGCGCTTCGTCCGCCGGCTGCTCGTGGCGACCGCCTCCCGCCCGGCGTTCACCGGGTGCTTCGGTCTGCACGAGTGGGCGATGGTCTACCGCGACACGGGCACCCGGCACCCGGTCCCGCTGCGGCTCGGCCAGGAGGGCACCGACGCCGTCGTCGAGGCGCACCCGGTCCGGTGCAGCCACTTCGACGCGTTCCGGTTCTTCACCCCGGCCGCCGTCGGGCGGAACCGGCTGCAGCCCACCCGCGAGAGCCAGCCGCTGCTGGAGCAGCCGGGGTGCCTGCACGCGGGCATGGACCTCTACAAGTGGGCCTACAAGCTCAGCCCCGCCACACCGGGGGAGCTGGTCGCCGACTGCTTCGAGCTGGCCGTGGCGATCCGGGAGCTGGACATGCGCGCCTCCCCGTACGACCTGCGCGCGCACGGCTACGCCCCCGTCCCGATCGAGACGCCCGAGGGCAAGGCCGAGTACGTGGCCGCGCAGCGAGGGTTCGCCGCGCGGGGCGCCGTGCTGCGGCAGCGCCTGATCGACGTCTGCGACCGCCTCCTCACCGGCACCGCGACTCCGCCGTCCCCGTGGCCGGGATCAGGGAACCTGATCGTGGAGCGTCCTCCCTCAGCGCAGGACGTGAGGGAGGACGCTCGATGATCAGGGGCGCTGATCGTCGCGGGCAGACCGGGCGCGGCGCGGGTCAGGGCCCGTCACAGCACCGAGCTCACCGCCCGGACGAGACCTCGACCAGGCCCGGTCCGGACGCCGGTCGCCGGTCCAGCACGCGCGCGGGTGCCGGCAGCCCGAGGAAGAAGCCCTGCGCCAGCTGGACCCCGCTCTCCCGCAGCGCGTCCCGCTCGGTCGCCGTCTCCACTCCCGAGGCCACGACACGGCACCCGCGCTCCTCGGCGAAGGGCACGAGCGCCGCGAGCAGCGCACGCCGCGCGGCGTCGTGCTCGATGCCGACCGTCGTCTCCCGCCCGAGCTTGAGGAACCCCGGCCGGTGCTCCTCCACCCAGCGGAAGCTCTCGTAGCCCACCAGCGGGTTCTCCAGCGCGACCTGCACCCCGATCGGCAGCTCGGCCGCGGAGAGGCTCCGCCCCTCGACCAGCGTGCCGGACTCCAGGACCACCGGGCAGGTCGAGCGGCTGACGATGCTGGAGAGCTCCCGCGGCGAGTGCCACAGCGCCGGGGAGACGTTCACCGAGACCCACGCACCCTCGGGCAGCGACGCCGCGGCGGCCAGCGAGGCCCGCAGCAACGCGCCGTCGAGGTCCACGCCGATGCCGCGGTCGGTCGCCGCATCCAGCCGCTCCTGGGGAGCCCGTCCGTCGGCGAACCGGCACAGCGCCTCGTACCCCACCGGTTCGCCGGTCGTGAGATCGACGATCGGCTGGAAGACGGTGAAGAAGATGAAGTCGCGGAACGCGGCCACCACGGCGCTGTCGTCCGGCTCGACCGGCGGGGCGGACCGCGGCGCGGGGACCGGGGCGACCTCCCGCACGCCGCCGACATCCGCGGGCACGGCGATGCCCCCCGGCGTGCCGGGGATGCCGTAGTGGAGGACGGAAGCCCAGTCGGGAGCCGGCGGGACGGCGACGGGCCGGGGCTGGGCGGCTCCCGACGACCGGGACGGCCGGCCCGCGCGGACGTCCCCCTGCCGACGCGGCTCCACCGGGCGGTAGAGCCAGTCCCGCAGGTGCACCCACAGGTCCACCATGCTGTTGCCGAGACCCACGAACGCGACCATGGCGTAGGTGGCCAGCGCGGTGTTGAGCGCGGCGAAGACGAGATGGCCCCAGTGCTGCGACTGGATGTCCACGACGACGGTGTAGGCGGAGAACCCGATCAGCGCCAGGGGCGCGAGGATGAACACGGCCCCCGCCGTCGTGCGGTCACGAACCTTCGGCGTCCGCTTGAAGGCGCTCTTCTCCCCGGTGATCAGCTGCAGGATGGAGGCGAAGGAGCCCGACAGGTTGACCGGCAGCAGGATCAGGTTGAAGCCGTAGATGCGCAGGACGTCGGTCCGCCGGTACCCGGTGGCGCGCAGATCTCCGGCCATCATGAGGAAGTACGGCACCGACACGAGCAGCAGGAGCGGGTGGAGCAGCTCGGCGTTGAACGGGTAGAAGAGCATGACGACGAGGCACACGGAGCTCCAGAAGATGGAGGCCATGTAGTTCACCCGGAGGAACAGCTCGCCGAAGCGGTTGCGCTCCCCGCGCGCCCGGCGGGCCCGGACCTGCTCGCGCAGCTTGGAGAGGATGAGCAGACCGCCGTTGGCCCACCGCTGCCGCTGGATGCACAGCGAACCGAAGTCGGGCGGGGTCGCCGAGTAGGCCAGCCGCTCCGGGTAGTTCAGCAGCGACCAGCCGTGCACCCCGAGGTCGATGGTCGACTCGGTGTCCTCGATGACCGTGCGGTCCTGGATGTAGCGCCGGATCTCGAAGTCACCGTCGTAGTCCACCTCGACGATGTCGTCGAGGGCCCGCTTGCGCAGCACCGCGTTCGCCCCGACCCAGAAGGTCGCGTCGTACTGGGTCATGCCCTGGTGCACGATGTGCTGCAGGTCCGTCGACGCACCGGAGATCCGCTCCAGCCGGGTCGCCGACCCCGGGAACGAGCTGTACGGCGTCTGCGCGACGGCCACCCCGCTGTGCGCGCTCTGGCTGAGCAGGTGCACGATCCGCGCGGCGTACTCCGGGAGCAGCATGCTGTCGGCGTCCAGGGTGAGGACGTACTCGGGCTCCTCGACCGTCAGGTCGGCCACCCGTGCCGCAGAGCTGACCAGCGCCAGCCCCACCGGCGTCTGGACCTCCCGGTAGCTGCCCCCCATGAGACCGATGTAGCTGTTGAGGTTCATGGCCTTGTTCGGCTCGTGGGAGAGCGACCGGTAGCGCTTGCGCTCGAAACTGCTGACGCGTGCGCCGAAGGTCGCGGTGAGCCGGCGGTAGAGCTGCAGCAGCCGGTCGCCCGGGAGGACCGCGCCCTCCTGGGCCGCGCTGACCAGCGCATCGCCGACCGTGGCGAGGTCCGCGGCCAACGCGCCGACCACGTGCTCGACGAAGAAGACGTCGGTGTGGTCGATGACCTCGTGCCGGGCGCCCAGGTCGTGCAGCCACTCGACGGCGAAGCGGTAGTGCTCGGCCAGCTCCCGGACGTCGTCGGCCCTCGCGGCCCGGCCGGCGCCGTCCCCCACCGCCCGCTCGAAGGCGTCGCGGGCCTCCCGGAAGCGGCCGGCGGGCACCTCGAGCTGGGCCGTGATGCTGCCGGGGAGCGCCCGCGCGTCGTCCAGCAGTGCCCGGGCCCGGTTCGTGGTCGGGTTCTGCGGGTCGTCGATGAGCAGCACCACGTGCAGCGCCGGGTACTCCTGGAGCGCCGCCGACAGCAGCGTCGTCCGGATGACCCGCTCGTCCTCCTGGTACGAGGGGACGAGCACCGTCACCGGAGCTGCGGGCTGGTCGAAGAAGGCGTCGAGGACGGCGCGCGACGCCCGGGTGTGCGCCCGGCTCCGGTAGAAGAACCCGATCCGGGTGATGAGGTAGGCCATGGCCGATGTGGCCAGGCCGGTGATCAGCAGCAGGTAGACGATCGCCTCGATGACCAGCCGCGCGCTGTCAGCCTTCCCCTCGATGAACTGCTGCTCGATGGTGAAGGCCACGTACACGGCCCACGCCGAGACGGTCAGGACGATGGCCAGCCGGCCGATCGCCATGCGTCGCTCGGACACCTTCGCGGGCACCAGCGGGAGGGGTTCCCGCCGCCGGTCGCTCCCCCACTGCCGCCGGACGTCCGGCCGGCGCGGATCGGGAAGGGTTCGTCGCATCAGTTCCGCCTTCGTGCTCGTCGACTCCGACGGGTGCCAGGCGTCCGACCGGCGTCCCCCACGTCGGATCGCATCCTGCGGCCGCGGCAGCCCCGGCCGCTGCCCCCGGTCACCCCTCGTGATGAGGCCCGTGCCCGGCGTGGGTCGGACGGGTGCCACCACGGGGCAGGCTGTGCCGAGGTCGAACCACCCAACCGCAGTCCCGACCGGGGACCGCGTCGACGAGAGCGAGGGCTTCCATGGGCGCATCGAGCGCCGCACCCCGGGACGAGGAGCAGCCGGTGGCGCGCCGGCTGTCCTGGGCGCGCGTGGGCCTGCTGCTGCTGGTCGTCGCAGCGGTCGCCGGCGGGGCGTTCGTCTCGGTGACCGAGGCCGCCGACCGGACGGAGCCGGCGAGCCTGTCCTGGAGCGTCCCCTACGTCGACGTGACCCTGACCCCGACCTTCCAGTTCCAGGACCCGTCGGTCAACCCCGCGCGAACCGTCGCCCTGGCCTTCGTCGTGGCCGACCCGGAGGACGGCTGCGCACCCAGCTGGGGCGGCTACTACTCCCTCGAGCAGGCCGGTACCGACCTGGAGCTGGACCGTCGGATCGACCAGCTGCGGTCTGCCGGCGGCGACGTGATGGTGAGCTTCGGCGGGCTGGTCAACGACGAGCTCGCCATCACCTGCACGGACACCGGTGACCTCACCGACGCGTACCGCGACGTCGTCGAGCGCTACGACCTCTCCGCCGTCGACCTCGACGTGGAGGGCACCGCCGTCGCCGACCTCGCCGCGGCCGGCCGGCGGGCGGCCGCCCTGGCCGACCTGCAGCGCGAGCGGGCGGCCGCCGGCTCCCCCCTCGCCGTGTGGCTCACCGTGCCGGTGGCCCCGACCGGGATGACCGCCGAGGGCGTGGAGCTCGTGCGCGCCACCCTGGCCGGCGGCGTGGAGCTGACCGGCGTCAACGTGATGACGATGGACTACGGCGGCGCCAAGCCCGCGGAGCAGTCCATGATCGAGGCGACCGAGCAGGCGCTCCGCGCCACAGCTGGTCAGGTCCGCGCCCTGTACGAGGAGATCGGCACCTCCCTGGGGGAGCGCGAGGTCTGGAGTCGGATCGGCGCGACCCCGATGATCGGCCAGAACGACGTCGAAGGCGAGGTCTTCTCCCTCGACGACGCCGCGGCGCTCGCCTCGTTCGCGCGTGCCACCGGCCTGGGGCGGCTCTCGCTGTGGTCGCTGAACCGCGACACCGGCTGCGGCGCGAGCTTCGCCGACGTCGCGGTCCACTCGAACACCTGCAGCGGCGTCCCCCAGGAGGCCCTCGCCTTCGTGACCGCGTTCGCCGGCCTCGGTGGCGACGGCCCCGCCGTGCAGATCGACGACACCGTGGAGGATGCCGGCCGTCAGCCGGTCGTCGACGACCCGGCGACGAGCCCCTACCCGATCTGGCGGGCCGAGGCCCAGTACCCGGCCGGCTACAAGGTCGTGTGGCACGGCAACGTGTACGAGGCCCGCTGGTACGCCATGGGGGTCGACCCGTCCGTGCCGGCCACGGCCGGTGTCCCGTCGCCCTGGGCGCTGCTCGGCGTGGTGCAGACGACGGAGTCAGCCCCCCAGCCGGTGCCGACCGTCACCGACGTGACGGAGGTGTGGAACCCCGACGCCCTCTACCAGCGGGGCGCCCGGGTGCTCCTGGACGGGCTCCCCTACGAGGCGCGCTGGGCCAACCGCGGGGCCACCCCGGGGACCCTGTTCCCGATCGGGCCCGATGAGGCCTGGGGGCCGCTGTTCACGATCCCCGGCGAGCCCGCCGGGAGCTGAGCCCGGGGGGCGGACGCCGTACCGTCCCAGGGGTGACCTCTCCGCACACCGACCGCTGGATCCGCCTCGACGGCACCACGAACATGCGCGACCTGGGCGGGCTGCCCACCACCGACGGCGAGCGGACGGCGACCGGCCGGATCCTGCGGAGCGACAACCTGCAGACCCTCACCGACACCGACGTCCGGCGCCTGGTCGGCGAGCTCGGGCTGCGCCAGGTGATCGACCTGCGCACCACCGCGGAGATCCTGCTCGAGGGGCGCGGCCCGCTGCGCGCCGTCCCCGAGGTCACCCACCGGCACTTCACCCTGCTGCCCGAGCGGGGGCACCACACCGACGTCTTCGCGGTCGAGGAGGACGACCCCCGGCCCGAGCTCGCGGCGGGGTGGACCGAGTCGCTGCTGCCGCGGCAGGTCGCCGCCCACGACGAGGGCGAGCCCCCGGCCGTGCGCTCCTACCTGGGCTATCTCGGCCAGCGCTCGGAGAACGTGGTCGGGGCCCTGCGGGCGCTCACCCGGGCTCCCGAGGGCGCGTCGGTGGTGCACTGCGCGGCCGGCAAGGACCGCACCGGCGTGGTGTGCGCCCTGGCGCTCGCGGTCGCCGGGGTGCCGCACGAGGAGATCGTCGCCGACTACGCGCTCACCGCGGAGATCATCGACGCGCTGGTGGCGAAGCTGGCCACCTCGCCGACCTACGCCGAGGACATGGTCACCCGCGACGTCGCCAGCCACACCCCGCGCGCCGAGACGATGGACCGGCTGCTGGCGCTGCTCGACGAGCGCTTCGACGGCCCGGTCGGCTGGCTGCACGCGCACGGCTTCGGCGCCGACGAGCAGGCGGCGCTGCGGGCGCGGCTGCGCGGCTGAGCGGTCAGCGGCCGGCGCGGGCCGAGGGGCCGCGCCGCTGCTTCTCCCGGTACATCGCCGCATCCGCCTCGCGGAGCAGCGCGTCGGCGTCGCACGCCCGCTCCTCATCGAGGACGGCGACCCCGACGCTGGTGCCGACCCGCACGGGGGTGCCCTCGAGCCGGAAGGGCTCGTCGAAGCAGGCGGTGATGCGGTCGGCGAGGAGCTGCGCGTGGCCGGCATCGGCGAGGTCCGGGAGCACGATGGCGAACTCGTCCCCGCTGAGCCGGCCCACCGTGTCCCCGGGGCGGACGGCGGCGCGCAGCCGCGCCGACACCTGGCGCAGGAGCTCGTCGCCGGCCGCGTGCCCGAGCGAGTCGTTGACCTCCTTGAACCGATCGAGGTCGCAGAACAGCACCCCGAGCCGGCCGCCGGGACCGGTCGCGGCGAGCGTCGTCTCCAGCCGCTCCAGGAAGAGGACGCGGTTGGGCAGGCCGGTCAGCGCGTCGTGCGTGGCCTGGTGTCGCACTGTCTCGAGGAGCCGGGCCTTCTGCAGCGCCGTGGCGGCCTGGTCACCGACACCGCGCAGCCGGGCCAGCACGTCACCGCCGAGCTCGTCGGGCGCCTGCCCGGTCTGCCAGCCGACCGTCACCACGCCCAGGAACGCCGAGCCGGCGAGCAGGGGGACGGCGACGACGCGCGCGCTCCCGACGCCCCGCAGCAGCGCGCGGATGGTGGGGCTGCTGGTCGTGTCGTCGAGGACGAGCGGGTCCCGCTCGGTCAGCAGCCCCATCAGCTCAGGCGTCTCCTCGGGACGCAGCGCGGTCAGCCGCATCACCGCTGCCTGCTCCTCGGACAGGCCGGCGGTCGCGGACGCCCGCAGCACCCCGGCACCGGGATCCCACAGCAGGAGGCTGGCACGGGCGCAGCCGACGACGCGCAGCAGCGCCGCGGTGACCAGCTCGGCCACCTCCACGGCATCCGCCGCGGCGGCCAGCTCGTGGGCCAGCTCCAGCAGCGCACCTGCCCGGCCCGCCTCCGTGCGCGCCTCCTGCAGGGCGATGATCAGATCCAGGGCCGCCGCCGCGTGCCCCGCGTAGGCGGCCAGCATCGCGTGCTCGTCGGTCATCTCGCCGTCGCCCGACGGGTAGATCGCGGCCAGCCGGCCGTGCCGGCGGCGCGGGGAGGCGACGTCGACCACCACGGCGGTGGCGTCCAGGTCGTCCCCGGCGAGGATGCGGGCGGCCAGGGCGGGCAGCTGGTGCTCGGGGATGCCGGCGCCGTGGACCAGCGGCGGCCCGCCGCCCGGCGCGGTGACGACGAGCAGGTGTGCCGGGGCGAGCACGGCTTCGCCGGCGCGGGCCACGATGCGGTGGAGGACGGTGTCGAGGTCCTCGCTGGCGACGAGGTCGCCCGCGGCCGACTGGAGCGTGCGCAGCTGTCCCCGCAGCGCCGCCAGCTCCGGGTCGGCATCCGCCGCGCCGGGCCGTCGGCGGCGCCACCGCGACCGCCGCTCCCAGGTGAGGCGGTAGATGCAGGTCCCGGTGCCGTCGACGCAGCACTCGGTCTGCGCGAGCACGCCGGGAGGCAGGCCGAAGATGGCCGGGATCGTGACCGCCAGGCCGCGCGCGTAGGCGCAGTCCAGCGCCGAGTGGGCGTAGCCGTCGGCCAGGTGCAGGGCGACGGTCGCCGACGTCGCGGTGGTCTCGCGGATCTCCATCCGGGAGACGGTGGTGAATTTCGCCGCGGCCCGGGGCAGCTGGCGGAACACCTGGCGCGGTGTGCCGAGCGCACGCAGGACCAGCAGCAGGGAGTGGCCCAGGCCGCTGCGCATCGCGGCCGCGCCCACGTGGAACATCGTGTCCGGGTCGCCCAGCACCTCGGTGGCCGCGGTGAACAGCCGGATGCGGGTGTCGTAGCTCCACCAGCAGGCCTGGTCGTCGACCTGGTCGGCGACGTCGGCGAGCCCGGCGCGGTCCAGCACCGCGGCGACGGCGTCGTCCCCACCGTGGCGGCGGACGTAGTGCAGCACCCCGGCCATGGTGATGCCGGGGGTCTCCCGCGCCTCGGCCGACCGGCCGGCGCTCGCGGCGCCGGTGGCGGGTGCTCGTGTGCCCACGGCTCGGTGATCGGCGGACCAGCACCCCCGCTTGAGCGGAACCGACCGCTTCGGGTGAACCGCGGTCGCGGGTCGGAGGCGCACCCCGGACGGGCCGGGACGCACGCGACCCCGGTCCCTGAGGGGGAACCGGGGTCGGTTTCACGGGCCGCGCGCCGCGCGGCCGGGGCTCAGCGGCCGAGGAGGTGGCTGCCGTTGGCCATCGTCAGGAGCTCGTCACGCATGGCCGGGCTGCTGCTGCGGGCCAGGGCCTTGTTCAGCTCCCGGCGGGTACGCGCCAGCTGCCGACGCCGCCGCCAGCTGGTCGTCACGCTGCTCATCGTTGTTGCCTCTTTCGTCGGAATGTGATGCCTGCTGCCGTAGTAACGCAGGCACCTGCCAATCTAATCCGACGAAACGTCGGCGGACCTGAGATTCCACCGAAGGTTCCTCATCCGTTGGGGTGAGAGTCGTCACGCGGCGAGGGCCGCGCGAGCCGCCGCTCGGGCCGCCAGCGGTTCGTCGGACGCCAGCGCCGCCTCGGCAGCCCGCTGGCAGGCCACGAGGTCGACGGTGGACAGGCGGGCGCCCACCCCGGCGACGGCGGAGGTGGCACAGGACAGGGAGCTGACCCCGAGCCCGACGAGGACGCACCCCAGCAGCGGATCGGCGGCAGCCTCCCCGCAGACGCCGACCGGTTTCCCGGCGCGCCGACCCGCAGCGGCCGTGAGCGCCACCAGCTCGAGCAGCGCGGGCTGCCACGGGTCGGTGAGCTCGGCGAGATCGGCGGAGAGCCGGTCGGCGGCGAGGGCGTACTGGGACAGGTCGTTGGTGCCGATGGACAGGAAGTCCACGTGGGCGAGCAGGCGCTCGGCGTGCAGGACGGCCGAGGGCACCTCGATCATCACGCCGGGCACCAGCCCACGGGCGCGCACGGCGGAGGCGAAGCCGGCCGCCTCCGGCACGGTGGCCACCATCGGCGCCATGACCCAGGGCGTCGACGCGGTCCGCGCCGCCGCCTCGGCGATCGCGTCGAGCTGGCGCTCGAGCAGCCCGGGGTCGCGGCGGGCGACCCGCAGGCCGCGGACGCCGAGCGCCGGGTTGGCCTCGTCGGGCGGGGTGGCGAAGGCCAGCGGCTTGTCCGAGCCGGCGTCCAGGGTCCGGACGACGACCTTCCGGCCCGGGAAGGCCGCCAGGACCTCGGCGTACCCGGTCGCCTGCTCCTCGACCGAGGGCTCCTCCGCGCGGCCCAGGAACGCGAGCTCCGTCCGGAACAGCCCGACCCCCTCGGCGTGCGCACGGGCGGCGGCCCGGGCGCCGGCGCCGTCCTGCACGTTGGCCAGCACCTGGACGACGTGCCCGTCCCTCGTGCGCCCCGGCCCCCGGTACCCGGCCAGCGCCTCGGCGGCCAGCCGGGCGGCGGCCACCCGCGCCCTCGCCTCCTCCGGCTCGGGGTCGACGGTCAGCGTCCCCTGCTCGCCGTCGAGGAGCACCGTGGCCCCGGCGGGGACCGCGTCGAGCCCACCGACGCCGACGACGCAGGGCAGGCCGAGCTGGCGGGCGATGATCGCGGTGTGGCTGGTCGTGCCACCCAGCCGGGTGGCCAGCCCGAGGATCCGTGCCGGGTCCAGGCCCGCGGTGTCGGCCGGCGCGAGGTCGTCGGCGAGCAGGATGGAAGGCACGTCCGGCGCGGGGACGCCGGGCTCGCCCTGGCCGGTGAGCTCGGCGACGATCCGGTCGCGGACGTCGCGCACGTCCGGCACGCGCTCGGCCATCAGGCCGCCCAGCGCCGCGAACATGTCCATGAACTGCTGCGCGGCCTGCACCGCGGCGACGGCGGCCGGGGCGCCCGCGTCGATCCGCTGCTCCGCCGCGGTGCGCAGCGCGCGGTCCCGCGCGATGCCCGCCGTGGTGCTGAGGACCTCCGCGCTCACCCCGGTCGCCGCCGCGGCGCGCGAGGTGAGCCGCGCGGCCACGGCCTCGGCGGCCGCGCCGTAGCGGGCCTTCTCCGACTCCCGCTCCGAGCCGGGCACCTCGGCGCCGTCGTCGGCCGGGAGGCGGATCGCCCCCGCGGGGCGGACGACGGGCCCGACGGCAGCCCCTGGGACCACCGGGGTGCCGGTGAGGACCGCGGGACCCGCGGTCGCGGGCGGGGAGACGGTGCTGGACATGAGGACCTCGCTCAAGGCCGGTGCGGGAGGGCGGGTGCCGTGATCAGGGTCACGAATTCCTGTTGACTTGTCAACGGATCGGACGTAAAACAACACAAGCACAACGACGAAGCCACACATTCGGACACCGTCGACCGTCCCGGAGGGCCCGTGCTCTATCCCGAGGAGCGCCAGCAGGCGATCGCGGCGCTGGTGACCGATCGCGGCCGGCTGGCCGTCGCCGCCCTGGCCGAGGAGTTCGGCGTGACCACGGAGACCGTCCGGCGCGACCTCGCCGTCCTCGAGCGGGCCGGCACGCTCCGCCGGGTGCACGGCGGAGCCGTGCCGGCCGGCGCCCTCACCCTGGTCGAGCCGGGCCTCGGCGAGCGGCACCGCACGCACAGCGACGAGAAGCGCGCGATCGCCGCGGCGGCCCTGGCTCTCCTGCCCGGCGCGGAGGGCAGCATCGTCCTGGACGGCGGGACGACGACGGCCGCCCTCGCCGAGCTCCTGCCCGCCGACCGCCGGCTGCTCGCCGTCACCTCCTCGGTCCCCATCGCCTCTCGGCTCTCCGGGACCGGCGGCGTCACGCTGCACGTGCTGGGAGGTCGCGTCCGCGGCGTCACCCAGTGCGCGGTGGGCGAGACGACCGTCCGGGCCCTGGCCGAGCTGCGCGTCGACGTGGCGTTCCTCGGCGCCAACGGCATCACCCCCGACCACGGCTTCACCACGCCGGACGACGCCGAGGCGTCGGTCAAGCGGGCCATGGTGCGGGCCGGGCAGCGGGTCGTGGTGCTCGCCGACAGCAGCAAGCTGGGACGCGAGCACCTGGTGCGCTACGCCGCGATCGAGGACGTCGACGTCCTGGTCACCGACGAGAAGGCCGATCCCGGGGTGGTCGCCGAGCTGGAGAAGGCCGGCGTCGAGGTGGTGATCGCGTGACCGGCCCGCGGCGGCCCGGCCGGGTCGTCACCCTGACGGCCAACCCCAGCCTGGACCGGACCCTGGAGCTGCCCGGCCCGCTCGGCCAGGGCGGCATCGTGCGGCTGGCCGGGACCACCACCGAGCCGGGGGGCAAGGGGGTCAACGTGGCCCGCGCCCTCGCCGCGGCGGGCGGCGACGTGGTGTCGATCCTCCCGGCGGCGGCGTCGGACCCGATCGTCACGGCGCTGCGCGCCCTCGGCCTCGAGCTGGCCACCGTCCCCGTCCAGACCCCCGTGCGGACCAACTACACGCTGGTCGACCCGGCCGGCACGACGACGAAGCTGAACGAGCCGGGCGCCCCGCTCACCGAGGTCTCGCGGAGCGCGCTCAGCGGCGTCCTGCACGGGCACGCCGCAGCCGCGGAGTGGGTCGTCCTCTCCGGCTCCCTGCCGCCGTCGACGCCGGCCGACTGGTACGCCGACCTCGTCCGCTCGCTTCGGGACACCGGGGCGCGCATCGCCGTGGACACCAGCGAGGCACCCCTCGTCGCGCTGCTGTCCGCGGGGCCCGACGCCGCTCCCGACCTCCTGAAGCCGAACGCCGAGGAGCTGGCCCAGCTGGCCGGTCTCACCGAGGAGGAGGTGCTGCGCGACCCGGCCGCGATGCTCGCCGCGGTGCGCTCGCTGCACGATCGCGGTGTCGCCGAGGTGCTGCTCACGCTCGGCGCGGACGGCGCGCTCCTCTCCACGGCCGACGGCGAGCTCTGGTCCGCCCGTCCGCCGCGGGTGACCGTCCGCAGCACGGTCGGCGCCGGCGACTGCAGCCTCGCCGGCCACCTCCTCGCCTCCCTGGCCGGCGCGCCGCCGGCCGAGCGGCTGCGCAACGCCGTCGCCTACGGAGCGGCCAGCGCGTCGCTCCCCGGATCCGCCGTCCCCACCCCGGCCCAGGTGGACGGTCCGGCCGTACGGGTCACCGCCGGGCTACCCGGCAGCACGAGTCCCACCGTCCCGAACCCCGTCCCGGCCGTCGGCCGGGACGCCCTCTGACTCCTCCGGGAGAGGCCCATGCCCGCACTGATCACTCCCGACCTGGTGGCGCTCGACGCCGATCTCGGGCCGGACAAGGCCGCGGTCGTCCGCCGGCTGGCCGAACTGGTCGCCGCCGCCGGCCGGGCCACCGACGCCGACGCCCTGCAGGCCGACGTCCTGGCCCGCGAGGCGCAGGCGGCGACCGGCCTGCCCGGGGGCATCGCGATCCCGCACTGCCGCTCCGAGGCGGTGACCGAGCCGTCGCTCGCCTTCGCCCGCCTCTCCCCGAAGGTGGACTTCGGCGCCCCCGACGGCCCGGCCGACCTCGCCTTCCTCATCGCCGCCCCCGCGCACGGCGATGCCGACCACCTCACCCTGCTGACCGCCCTGGCGCGGGCCCTGGTGCGGCCGGAGTTCGTCGCCTCGCTGCGGTCGGCGACCTCGGACGCGGAGATCGTGGCCCTCGTGGAGGAGGTCGTCTCCCCGGCGCCCGCGGCGGCACCGGCCGGGGCGACCGCGGGCTCGGCGGCGACCGCGCCTGCCACCGCTCCCGCCGGAGGGCCGCCGTCGGAGCCCGCTGCCCGCAGGAGCGTCGTCGTGGTCAGCGCCTGCCCCACGGGCATCGCGCACACCTACATGGCCGCCGACAAGCTGGCCGCCGCCGGCGAGGCCGCCGGCGTCGACGTCCACGTCGAGACGCAGGGCTCCTCGGGCTCCACCCCGCTCGACCCGGCCGTCATCCGCGCCGCCGACGCCGTGATCTTCGCCGTCGACGTCGGGGTCCGCGACCAGGACCGGTTCGCGGGCAAGCCGCTCGTGCAGAGCGGCACCAAACGGGCCATCAACGAGCCCGACGTGATGATCCGCGAGGCGCTGGCCGCCGCGCACGACCCGGACGCACGCCGCGTGTCCGGCAGCGCGTCGGGCGCCGCGGCCCCGTCCGGCGCCGGGGGGCGTCCGGGAACGGCCACCGAGATCCGCCGCTGGCTGCTCACCGGCGTGAGCTACATGATCCCGTTCGTCGCCGCGGGCGGCCTGCTCATCGCGCTGGGGTTCGCGCTCGGGGGCTACCAGATCGTCAGCGGCAACCCCGACGCCGAGGGCCAGAGCTACGCCCTGAGCTGGGTGCTGAACAACTCGCTGCTCGACCTCCCGGTCGGCCAGAGCACCGAGGAGCTCCGGTTCGGCATCCTCGGCTACCTCGGCGCGGTCTGCACGGTCCTCGGGCAGGCGGCGTTCGCCTTCCTCGTCCCGGCCCTCGCCGGCTACATCGCGTACGCCATCGCCGACCGGCCGGGCATCGCGCCCGGCTTCGTCGTCGGCGCGGTTTCGCTGACCGTGGGCGCCGGCTTCCTCGGCGGCCTGGTGGGCGGCATCCTCGCCGGCCTGGTGGCCCTGTGGATCAGCCGCTGGAAGCTGCCCTCCGGCGTGCGGGGGCTCCAGCCCGTCGTGATCATCCCGCTCCTCGCGACGCTGATCTCCAGCGGCATCATGGTCATGCTGCTGGGGCGCCCGCTCGCGGCGGCGCTCGAGGGGCTGGGGAACTGGCTCAACGGCCTCAGCGGGTCCTCGGCCATCCTGCTCGGGATCATCCTCGGCCTGATGATGTCCTTCGACCTGGGTGGACCGGTCAACAAGGCGGCGTACCTCTTCGCCACCGCCGGCCTGGCCTCGCAGACCAGCGGCTCGTTCACGATCATGGCGACCGTGATGGCCGCCGGGATGGTGCCCCCGCTGGCCATGGCGCTCAGCACCGCGATCCGCTCGAGGCTCTACACGGCCGCGGAGCGGGAGAACGGCAAGGCGGCCTGGCTGCTCGGCCTCTCGTTCATCTCCGAGGGGGCCATCCCCTTCGCCGCGGCCGACCCCGTCCGGGTCATCCCGTCGATGATGCTCGGCGGCGCGACCACCGGTGCCATCGTCGCCGTCCTGGGGATCGAGGCGCGGGCTCCGCACGGCGGGGTGTTCGTCTTCTTCGCGATCAGCAACGTCCTGCTGTGGCTGCTGGCCATCGCCATCGGCGCCGTCGTGGGTGGCATCGCGGTCACGCTCGCCAAGAGCTTCGGGCGCAGCGATCCCGACGACGCCCCGGAGGACGCCGTCGACCTGGCGCACGCGCACAACCCGACCCCCGTGGGGGGGGGGGGGGGGGCGGGCGGGGGGGGGCGGGCGCGTCCCCCACCCCCCCCCCCCCACCCCCCCCCCCGCCCCCCCCCCCCCCCCCCCCCCCCCCCCCCCCCCCCCCCCCCCCCCCCCCCCCCCCCCCCCCCCCCCCACGGCCTGACCGCCAGGAGAAGAACCCCCTCGCCCCCCAGCGCTCGCACGCTCGCGATGGGACCCTGCGAGGGCGCCGCCTCCCCCAGCACGACAGCGAGAAGAGGACACATGCCCAGTCAGACCGTGACCGTCGGCTCCCGGGTGGGGCTGCACGCCCGCCCGGCCGCGCTGATCGCCGAGGCCGTCGGGAAGGCCGGGGTGCCCGTCACCCTCGCCACCCCCGGCGGCAACCCGGTCGACGCCGGTTCGCCGTTGATGATCATGACCCTCGGCGCGAAGCAGGGCTCGGAGGTGATCGTCGCCAGCGAGGACCAGGCCGCGCTGGACCGCATCGCGGACCTCGTCGCCCAGGACCTCGACGCGGAGTGACCCGAGACGGCGACGACGCCCTCCCCGCGCGGGTGGGCGCCGTCGCCGTCGTCCATGATCAGGTGACCTGATCGTGGCGTGTCCTCCCTCAGCGCGTGCGGTGAGGGAGGACACCGGGGGATCAGGTCACCTGATCATCGCCGGGGTCAGGACTGGTCGGGGCGCGGCACGTCACCGCGCCAGGCACCGGTCTCGGTGCCGCGGCTCTCGATGAACTCCTTGAACTTCTTCGCGTCGGCCTTGACCTGCCGGTCGTCGAAGCCGAGCGCGGCGCCGGCCTTCTCGACCAGCCCGGTGGGCTCCCAGTCGATCTGGATCATGACGCGGGTCTTGGCGTCGTCCAGCCGGTGGAACGTCACCACGCCCGCGTGCTTGGCATCGCCGCTGGTGCTGGTCCAGGCCACCCGCTCCTCGGGGTGCTGCTCGGTGATCTCGGCGTCGAACTCGCGCTTCACGCCGTCGATGTTGGTGACCCAGTGGGTGTGGGTCTCGTCGATCTGCGTGATCCTCTCGACACCGCCCATGAACTTCGGGAAGGTCTCGAACTGCGTCCACTGGTCGTAGGCGACGCGGATCGGGACGTCGACGTCGACGGACTCCTGCACGCTGGCCACGTTCTCAGCTCCTCGTATCGCTTGTTCGGTCGGGCCGCCACCTACCCCGCGCCGGCGGGGCCGACACGTGGTCCGCGCTGCTCAGCGCAGCGCGGCCGCGATGCTCCCGCGCACCGGCCGGTCCGCCACCAGCAGCATCTGGGCCAGGTGGTAGGCGTCCGGCTGCCCGGCCCAGGTGCCCTCGGCGACCTCTCCGGTGGGGGTCAGCTCGTGGTGCCAGCTCCCCGTGGCGGGGTCGGCGAACCGCTCCTCCCCGTGCACCCGCCAGCGCTCGGCCAGCCCCCGGTAGCGCTCCTCACCGGTGACCCTGGCCAGGACGGCGGCGGCCGCGACCGCCTCGCAGAGCACCCAGTGCATGCGCGCGCCGACGACCGGCCGGTCGTCCCAGTCCAGCGTGTACGGGAAGCCCTCGCGCCCGTCGGCGGCCCACCCCCGCCTCGCCGCCGCGTCGAAGAGCGCGACGGCGTCCTCGAGCAGCCAGGACGGCGGATCGGGCAGGGCGGCCCGCAGGTGCAGTGCGAGGCGGGCCCACTCGAACTGGTGCCCGACCGTGACGCCGTAGGGCTGGAACGGGTCGGCCGGGCGGTCGCGGTTGTGGTCGGGCAGCGGCTCCCACGCGGCGGTGAAGTGCTCGGGCAGGCGCCAGGCCCGCTCGCGGGCGAAGCCGTGCACGATCCGCTCGGTGCTGCGCAGCGCCTGCCCGCGCAGCCGGTCGGCGAGGGCGGTGTCGTCGACCGCGTCGGCGGCGGCGAGCACCGCCTCGACGCCGTGCATGTTCGCGTTGGCCCCCCGGTAACCGGACAGCCGCGTCCAGCCGGCGTCCCACTCGTCGACCGCGAGCCCGGCGTCGGCGTCCCAGAAGCGGTCCTGCCAGACGGCGACGGCCTCGTCGAGCAGGCCGCGGCCGCCGTCGGCCCCCGCGGTGGTCGCCGTCGCGCCGGCGAGGACGACGAACGCGTGCACGTAGGCGGCCTTGGCGTCGTCGTCCCCCGTCGCGCGCCACCCGCCGTGCACGGCGTCGTGGAGCGGGCCGGAGCGCAGCGCGGCGACGCCGTGCCGGACCAGTTCGTCCGCCCCGGGCCGGCCGAGGAGCGCGGCCAGCCCGAAGACGTGGGTCATCCGGGCGACGATCCACGTCTCCTGCGGCCGCGGCAGCACCGCCCCGTCCGAGCCCAGGTAGCCGAACCCGTCGGGCAGCCGCGACCGCGCCGCGAAGTCCAGCAGCCGGTCGAGGTCGGTCCGCGCAGCCCTCACGCCCTCATCCTGGCCCGCCCGGCCGCACGAGGCCCGTCTCGTAGGCCCGGACGACGGCCTGCACCCGGTCGCGGACCCCGAGCTTGGCCAGCAGCCGGGTGACGTGCGCCTTCACCGTGGCCTCCGTGACGACCAGGTGGGCGGCGATCTCGGCGTTGGAGAGGCCCTGGGCGACCAGCAACCAGACCTCGCGCTCGCGCGGGCTGAGGCCGGCGACCGGCTGCGGCGGGGCGATCGCCGCCCGGAGGTGCCGCTCGATCAGCCGGCGGGTGACGGCGGGGGCCAGCAGCGCCTCGCCCTCGGCGACGGTGCGCACGGCGTCGACCAGCCGGCCGGGCGGCGCGTCCTTCAGGAGGAAGCCCGCCGCACCGGCCTCGAGCGCGCGGAAGACGTACTCGTCGAGGTCGAAGGTGGTGAGCACCAGCACCTGGGGGCTCCCGGGCTCCCGGCGGAGCCGCCGGGTCGCCTCGATCCCGTCCAGGCGCGGCATGCGCACGTCCATGACGACGACGTCGGGGCGCAGCCGCAGCGCCAGCTCCACCGCCTGCACCCCGTCGGCGGCCTCGCCGACCACCTCGACGTCGCCGGCCTCGAGCAGTCCCGTGATGCCGGACCGGACCAGGGCGTGGTCGTCGGCGACGACCACGCGCAGCCGCTCGCTCACGGTGCCGTCACCGGGAGGACGGCGCGGACCGACCAGCCGCCGTCGGGCTCGGGACCGACGGCGAGCGATCCGCCGTAGACGCGGACCCGCTCGCGCATCCCGGGCAGCCCGTGACCGCCCCCGCGCAGCCCTTCCGGCGCGAGCTCCGGCCCGGCGGCGCCGGCCCGGCGTCCGGAGTCGCGGACCGTCACGGTGACCGTGTCCCCGCGCCGGGCGACGGCCACGGCCGTCCGCGCGCCGGGGGCGTGCCGGAGCACGTTGGTCAGCGACTCCTGCACGATCCGGTAGACCGCCAGCGACGGGCCGTCGGGCACCGGCTGGTCCACGGCGACGTCGAGGGCGACGTCGAGCCCGGCGCCGCGGGCCTCGTCCACCAGGTCGGGCAGCCGCTCGATGCCCGGCTGCGGCACGTAGACCGCCTCGCCCTCCCGCAGGACGTCGAGCAGGTGCCGCATCTCGGCCATCGCCTCCGTCGCCGTGCGACGCGCCATGCCGATGTGGTCGCGCGCGCGGTCGGGATCGCGGCCGACGAAGAGCTCGGCCGCGCCGGTCTGCAGGACCACGACCGACACCGCGTGCGCGACGACGTCGTGCAGCTCCCGCGCGATGCGGGCCCGTTCGGCGGCGACCGCCCGCCCGGCGGCGTCGGCCGAGCTCTGCTCGGCCCGCAGGGCGGCCAGGGCGCGGTGGTGGACGACGCGCCCGCCGGTCCAGGCGCCGGCGACGAAGAAGAACAGCAGGATGACCGAGCGCGGCTGCGTCGCCTCGACGCCGAAGTAGCCGAGCTGCCCCGCCGCACCCATCGCGATCACGGGCACCAGGCCCAGGCCGACGGCGGCCGGTAGGGGGGCGACGTGCACCGCGACGGTGAAGGCGGCGAGCAGCAGGCTGGGGAAGGGCGTGAACGTCGCCGCCGCCTCCGCCGTCGCCGCGTGCACCACCAGGGCGACCGACACCACGACGGTGACCGAGCCGGGGAACCTCCGGCGCAGCGCGAGGGGCAGCGTCGCGACCAGCACGAAGAGGGTGGCCGGCGTCGCGGCCAGCTCCGGGGAGAGGAGCACCTCCAGCAGTCCCCAGACGGCCAGCCCGGCGGCGACGGCGACGTCCAGCCCGCTGGTCCAGCGGGGGACCGACGCGGCGGCGACCGCGGGGTGCACCGCGGGGGCCGGGCCCGGAGCCCCGTCTGCGGTCGTGGTCACGGAGGGGAACCTACGGCTCGCCACCGGACCCCGGCGTCCACCTCGGGGCGACACCGGGGTTCGACCAAGGTCGACACCGGCGTTGCGACCCCGCGGCGCGCGATGTGGACCCGCGGCCGATGCCGGGCGGGGCCGGACGCTCCTAGCTTTCTCGGCGACGGCCTGACCAGGCGCTTTCCACGACCCGAGGAGCTCCCGTGACCACCCTCTCCCCCTCCGCCCGAACCACGACCGCACGGCGCCCCGACCGCGCCGCCGGCATCGCGACGCTCGTCGCCGCCGGCATCTCGGTCGCCGTCGGCGTGACCCAGGTGCTGTACCCGCAGGACACCGACCCCGCCATCGACCCGCGGACCGCCGCCATGCTCGTCGGCACCAGCGTCATGCTCTGGGCGCTGCCGGTCCTCTACCTCCGGCTGGCCGCGCTGGGTGGCTCCCGCCGGGCCGCGCAGGTCGCCTCGGCCGGGACGGTGCTCCTGTCGGCCGGGATGCTGTCGAGCGCCATCAACGGGGAGGACCTCTCCTTCTTCCCCGCGGTGGCGCTCGTGGCGAACGCCCTCTGGTTCCTCGGATCGGCCGGCCTGGCCGTCTCCCTCCGGCGTGGCCGTCAGGTGCCCCGACCGATCGTCGCGCTCCTGCCCCTGGTGACGCCGGTCTTCCTGCTCCTGTCCCAGCTCGGGGGCGGTGTGCCGGTGGGCGCGTACCTGGCCGTCGTCGGCTGGCTGATGCTGCGCGGGCAGCTCGCCGGCCGCGGCTGACCCCGCAGGGCCCTGGCGGTCCCCGCGCCTCGGGCGGGGACCGCTACCGCGCTGCCGGCCGGTCGGCCGCGAGGCCCAGCGCCAGTCGCACGGTGGCCACCATGATCACCACGAGCCCGAGCAGGTGCACCGCCCCGGCGGCGATGTTCGGCCCGTCCGCCGCCACCAGGTCCAGCACCACCAGGACCAGGAGGGCGACGAGGACGACTCCTCCCACCCGCCGGGGACCGCCGACCGCGCTCTCTCCCGGCGAGGCCAGGAGGAGCACGGCGGCGGCGAGGGCCAGCGCATGGCCGGTGAACTGGGCCAGCGACGGCGCGAGGCCCTGCTCGGGCCCCGGCCGGCTCCCGCTGACGACGATGGCCACGCCGCTGCAGAGCGCGAAGAGCAGCAGCAGGACGAGAGCCGTCCGACGTCGATCCACGGAGCCACCCTCCCGCGCGCGCCGGTCAGAAGGCCAGCGCCGCGCCCGGATCGTGCAGCAGCGCCCCCACGTCGGCCAGGAACCTCGACCCCAGCTCGCCGTCGACGATGCGGTGGTCGAAGCTCAGCGCCAACTGGGTCACCTGCCGGGGGCGGACCTTGCCCTTGTGCACCCACGGCAACTCCCGCACGGCGCCGAAGGCGAGGATCACCGACTCCCCGGGGTTGAGGATCGGCGTCCCGGTGTCGACCCCGAAGACGCCCACGTTGGTGATGGTGAGCGTGCCGCCGGTCATGTCGCCCGGGGCGGTGCGCCCGGCCCGCGCCGTCTCGGTCAGCTCGGCCAGCGCGCCGGCGAGCTCGGCCAGGGAGAGCCGGCCGGCGTCCTTGATGTTGGGCACCACCAGCCCGCGAGGCGTGGCCGCGGCGATGCCGAGGTTGACCTGGCCGTGGACGACGATCTCCTGCGCCGCCTCGTCCCAGGAGCTGTTCACCATCGGGTGCCGCTGGGCCGCCAGGAGCACCGCCTTGGCCACGAACAGCAGCGGGCTGACCTTCACCCCGGCGAGCTCGGGCCGGGCGGCCAGCCGGCTGCGCAGCTTCATCATCCGGGTGACGTCGACGGTCAGGAACTCCGTGACGTGCGGGGCGGTGAAGGCGCTGGCCACCATCGCGGCCGCGGTGGCCTTGCGGACCCCCTTGACCGGGATCCGCTGCTCCCCGGCGGTGCCCGCGACGGGGGCCTGGGCGCCGGCGCCGTCGGCCCGCGCGGCGACGGCGGCGTCGACGTCGGCCCGGGTGATGCAGCCGTCGGTGCCCGTCCCCGAGACCGTGGTCAGGTCCACGCCGAGATCCTTGGCGTACTTGCGCACCGGCGGCTTGGCCAGCGGGCGGGGTCCGCGCCGGCCGGGGGCGGACCCGCGCGACGGCGCGGCCTCCTCACGGCGGGCGGCGGCCTCGGCCTGGCGGCCGACCTCCAGCCCGCCGTGGCGCACCGGCTTGCTGCGCATGTCGGGGGCCGTGGCCAGCAGCGGCGGGCCGTCGTCGGAGGGCAGGGGCGGCCGGTCGGTGCCGCCTGAGCCGTAGTCGGCGCCGGGCAGCGCGGTGGCGCGGGCGGCGGCCGCGGCGCCCGAGCGGCGCGGCCGGCGGCGGGCCTCGGTCGTCCGCGGGCCGTAGCCGACCAGCACGGCGGTGCGCCCACCCGGGGCGGCCCCGCCGATCAGCCCCGCGGCCGGCTCCTCGCCGGTCGCGGCGCCCTCGCCGGCCGGCTCCGCCGCCGGGGCGTCGCCGCCCACGTCGACGGTGATGATCGGCTCCCCGACGTCGACCGTCGTGCCGGCCTCGTGCAGCAGCTCGACGACGGTGCCGGCCCACGGTGAGGGCAGCTCGACGGCGGCCTTCGCCGTCTCCACCTCGCACAGCGGCTGGTTGACGGTGATGGTGTCGCCGACGGCCACGAGCCACTGGAGGATCTCGCCCTCGGTGAGCCCCTCACCGACGTCGGGCAGCTTGAACTGTCGCTGGGCCACGGCTCAGAACTCCATCGCGCGGTCGACGGCGTCCAGCACCCGGTCGAGGTCGGGGAGGTACTCCTCCTCCAGCTTCGACGGCGGGTAGGGGGTGTCGAAACCCCCGACCCGCAGCACCGGCGCCTCCAGGGAGTGGAAGCAGGTCTCGGTCACCCGGGCGGCGATCTCCGCGCCGAGCCCGAGGGTGACGGGCGCCTCGTGGACGACGACGCAACGGCCGGTGCGACGCACCGACTCGAAGACCGGCTCGAGGTCCAGCGGGGAGACGGTGCGCAGGTCGACCACTTCCAGCGAGCGCCCCTCGCCAGCGACCGCCTCGGCGGCCTGCAGCGCCGTCTTCACCATGGGGCCGTAGGCGAGCACCGTGACGTCGTCGCCGCCGCGGACCACGCGGGAGGCGAACAGCGGGTCGGGGGTGGCGTCGGTGTCGACCTCGGCCTTCTCCCAGTACCGCCGCTTGGGCTCCAGGAAGACGATCGGGTCGGGGTGGGCGATCGCCTGCTGGATGCCCCAGTAGGCGTCGACCGGGTTGCTGACCGCGACCACCTTGAGCCCGGCGGTGTGCGCGAAGTACGCCTCGGGGCTCTCGCTGTGGTGCTCGACGGCCCCGATGCCGCCGCCGAAGGGGATGCGGATGACGATCGGCATCGGCAGCCGGCCCTTCGACCGGGCGTGCATCTTGGCCACCTGGGTGACGATCTGGTTGTAGGCGGGGAAGACGAACCCGTCGAACTGGATCTCGCAGACCGGCCGGTAGCCGCGCATCGCCAGCCCGACAGCGGTGCCCAGGATCCCGGCCTCGGCCAGGGGCGTGTCGACCACACGGGCCTCACCGAAGTCCTTCTGCAGGCCGTCGGTGATGCGGAAGACACCGCCCAGCTTGCCGATGTCCTCCCCCATGAGCACGACCTTGGCGTCGTCCTCCATGGCCTTGCGCAGGCCGAGGTTCAGTGCCTTGCCGATGGTCAGGGTCTCGGTGCTCATTCGCCGGCCTCCTCGAAGCTCGCGCGGTAGGCGACGAAGTCGTCGCGCTGGGCGGCCAGCCACGGGGTCTGCTCCGCGTAGACGGAGTCGAACATCGCCGTCGGTTCGGGGTCGGGCATGTCGACGGTGCCGCTGCGGATCCGCACGGCGAGCTCGTCGGCCTCGCGCTCCACGCGGTCGAAGAACGCCGCATCGGCCTTGTCGTGCCGGGAGAGGTGGGCCTTCAGCCGGGCGATCGGGTCGCGCAGCTTCCACTCCTCCAGCTCGCTGGCCAGCCGGTACCGGGTGGGGTCGTCTGAGGTGGTGTGCGCGCCCATCCGGTAGGTGAACGCCTCGATGAAGGTCGGCCCCTGGCCCTCGCGCGCGGCCTGGAGCGCCTGCCGAGTCACGGCCAGGACGGCGAGGACGTCGTTGCCGTCGACCCGGACGCCGGGGAAGCCGAAGCCGGCCGCGCGCCGGTACAGCGGGACGCGCGACTGCCGCTCGAGCGGGACGCTGATCGCGTACTGGTTGTTCTGGCAGAAGAAGACGACGGGGGCCGAGAAGCTCGCCGCCCAGATCATCGCCTCGTTGACCTCGCCCTGGCTGGTGGCGCCGTCGCCGAGGAAGGCCAGCGCCGCGCTCTCGGCGCCGTCGCGCTGCAGCCCCATGGCGTAGCCGGTGGCGTGCAGGGTCTGCGCGCCGATGACCACGGTGTAGAGGTTGAAGCCGGTGGCCACCGGGTCCCAGCCGCCGTTGTCCACGCCGCGGAACAGGCTGATGACGTGCAGCGGGTCGACGCCGCGGGTCCAGGCGACGCCGTGCTCGCGGTAGGTCGGGAAGGCCATGTCGGAGGCGGCCATCGCGCGGCCGGCGCCGATCTGCGCGGCCTCCTGGCCCAGCAGCGAGGCCCAGATGCCCAGCTCGCCCTGGCGCTGCAGCGCGGTCGCCTCGACGTCCCACCGGCGGACCAGCACCAGGTCGCGGTAGAGGTCGCGCAGCTCCTCGTCGGAGATCTCCAGCGAGTAGTCGGGGTGCTCGACCCGCTCGCCCTCGGGCGTGAGCAGCTGGACCAGCTGCGTCCGCTGCGGCAGGTGGGGGGCGTCGGCCCCCGGGACGGGGTCGACCATCTCGGTGGTCTCTGGCAACGCTGTCACCGGTCGCGCTCCTCGCCGTCGGCCACCGCCACCGGGGTCACCGGCGGCGCGGTGGTGCTGGACGTTGCGGCCCGCCGGGTGTGGCGGCCCTCACACATCCTGGCACGGCCTCCCCGCTGCTGACCAGCCCGGGCGGGGGCGATCTGCGCAGGGGTGGTCGAGGGAGTTGCGCAGAAAGCTGCCCGCGCACGGCCGGGAGCTGACAGACTGCCCAGCGTGCCGGAGATCGACGCCACCGACGCGCGGCTGCTGCTGGCCCTCACGGAGGACCCGCGGGCCAGCGTCATGGCGCTGTCGCAGCGGCTCGGCCTGGCCCGCAACACCGTGCAGAGCCGGCTGGCCCGGCTGGAGGGCAACGGCGTGCTCGGCCCGCTGGACCAGCGGGTCCGCCCGGAGGCCCTCGGGTACCGGCTGACCGCCTACATGTCGGTGCAGGTGGCGCAGCGCGGGCTGGCCGAGGTCAGCGGCGCGCTCGCCGGGCTCCCCGAGGTGCTCGAGGTGACCGGCCTCTCGGGCGCCACCGACCTGCTGGTGCACGTCGCGGCCACCGACGCCGACCACCTGTGGCGGATCACCGAGGCGGTGCTGGCCATCCCCGGCGTCCAGCGGGTGGACACCGCCCTGGCGATGCGCCGGTTCGTCGAGCGGCGCGTGGGCCCGCTGCTGCACCGCGCCGCCGGCACCGGCTAGCGGGGCCGGCGGATCCGCACGGGTCCTCGGGCGGTCCGGACGTCGACCACCTCGCCGCCCTGGGTCACCTCGACGGTCCCCGCGTCCGCGAGGCGGCCGGCCGCGCGGCGCGCTTCGGGCATCAGGTCGCGCCAGCCCTCGGGATCGAGCGCCCGAGCAGCCTCGGAAGGGCAGATGGAGGCCTCCGCGCGACGCTGCCCGAGCAGCTCGCCGATGGTGCGCTCCAGCTCGGCGCCGACGTCGTCCACCTGCCCAGCGTGGCCGTGCCCGAGCGGCTCCGCCAGGGGTGCCGGTCTCCGTGGCCCGGGCGAGGACGCGGTCGGTGGGTGGGGCCGCTTCCGGGCGGGTATCGGGCCGCACATGGCGAAGCGGACCCCGGTAGGGCGCACCGGCAAGGGCAGGCGCGGCATCAGCACGCTGGGCTGGGCGCTGAGGGGGGCGGCCGCCGGCGCGGCCGGCACGACGGCGCTCAACGCCGTCACCTACCTGGACATGGTGGTGCGCGGCCGGGGCAGCAGCTCGACGCCCGAGCGGACCGTCGAGAAGCTCGCGGAGGCGGCGCACGTGCCCATCCCGGGCGACGAGCAGACCCGGCAGAACCGCATCCAGGGGCTCGGGCCCATGACGGGGCTGGTGGCCGGCGTCGGGGTCGGCGTGGTCGGCGGGCTGGCGCGCGCGGCGGGTCTCCTGTCGGCCAAGCCCGTCGGTGTCGCCCTCACCGCGCTGGGCGCCATGGTGGCGGCCAACGGCCCGATGACCGTGCTCGGCGTGACCGACCCGCGCACCTGGTCGACGACCGACTGGCTCAGCGACCTGGTGCCGCACCTGGCCTACGGCGTCGTCGTCAAGACCACGATCGACGCGTTCGACCGCCCGTGACGGCGCCCGGCGATGACCAGGTCCCCTGATCGTGGAGCGTCCTCCCTCAGCGCCCACGGTGAGGGAGGACACCGCATGATCAGGTTCCCTGATCGTGGCCCGGGGGGAGAGCGGGTCAGCGCCAGCCGCGGTCGTCCACACCGCCGGGCACCGGCGCGGCGGGGTCGTACGGGGTGCGGGTGAAGACGAAGGTGTCGAGCTCCAGGTGGTCGTCGGCGATGCGCAGCCTCTCCCCCGCGAAGTAGCCGTCCAGCCCCCGCCAGGTGCCGTCCTCGGCCGACGCGAACCGGCTGGCCCGGCCCGGCCGCCCGGGCAGCGGGCCCAGGTGCAGCAGCCCGCCGCTGACCGAGCGCAGGAGGTAGGGCGCGGGCCCCCAGAACCAGACACCGAGGGTCTCCAGGGGCACCGGCGAGGGGGCGGGCACCCACGGCTCGACGACCCGCGGCTCGGCGGCGCGCAGGTCGGCCAGCAGGCCGAACACCAGCGGGTCCAGGCCGCTGGTCGTGTTGGCCAGCGAGACCGCGCCGGTCTGCTCCTCGCGGTCGACGAAGACGCCGGCCAGGAAGCCGGGCATCGAGCCGCCGTGGCCCACCAGCGTCCGCCCGTCGACCCGCACCACCTGCACGCCCAGCCCGTAGGAGGACCAGCCGGGCGCGGAGGAGTCCACCCCGGCGGGCACGGTCATCTCCTCCAGCGTCGCCGGGTCGAGCACGTCCGCGGTGTCGCCGAGGAGGAACGCGGCGAACCGGCCGAGGTCGGCCAGCGTCGCCCACAGCTGCCCGGCGGCCGCCATCACGCCGGCGTGGTGCTCGGGTTCGGGCAGCACGACGTCGGCCCAGGGGTGCACCGCCCGTCCCTCGGCGGCCGGGGCCACCGGGCGGGGAGTCGTGCGCGCCATGCCCAGCGGCGCCAGCACCTCGGCGGTGACGACGTCGTCCCAGGACGAGCCGCGCAGCCTCGCGACGAGCTCGCCGAGCAGGCCGAAGCCGAGGTTGGAGTAGTGGAACCGGCGCGCGGCGCCGAGGACGACCTCGGTCTCCGCCAGCCCCAGCTCCTCCAGCGACCCGCCCGGTGTCCGCTCCCACCAGCCGCCGGGGCTCTCCGCCGAGGCGCCGGCGAGGTGGGAGAGCAGCTGCCCGACCGTGCGGTCGCCGAACGGCGTGCCGGTCAGGTGGCGCTCCAGCGGGTCGTCCAGCCCCAGCCGGCCCTCGTCGCGCAGCCGCATGACGACGACGGCCGTCACGGTCTTGCTGATCGACCCCAGCCGGTACTGGACGTCCGTGTGCGGCCCGGGCACCTCCCCGCGGCCGGCCGACCACGCCAGCCCGCCGTCACGGACCACGCCGGCGACGAGGCCGGGAGACCGGCCGTCGCGCTGGACCCGGGCCGTGCGGGCGAGCAGGAGGCGGGCGGTCGAAGGCAGCACGGGCTCGGGCATGACGGCGACCGTAGCGACCGGCCGGGCCCGGTGGCTCAGGCGGCCAGCGCCTCGCGCGCGGGCAGCGCGCCGGTGCGGGTGGCCCACCGCTCGAACCAGACGGTGGCCAGCGGCGGCACCGAGGCGGCCAGCGCGAGCAGCGTCGTGGGCAGCGACCAGCGCAGCACCCGGGCGGCGACCAGGGCGACGAGGACGTAGACGACGAAGACGCCGCCGTGGATGGGCCCGAACACCTGGACGCCCACCTCGGAGGTCTGCAGCACCCACTTCACGAACATCCCGGCCAGCAGGCCGACCCAGGTGATCGCCTCGGCGACGGCGACGATGCGGAAGGCGGCGGTGACGGTGCGCGGGTTCAACGGGGCGTCCTCGGGTCGGGGGCGGGATCCGGCAGGTGAACGAGCGGGCCGCCGGCGACGTCCCCGGGCGGGGGTGTGACGTACGCGGCAGCCGGCCCGGTGGCAGGGTCGGCAGCGTGCGCGGACTGGCCCGGCGGGAGTTCTGCCTGGTGCTGCTGCGCCGGATGGCCGACGTCCGGCCCGACCTCACCGCCGCCGCCCTGCCCCGGCTCGGGGCGACCCGGGCGGAGGCCCACGCCGCGCACACCCGCTGGCAGGCGCTGCAGCACTCCCGGCGGGCCCCGCGCGGGCTGGCCCTGCGCACCGCGGTCCTCGGCCCCCCGGAGGAGCTGGAGGACCGGCGCGTCGGCGACCTCGACGTCCAGGTGCGGCGCTGGCCGCTCCCGCTGTGGCCGCACCAGTGGTGGGAGGTCGTCAGCGGCCCCGGGGGCGCCGTGCTGCACGAGCACCTCGCCCGGGCGCCGGGGTCACCGGTACCCCGGGCCCGCCCGCGTCGCCTGCTCGTGTGGGAGCACGTGCTCGACGACGTCGTCGGGTTGCCGGGCGCCCGCGGGGTCGACACCGGCGTGCCCACCCGCTCCGAGGTGCGGCTGCCGGGTGGGGTGCGGGCGGTGTTCGTCTGGGGGCTGCTGCAGCAGGTCAGCGGGTCGGGCGCGACCTGAGCGGCTGCCGGGCGTCACCCCGCGATGCGCCGGGCCCCGGCGTAGCCGCCCATCGAGTCGATGCTGGCCACCTTGACCACGTCGCCCGAGGTCGGCGCGTGCACCATCTGGCCGTTGCCGATGTAGATGCCCACGTGGCTGACCGGGCTGTAGAAGAAGACCAGGTCGCCGGGGCGCAGATCGTCGCGGGAGACCGCCTGGCCGACGCCCGCCTGGTTCCGGCTGGCGCGCGGCAGCGCGATCCCGGCCGCCCGGAAGGCGTAGGAGGTCAGACCCGAGCAGTCGAACGCGCCGGGACCCGTCGCCGCCCACACGTAGGGCTTGCCCCGCTGCGCCATGGCGGTGTCGACCGCGATCTGCGCGGCGCGGCTGTCGGCCGCCACGGGAGCGGACGGCGCGGCTGCCACCGCCTCCCGCTCCCCGCGGCTGGCGCGCTGGGGCTCCCCGCCGCGCTCCTCGGCGTGGTGCGCCTCGGCCACGGCCTGGCGCTCGGCGGCGCTCAGTCGGTCGAACTGGGCTCGGAACTCGTCGACCTGCTCCTGCAGCTCGGCCTGCTGGCCGGCGATGGAGTCGTAGGCGGCCTTCGCCTGGGCGGCGGCCTGCTGCGCTGCGGCCTGGGCCTGGGCGGCGGCCACGTTCGCCTCGGCGGCCCGGGTGAGCACCACGCCCTGGTGCCCGGAGATCGTCTCGAGCGTGCTCACGCGGCTGACGAACTCGTCGGCCGAGTCGCTGGTGAGCAGGGCCTGGAAGGAGCTCAGACCCTCGCCGGTCCAGGCGCTGCGGGCGATGCCGCGCACCTGCTCCTGGGCGCGGGCCAGGTCCGCGGTGGCCTGCTGGAGCTGGGCGGCGGCCGCCTCGGCGGTGGCCTGCTGGGCCGCCAGTGCATCCCGTGCCGCGTTGAACTCCTCGGTGACGACCTCGAGCTGGTGGCCGCGCTCGGCGACGAGCCGGGCCGCCTCACCGGACGTGGCGGGAGAGCCGGGAGCCGCGGCGGCGGGCACCGTGGCGAGCAGGATGCCGACCGTGCCGGCCAGGGCCAGCCCCACCCGCCCGGCGGTGCGGCGGCGGGCGGGTGTGCGCAGGGGGGTCGCCATGGTGCGGCGGCTCTCCGATCTCGTCCACGGCCGCCTGCCAGGACCGGCCGGGCGCCCCCGTGCGGCGGAACGGACGGGTCCGTCCCGCCACGACGCTGCGACGGTCCCCGGTCCGGCAGCCCGCGGGTACGCGGGTCCGGCTCGACGGCGCCCGGCGGGGGTCACTCGGCAGTGACGGAAAGCCCCGACGGACCTACTCACCGTAGGCGGCGTGACCCGGTCGTGACAATGCCGCGAACCACATTCGTGTAGTTCTTCCCGGGTCACGTCACAGCAGCCCCACCCGACGCCGGGCGGACGCGGCCGGGGGCGGTTTCGGCACGGCCCCGCGGGACCACTACCGGAGGATGGATCGCCGTGAGCCCCTCGAGTGATCCGCAGCGCGGGAGCCGGTCGTCCCGGGCGGTCGGCGCGCTCCGCGACCTCGTCCGGGGCGTGCGCGCCCGGCTGCGGGGACGCGACCTCATGCTCATCGCCGCCGGGCTCACCTTCTACGCCGGCATCGCCGTCGTCCCCCTGGTGGTGCTCGCCTTCGGGCTGACCGCCTGGCTCACCTCCCCGGAGCGGGTGCGGGAGCTCGGCGACCGGCTCGGCGACCTGCTGCCCGGCGCGCTCGGCGCCCCGGACGCCGTCGAACGGCTGGTCCAGGCCGGCGCGGGGCTGGACCCGCTGGGCGCCCTGCTGGCCCTGCTGCCCATGTCCTTCTACGGCGAGGGGCTCCGGCGCGCCCTCCTGCGCTTCTCCGCACGGCACGCCCGGCACGAGGGGCACACCGCCTGGCGCGGCCGGCTCGCCGCCCTGCCGCTGCTGCTGCTCGCCCCGGTGCTGCTCTACCCGCTGCTGCTCGCCGCGGCGCGGATGGCCGACCTGGCCGAGCGCGGGGGCGTGGCGGCCACGGTCGGGCAGGTGGCGCTCGGCTACTACGCGGTGCTGGCCGCGCTCACCCTGCCGCTGGCCTGGGGGTTCCGGGTCGTCGGCGGCGGCCGCGTGCGGTGGCGGTCGCTGCTGGTCGGCGCGCTGTTCACCGCCGCCTGCCTGTCCGGCTTCCTGCAGGGGTTCGTGCTGTTCCTGGCGCTGCCGCTGGACCTCGGCGCGCCGTTCGGTGACCTGGACGTCGTGGGCGGCGTGGTCGCGCTCGCGCTCTGGCTGTTCCTCCTCCACCTGGTCGTCCTGCTGGGCTGGCTGACCACCCAGACGCTGGACGAGCTGGTGGACCGCCGCTCAGCGTCGCGGCGGCGGATAGGGGAACCGGTCGAGCCAGGTCTCGACCGGGCCTAGCTCCGGGTCGTCGGGCACCGCAGGGTCACCGGTCCCGGGATCCGGCTCGGGCACGACCGGCGGGGCCGGTGGCGGCGGCACCGGCTCGGGCGCGCGCTCGGGAGCCGGCGGGGGCGGCGGGGGCGGCGGCGGGGGCGGCACGTAGCGGGAGCCGTTGCTGACGAGGACGGCGACGACCTGTCCCGGCACGGCGCGCCCACCCGCCGGCGGGCTGGTCCCCACGAGCTGCCCCTGGGCCAGCTCGCTGTCCACCCGCACCACGCGGGGGAGGAAACCGGCGGCCTCGAGCACGTCCTGGCACCGGGACGGCTCCCCGCAGGAGGGGACGCGGATCGTGTTGCCGCGCACCACCGCTGGGTCCGCGGGCGGGAAGTCGCTGCTGCCCCGCGCGGTGAGGACGGGCGCCATCGCGTCGTGCCAGATGGTGGCGCCCTTGTCGCCGCCGAAGCCGCCGACGTCCTGGCTCTCCTTGGGGTTGAACACCATGACGCTGGCCGCGATCTCCGGCGTGTAGCCCACGAACGCCACCGAGACGTTGTCCTGCGTGGTGCCGGTCTTGCCCGCGATCTGGTGACCCGGCACGTACGCGCGCCGGCCGGTCTGCCCGCCGGATCCCGGCTCGACGTCCTTGCGCAGCATCTGGTTCAGGGTGTTCGCGACCCCGGCGGGGATGGCCTCGGGCGTGCAGCGATCGCCGTCGACCAGCGGCTCGCCGTCGTCGCCGAGGACGGGCTCGCCCTCGCGGTCGAGGATCCCGGTCACCGGGACGACGTCGCACCGGGTGCCCGAGGCCGCCAGCGTGGAGTAGGCGCTGGCCAGCCCCAGCGGGCTGGTCGCCTCCGGGCCGAAGGCGAAGGAGCCGTTGTTCTCGTCGACGGTGCGCTGCGCCAGGCCCTGCGGGCCGTGCTCGTAGAGCCCCATGCGCTCGGCCATGCGCACCGGTTCCTCGACGCTGCCGAGCGCGTCCTCGAGGGCGAGGAAGTAGGTGTTGGAGGACTGGTAGAGGGCTGTGGTCAGGTCCAGGGTCGCCCGGTAGCTACCCGAGTTGCGGACGTCGTAGAACCCGTCGCCCTCCCGGTACACGCGCGAGACGTAGGGGCTCGGCGCGGTGAGCGTGTACTCCGTGGAGTAACCGCGGGCCAGCGCCGCGGCGGCCACGAACACCTTGTAGGTGGAGCCCGCGCCACGGCTCGGGAGGGCGTTGAGGTTCACCGACTCCTGCCGCCGGTCCGCCTCGTCGTGGCCGTAGATCCGGTTGACGCTCATCGCCAGCAGGTGCCCGGTGCCCGGCTCGACCGCGGTGAAGGTGGCGGCCAGCGGGCTCTCCAGCGGCTGGTTGGCGAGCACCGCGGCGTCACCGGCGCGCTGCAGGTCGGCGTCCAGCGTGGTCTGGATGACGTAGCCGTTGCGCTCGAGGTCGTCCTGGGTCAGCCCCAGCTCGTCGATCAGGTACTGCTGGACGAAGTCGCAGACGTAGGCACCCACGGTCGCCTCGACGCAGCCGCGGGGCGGCGCCGGGGCCGGGGCCAGGCCGAGGGGGGCGGCCGAGGCCTCCTCCTGCTGCTCAGGGCTGATGTACCCCTGCTCAGCCATCCGGGCGAGCACCTGGTTGCGCCGGACGGTCGCGCCCTCGGGGTCGGTGAAGGGGTCGTGGTCCTTGGGGCTCTGCACCAGGCCGGCCAGCAGCGCCGCCTGGGGCAGGGTCAGCTGCGCGGCGTCGACGCCGAAGAACGCCCGGGCCGCGGGCTGCACCCCGTAGGCGTTCTGCCCGAAGTAGACGATGTTGAGGTACCGCGTGAGCAGCTCGTCCTTGGTGTAGGCCGACTCCATCGCCAGGGCCAGCCGGGCCTCGCGCAGCTTGCGGCCGAAGGTCTTCTCGGTGGCGGCGTTCCGCTCGTCCTGGGTGCGCGCCGACTGCAGCAGGGTCTGCTTGACCAGCTGCTGGGTGAGGGTGGACCCACCCTCCTCGACCTCGCCGGCGGCGATGTTCGTGACCAGGGCGCGCGTCGTCCCCTGCACGTCGAGGCCGCCGTGGTCGTAGAAGCGCGCGTCCTCGACGGCGACCAGCGCCTGCCGCATGACCTCGGCGATCTGGTCGAAGGCGACCGGCTCGCGGTTCTCCCGGTAGAAGGAGGTGATCAGCTCACCGTTGGCCGCGAGCACCACGGTGTTGCCCGCCGGCACCTCGACGGAGAACTCCTCCGGCGGGTCGCCGAGCAGGGCCGAGGAGCTGCGCGCGGCCAGGGCGGGCCCGCCGACCCAGGGGAGGAGCAGCCCGGCCAGCAGGACGCCGGCGAGCAGCACGGCGCCCGCGAGCGTGAGCAGGGTGCGACCCGGCCTCGTGCGCGACTCCATGACCCTCCTCCGGCTGTTCGTGCAGCTCAGCAGGGCCGATGGCGATCCACAACCACCCGCGCGGTGGCGCGTCAACCGGAACTCTCCCGTCCGCCTCCCGGTTCCCGCGCGTCACAGGGGGCCGCGGCGCCCCGGGGCAGGGGTTCCCCGGACCCCCCTCGTCGGCGCAGCGCCCACGGCGTTGGATGGGGGCATGCCTGACTCGATGCTGGCCGGCCGGCTGGACGTGCGCACCCGTGAGTTCGTGGTCAAGGAGGTGCCCAGGCCGGCACCCGGCCCCGGGGAGGTGTTGATCCGGGTCGCCGCGGCCGGCATCTGCCTCTCCGACGTCCACCTGATCGAGGGGCAGCTCTCCCCGCTGTTCCTCGCCGGTGACGAGGTGACGCTCGGGCACGAGGTGGCCGGCACCGTCGCGGAGCTCGGCGACGGCGTGGGCGGCCTGACCGAGGGGCAGCGGGTGCTCCTGCAGGCCGGGGAGGAGAAGGACGGCTGGATCCACACCCGTGGCGTCGACTACGACGGCGGCTGGGCGCAGTACGCCCTGGCGACGGCGGGCACGGTCGTGCCCATCCCCGACACGCTGCCCTTCGAGCAGGCGTGCATCGTGCCCGATGCGGTCTCGACGCCGTGGGCCTCGATCGTGCGGACGGCGCAGGTGCGCGCCGCCCAGCCGGTCGGCGTCTGGGGCATCGGCGGGCTAGGCGCGCACGCGGTGCAGCTGCTGCGGCTGGCCGGGGCCGCCCCGATCGTCGCCGTCGACCCGGTGCCCGCGGCCCGGCAGCGGGCGCTGGACTTCGGCGCGGACCTCGCGCTGGACCCGTCCGAGGACATCGCCACCCGCGTGCGGGAGCTCACCGGTGGCGCCGGGCTGGCCTTCGCCTTCGACTTCGCCGGCGTCGCGCCGGTGCGCGAGCAGGCGGTGCGCTGCCTGGAGCGGGACGGGGCCCTGGTGCTGGTCGGCCTGACCGACCAGCCGCTGGAGATCCGCAACGGGACCCAGTTCAGCTACTTCGGGCAGCGGATCCTCGGCCACTACGGCTCCGAACCGGGCCACGTCGAGGAGTTGGTCGACCTGGTCCGGCACCACCGGCTCGATCTCTCCCGCTCCATCTCCGGCACGCTCCCGCTCGCCGACGCCGCCGAGGGCGTGCAGCGGCTGGCGAACAAGGAGGGCGACCCCATCCGCCTGGTCCTCACGCCCTGACTCTGTCGTCCTCCGGACGACACCGCGGCCAGGTGCCGTCCCCCACCGCCGTTGAGCCGCCCCACGGGACGTTGAGCCGCGCTCGCACGCGGCTCAACGTCTCCTGGGCCGGCTCAACCCGCGGACGGGGGTGGCTCCTTGATGAGCACCTGGACGGCGCGGAACTGCTTCGGCGTCCCCAACAGGACCGCCTTGGTCGGCTCCCCGACGTCCAGCGCGGGGTCGCGGCGCAGGGCGGCCAGCGGGCGCAGCCGGGGGTCGGCCAGCACCTCGTCGGCCAGCCCCCGGTCCCCGCCGGTGAACAGCGCCGCCAGCCCGTCGGCGTGCGGCAGCAGCACCCGGACGGCGGTCTCCACGGCGTGGTCGACGACGGCGTCGGTCTGGTGGCCGCGCCGGCGGGCGAAGCGCTGCTGCGACCAGCCACCGGCCGCCGTCCGGCCCTGCACCTGGCGGGCGTCGACCTTGGAGACCACCAGCTCGTCGCCGTCGAAGACGCCGACCGCCCACCGGCCCCGGCGGACGAGGAGCACGGCCGCGCGCCGCGGCCGGCCCGCGGCAGCCGTGAAGGCGGCGAGCAGGGGCGGCTGGGGCGTCCAGCCGAACGGGGCGTGCAGGACGACGGTGGTCGTGTCCGCGCAGGCGATCCGCAGCCCGTCGTCGGCCGGCTCCACCGTGGTGAAGGCGCCGTGCCGGGTGGCGACGCCGTCCAGCCAGCGGCCCAGCCGCTCGGGGGCCACCCCGAGCTGCCGCCCACCGCCGGCGGCCGGCCGGGGACGCGTCACCGGGACCGCAGGGTGAGCAGCCGGTCGAGCACGTCGCCCACACGCAGGCCGTCGTGCTCGTGCTCGTTGGTCACCCAGGTGCGCACGTTGCCGACCTCCCCGGCCGTCTGCAGCGACAGCCCGGCGTCGACGTACATGTCGTCGAAGTAGACCGCGGCGTCGACCGGCACCTCGTTGGCCGCCAACCGCGCGGGGTCGTACAGGGCCGGGAACTCTTCGAGCTCCGCGAGCGCGTGCGCGGCAGGGCCGAACGGCCGCAGCGAGGCGATCTCGTCGAACATCCAGGGGTAGACCATCTCGCCGGTGAAGGGCAGCGGGCGGCGGTCCCCGTCGAATCCCGGGCCCCGCTCGTCCTCCGCCGCCCAGCCGACCGGGGCCGCCCCCTGCACGTAGATGCTCTCGTGCAGGGCCGCGTAGAGGGGATCGTCCCAGGAGGAGGTCCGCCGGGAGACCTGGTCGAGGAAGGTGTCCGTGAGCTCGCCGTCGGCGCCCAGGGCCTCCTCGAACAGCCAGTGCAGCTCGGTGGCGCCGTCCCGCATGCCGAGCACGTGGCCGGTCGTCTGCAGACGGCGCACGGTGAGCCGGTCGCCGTCCGGCAGGGTCGCGGGCCCGGCCGCCAGGCGGTCGGCGACGGCGGCCACCCGGGCGACGTCGCCCGGGAACCGCTCGTAGAACTGCCGGGTGCGGGCCGCGACGCGGGGATAGGTGCGCCGGTACACGTCGCGTGCGTCGGCGTGCAGGCCCGGCAGCCCGCCGGTGACCAGGCAGCGGGTCAGGCCCTCCGGCGCCCGGGACAGGTAGGTGAGGGTCAGGAAACCGCCGTAGCTCTGGCCCAGCGTCGTCCACTGCCGGCCGTCGTAGAGGGTGGTCCGCACGTGCTCGGCGTCGGCGACGATCGAGTCCGCGCGGTGGGCCAGCAGGTGGCGGGCGGCCGCGGCGGCGCCGGGGAGGCGGCTGAGGGCGGCGCCGGTCACCCGGGAGCTGCGCCCGGTGCCGCGCTGGTCGAGGAGGACGACGCGGAAGTCGCGCAGCGCCCGCTCGATCCAGCCGCCCCGGGTCGGCCGCGGCGACTTGCCCCCCGGGCCGCCCTGCAGGAAGAGCAGCAGCGGGAGGTCGTCACCGCGCCGGTCGGGGTGCACCAGCTCCCGCACGAACACGTCCAGGGAGCCGTCGGCGTCGGGGTCGCCCCAGTGCAGCGGCACGCTCACCGACCGGTCGCGGACCAGCGCCCCGGGGAGCGCGTACTCCTCCACGGCGTCGCCGGTCAGCGGGCCAGCGCCGGCTCGGCGGCGTGCTCGGCCGGCACGTGCAGCAGCCGCTGGTACGAGGCGACGACCACGGCGGCGATCCCCGCGGCGACGATCGCGACGACGAAGGCCCGGTTGGCGCCGGCGACGTCGACGATCTTGCCCGCGACCGAGGCACCGACGGCGACCCCCAGGCCCAGCGCGGTGCCGATCCACGTGAACGCCTCCGTCACCGCCGACCGGGGCACCAGCAGCTCGGCCAGGGTGAAGGAGCTGATCAGCGAGGGCGACACCGCGATGCCCGCGACGATCACGAACGGCACCATCACCCAGATGTCGTCGATGAACAGCAGCGGGACGACCAGCAGGGTGAGCAGGGCCAGGGCCCCGACCAGCCGGAGCCGGAGCGGGAGCTGCCAGTGGATGGCGCCCCAGCCGATGCCGCTGGCCATCGACCCGACCGCCAGGCTGGCGATGAGCACGCCGGAGAGCGCCATGGCGTCCCGCTCGTCGGCGAAGGCGACCAGGGCGATCTCCAGGGTGCCCAGGATCGCGCCGACCGCGGCCCCGACGACGAAGAGCACGCGCAGCCCCGTGGTGCGGATCGCGGAGGGGCCCTGCCGGCTGGCGTGCCCGTGCGGCTCCGGCTCGGTGCGGCGCTGGGCGGCGAACAGCAGGCTGCCCACGGTCGCCAGGGTGAACGCGGTGACGACGCCGGAGGTCGCGTGCCCCGTCGTCGACAGGAACGTGACGAGGACCGGACCCACGATGAAGACGAACTCGTCGACGACGGACTCCATCGACAGCGCCGTGTGCAGCCGGTGGCTGCCGCGGAGGAGGTGGGTCCAGCGGACGCGGATCATCGAGGAGACCGGCGGGATGCAGGCCCCGGCCAGCCCGGCGGAGAGGAAGACGACCAGGAGCGGCCAGTCCTCGCGCACGGAGAAGAGGAAGACCAGGCCGGAGAGGACGAAGACGACCAGCACCGGCAGCAGCACCCGGCGCTGGCCGTGCGTGTCGGCCCACCGCCCCAGCAGCGGTCCGGCGATCGCCGTCGTCACCGCCCCCACCGCCGCCACGGCGCCGCCGAGGCCGTAGGAGCCGGTCTCGGAGGCGACCAGGAGGACCGAGCCCAGCCCGACCATCGAGAGGGGCAGCCGGCCGATGAAGGCGGCGAGCACCATCGGCAGGGCGTGCGGCGTCCGCAGGACCTGCAGGTAGGGATTGGGCACGAGTGGGCTTGCCTCCGAGAACGGGCAGGGGGGGCTCAGCCACGCTAACCGACCGTGGGCGGGCGTGCCGCGACGGCGACCCGTCACGCTCCACCCGCCCCCGGCGATGATCAGGGTCCCTGATCGTGGAGCGTCCTCCCTCACCGCCCACCGTGAGGGAGGACACCCGGTGATCAGCTCACCTGATCGTGGCCGGGTCGGGCGCGGACGGCGGAGGGCCCGGACCGCAACCGCGGTCCGGGCCCTGGCGACGCGCTGGAACGGCCACCCTTCAGGGGCCCGCGCCGAGCGTGCGAGGCGTGGGGGGAGGGTGGTCCTCTCTCTACGCGAGGCGGCTCTTGAGGATCTCGAGCTCGTCCCACATGGTGCTGGGCAGCTTCTCGCCGAACTTCTCGAACCACTCGGTGATCTGCGGGATCTCCTCGCGCCACTCCTCCGGCTTGACCGCGAGGGCCTGCTCGACCTGCTCCGGTGTCATGTCTAGACCCGAGACGTCGAGCGCCTCGGGCGTGGGCACGTGGCCGACCGGGGTCTCGACGGCGGCCGCGGTGCCCTCGATGCGCTCGACGATCCACTTGAGCACGCGGCTGTTCTCACCGAAGCCCGGCCACAGGAAGCCGCCGTCCTCGTCGCGCCGGAACCAGTTCACGTAGAAGATCTTCGGCAGCTTGGTGGCGTCGGCCTGCTTGCCGGTGTTCACCCAGTGACCGAAGTAGTCAGCGGCGTTGTAACCGATGAACGGCAGCATGGCGAACGGGTCGCGGCGGACGACGCCGACGGCGCCTGTGGCGGCGGCGGTGGTCTCCGAGGAGAGCGTCGCGCCCATGAAGACGCCGTGGTTCCAGTCCCGGGCCTCGCTGACGAGGGGAACCGTGGTCTTGCGACGACCACCGAAGAGGATCGCCGAGATCGGCACACCGCGGGGGTCGTCGTACTCCGGCGCCAGGATCGGGCACTGGGTGATGGGGGTGCAGAACCGGCTGTTCGGGTGGCTGGAGAGCTCCTCGCTCTCCGGCGTCCAGTCCCGGCCCTTCCAGTCGGTGAGGTGGGCCGGGGGCTCCTCGGTCATGCCTTCCCACCAGACGTCGCCGTCGTCGGTGAGCGCGACGTTGGTGAAGACCGAGTTGCCCTTCTCGATCGTCCGCATGGCGTTGGGGTTGGTGTCCCAGCCGGTTCCCGGAGCCACGCCGAAGAGCCCGTACTCGGGGTTGATGGCGTAGAGCCGGCCGTCCTCCCCGAACCGCATCCAGGCGATGTCGTCGCCGATGGTCTCGACCTTCCAGCCGGGGATGGTCGGCTCCAGCATGGCCAGGTTCGTCTTGCCGCACGCGGAGGGGAAGGCGCCGGCGACGTAGTAGGTCTTCTGCTGCGGGTTGGTGAGCTTGAGGATGAGCATGTGCTCGGCGAGCCAGCCCTCGTCGCGCGCCATGACCGAGGCGATGCGCAGCGCGTAGGCCTTCTTGCCCAGCAGGGCGTTGCCGCCGTAGCCGGAGCCGTAGGACCAAATCATGCGCTCCTCGGGGAACTGCACGATGTACTTGGTGGTGCTGCACGGCCACGGGACGTCGGCCTGTCCCGGCTCCAGCGGAGCGCCGAGGGAGTGCATCGCGGGCACGAAGGGCCGGTCGGTTCCCAGCGCTTCCAGGATGCGGCTGCCGATGCGGGCCATGACCCGCATCGAGACGACCACGTACTCGGAGTCGGTGAGCTCCACGCCGAACATCGGGCTCTCGGCCTCGACCGGGCCCATGCAGAACGGGATGACGTACATCGTCCGGCCGCGCATGCACCCCCGGTACAGCTCGGTCATGACCGACTTCATCTCGTTCGGGTCCATCCAGTTGTTGGTGGGACCCGCGTCGGCCTCGTCGACCGAGCAGATGAAGGTGCGGTCCTCGACGCGCGCGACGTCACTGGGGTCGGAGGCGCACCAGAACGAGTTGGGCTTCTTCTCCAGCGGCGTGAAGGTGCCCGCGTCGACGAGCTGCCGGGTGAGCCGCTCCCACTCCTCGTCGGTGCCGTCGACCCAGACCACCTGGTCCGGCGTCGTCAGCTCGGCCATCTCCCGCACCCAGGCCAGCAGCCGGGCGTGTGTCGTCGGGGCGTTCTCCAGACCTGGGGTGGCCACGGTGGTCACGGCGTCTCCATCCTCTGCGTCGCCGGAGCGGACTCCCGTTCCGACGGTGGTGCCCTGCGAGCCGCGGCCGCTGGACGGCCGTTCGGATCGGGTCAGGCTACAAGCGTCGACATGCGCTTGTAACCGAGACAAATGTTACGTATAGGACGTCTTGTGCTCACCTCGGAACAGCCTGCCGGAACGCGGCGTTCGCCACACCTCGTGAGCACCCCCATCCTCCTCTCGCCTTTCCGCCTCCGCGACGTCACGCTGCGCAACCGCCTCGCCGTGGCCCCCATGTGCCAGTACTCGGTCGCCGACGGGCTGGTCGGGGACTACCACCTCGTGCACCTCGGGCGGTTCGCGCTGGGCGGCTTCGGCCTGGTGGTCGTCGAGGCGACCGCCGTCACCCCGGGGGGCCGGATCAGCCACGGCGACGTCGGCCTGTGGTCCGACGACCACGTCCGGGGGCTGGCCCGGGTGGTCGACTTCCTGCACGCCGAGGGCGCCGCGGCCGGCATCCAGCTGGCGCACGCCGGGGCCAAGGCCAGCAGCCGCCGTCCGTGGGAGGGCTCGGGTCCGGTGACCGAGGACGACGCCCACCCGGGTGAGGCGCCGTGGCCGACGGTCTCGGCGTCCCCCGTCCCCGCCGGGCCGGGGTGGCCGGTGCCGCACGCGCTGACGGCCGAGGAGCTGGCCGAGGTGCGCGACGCCTTCGTCGCCGCCGCCCGCCGGGCCGACGCCGCCGGGTTCGACGTCGTCGAGGTGCACGCCGCGCACGGCTACCTGCTGCACCAGTTCCTCTCCCCGCTCACCAACCGGCGCGAGGACGCGTACGGCGGTTCGCGGGAGGGCCGGATGCGCTTCCCGCTCGAGGTGGTCGACGCCGTGCGCGCCGCCTGGCCGGAGGGCAAGCCGGTGCTGGTCCGCGTCTCCGCCGTCGACGGTTCGGGGGACGGGCTGACCATCGAGGACACCGTCGCCCTCGCCCGCGAGCTGCGCGCCCGGGGGGTGGACGCGGTCGACGTCTCCGGCGGCGGAATCGGCGGCGGCTGGGAGCACCCGATCGGCTACGGCTACCAGGTGCCCTACGCCCGCGACATCCGCGACGGGGCGGACCTGCCGACCATGGCCGTCGGCCTGGTCGTCGACGCCCGACAGGCGGAGGCGATCGTCGCTGGTGGCTCGGCGGACCTGGTCGCGGTCGCCCGGGAGGCCCAGGACGACCCGAACTTCGCCGCTCACGCGGCCCGCGAGCTCACCGAGACCTACGACGCCTACCCGGTGCAGGCCGGGCCGCGGCTGGCCTCCCGCGACCGGCTCCTCGGCCGGCTGGGCCCGTGGACCGGCCCCGACCCGGTCCAGACGGAGGACCCCCGTTCCCCCCACCCTTCGCACGCTCAGGGCGGGCCTCAGAACCGGGGCCGACGGAACTAGCCTGCGCGGCCGTAGGCGGGGCCGACCTCCGCGGCGAACTCGTCCCAGCGGCCGGGCGCGGGCCGGCCGCTCACCTCGGCGTCGAACTTGTCCAGGTACCAGTGCCAGCCCATGGCGTAGTCGGTGACGTCGACGCCGGCGGCGAAGACCTGGACGAAGCGGAGGACGGTCCGATCGCCCTCGGTGGAGAGGTCGAGGTCGATCCGCCACACGCCGGAGCCCTCCTGCTCCTGGACCCACTGCACGACGAGCCGCCGCGGCGGGTCGCACTCGACGACGGTCATCGGCTCGCCGACCGCCTCGTCCTCGTGGGTCATCGTGAAGGTGCCGGTGCCGCCGGGCCGCCGCTCGCCCTCGTAGGTGCCGATCCAGCGGGCCATGCGGTCGGGCTCGGTGAGGGCGGACCAGACGTCCTCGATCGGGTCGGGCCAGCTGCGGCGGAACTCCAGCCGGCGGCGGCCGTCGTCCTCCGTGGTGACGGTGCCGCGCCGGGTGTCCAGGTGTTCGGTCATGCCGGGTCTCCCATGCTCCGCGCCCGCCTGCCGCGGGCGATCTCGGTGTCGAGCGCGTCGAGCCGCTGCGCCCACAGGTCGCGGTAGGGCTCCAGCCAGTCGTCGATCTCCCGCAGCGGCCGTGGGTCCAGCGAGTACCGGCGCTCGCGCCCGTCGGCGCGCACGCTCACCAGCCCGGCCTCGCGGAGCACCCGCAGGTGCCGGCTGATCGCCGGACGGCTCACCCGGAACGGCGCAGCGAGCTGCCCCGCGGTCCGTTCTCCCCCGGCCAGGAGCGCCACGAGTTCACGCCGGGTCCCGTCGGCCAGCGCCTGCATCGCCTCCACCGGCCATGCGTAACACATGTGTTACGGGTCGGTCGAGGGGTTGGCGCGCGCCCCCCCGGGAAAGGAGGCGGCCATGACCGTCACCGATCCGGACACCCCCGACCCGCTCAACGACCCCCGCACCCTGCAGGCCGACCCGGGGGCCTACGGGGAAGGTGCCGACCTCGCCTCCGCGGAGGACGACGCGGCAGCGACCGGCGAGGACGAGCTGGCCGCCGGCGAGAACCTCGAGGACGAGGCGGGCGGCGGCGACGTCACCGGTGGCGCATTCGGCGGCACCCCGCCGGCCTGATCGTGTGACGGATCGGTTCTCCCCGGGTAAGGCGGGCCCGTCCCACCCACCTGAACCGAGGAGGACCGATGGCCACCGGTGAAACTGGCTTCGAGGACGTCTTCTACGACCTCGTCTCCGTCCAGTACCACTCGCTCAAGGCCGGGCACGACTACGGCCAGTACGTCCGGGACGCCGAGAACGCGGGCCTGGACGACATCGCGGCGTTCTTCCGCGAGGTCATGGAGCAGGACTCCCAGCGCGCCAGGCGGTGCCACGAGTTCCTGGGCCGGCTCCAGGGCACGGAGCAGGGCGGCCCGGCCACGCAGTAGAGCGGGCAGGATGCGGTCGTGATCCGGACCGCGCTGACCCGCCGCTTCCACCTCGCCACGCCGGTCATCGGGGCACCCATGGCCGGTGTGGCCGGGGGCGCGCTCGCGCGGGCGGTCTCGCTCGGCGGCGGGCTGGGCATGATCGGCGTCGGCAGCGCGACGCCGGCGTCCTTCGTCGCCGAGCAGTGCTCGATCCCGCGGGGCGACGGGCTGCCGTTCGGCGTCGGGCTGATGGCCTGGGCACTCCCCGACCGGCCCGACCTGCTCGAGGCCACGCTGGGCGCGACACCCGACCTGGTATCCGTCTCGTTCGGCGACCCGGCGCCCTGGGTCCCGCGCCTGCACGACGCCGGGATCGCCGTCGCGGCGCAGGTGAACACCGTGGCCGACCTGCACCAGGCGCTGGCCGCCGGGGTCGACGTCGTGGTGGCGCAGGGCAGCGAGGCCGGTGGGCACACCGGGCACCGCGCCACGCTCCCCCTCCTGCAGGAGGTGCTCGCGCTGACCGACCGCCCCGTCCTCGCCGCGGGCGGGATCGCCACCGGACGCGGGATGGCCGCTGCGCTGGCCGCGGGCGCGGCCGGCGTCTGGATCGGCACACCGCTGCTGTCGTGCACGGAGGGGCTGAACTCCCCCGCCGCCCGGGAACGGGTGCGGGCGGCGACGGGCGAGGAGACCGTGCTGACCCGCGCCTTCGACGTCGCGGAGGGCGTCGCCTGGCCGGAGCGGTGGCCCGGCCGGGCGCTGGTCAACGACTTCTCCCGCGCCTGGCACGGGCGGGAGGACGAGCTCGTGCACGACGCCGCGGCCCGGCAGCTGGTGGTGGACGGCCGCCGGACCGGGGACCCGGCAACCGCCCCCGTCTACGCGGGCGAGGCGGTCGGCCTGGTGACGACGCAGCGCTCGGCCACCGAGGTGGTGCGAGAGCTGGACGCCGGCGCCGAGCAGGCCCTGCGCGCGGTGGCGGACCTGGTGGGCTAGGTGTGGGCTAGGTGGCGCAGCTGTCGTCGGTGCAGCCCTCGGCGGGCGGCACGGTGACCAGCGGGTGCGCGTCCGCCCAGGCGCGCTCGAGCACCTGCAGCAGCAGCTCGGCGGGCTGGGCGCCGGCGGCGCCGTACTTCCGGTCGACGACGAAGAACGGGACGCCCGTCGCGCCCAGCGACTGCGCGGTGGCGCTGTCCTGGCGCACCGCGGCCAGGTACCGGCGATCGGTCAGCGCGGCGCGCACCTCCGCCTCGTCCAGCCCCACCCGGACACCGAGGGGCACGAGCGACTCGACGTCGAAGACGGAGCGACCCTCCTCGAAGTAGGCGTGCAGCAGCAGCTCCTTGAGCTCGTTGCGCGTGCCGTGCTCGGCGGCGAGGTGCAGCAGCTCGTGCGCGAGGAGCGTGTTCCCGCTGACGGCGTCGGCGAGGTGGTACTCCAGCCCCTCACCGGCGGCGACCTGCTCGACCTGCGCCATGTTCTGCCGCATCTGCTCGACGCTGGTGCCGTACTTGCGCGCCAGCGCCGGCAGCGTCGGGTGCGTCTCGCCCTCGGGGGCGGTCGGGTCGAGCTGGAAGGAGCGCCACACGACATCGACCTGGTCGCGGTGCGGGAACTGCTCGAGCGCAGCCTCCAGCCGGCGCTTGCCGATGTAGCACCACGGACAGACGACGTCGGACCAGACCTCTACCTGCATGCCCGGCCCAACGCCGTCACCCTCCCGACTTCTTCCGCCGGGTCAGCCGCCGGTGAAGGAGCGGACCCCGACGAGGTCGACGACGAAGACCAGCGTCGCACCCGGCTTGATGACGCCCCCGGCGCCGCGCTCGCCGTATGCCTTGTGCGCCGGGATGGTCAGCCGGCGGCGACCGCCGACCTTCATGCCGACGATGCCCTCGTCCCAGCCCTGGATGACCATGCCCACGCCGACCCGGAACTCGAGCGGGTCGCCGCGGTCCCACGACGCGTCGAACTGCTCGCCGCCCTCGTGGGTGACGCCCACGTAGTGGGTGCTCACCAGGTCGCCGGCCTTGGCCTCCGGGCCGTCGCCGACGACGAGGTCCTCGATCACCAGGTCGTCGGGGGCCGGTCCGGTCGGCGGCTCGACCTCGGGTCGGCTCAGCTCGGCCACGGTTCTCCCTCCCGCACCGGGGCTCTCCCGGCGCCGTCGTCCCCCATCCAAGCAGCGGGCGGCAGCTCCGGCTCGGGCCGGCCGACGTCGAGCGGATGGGCCAGTTCGTCGGCGGGAAGCCGCCCCGCCCAGATGGCGACGACGGCGAACACCGGCGGGGCGAGCCCGGCCACCAGGAAGGCCCCGGTGAGCCCGGCCAGCTCGCTGAGCGGCCCGGCGAGCGCCATCGACAGCGGCATGAGGCTCAGCGAGACGAAGAAGTCGAGGCTGGACACGCGGCCGAGCAGGGCGGGCGGCACCCGGCGCTGCAACAGCGTCCCCCAGATCACCATGCCCGCCTGGAACGTCGCCCCCACGGCCGCCGCGGCGAGGAGCATGACCCCGAGGTCGGTGCTGAACCCGAAGACGACCATCGGCAGGCAGCCGGCGCCCCACAGCAGGTTCATCACCGTGAGGTAGCGGCGCGGCAGCCGCCACGACGCCACCAGCAGCGAGCCCAGGGCGCCGCCCACCCCGAAGGCGGCCAGCACCCACGCGTGCTGGCTCGCCCCGCCGCCGGCGTCCTCGATCGCGAAGGGGACGAGCACCTCGAACGGCCCCATGAAGGCCAGCAGCATGAGGGCGGCGAACAGCAGCGTGGCCAGCAGCCAGGGGGTCGCGACGACGTAGCGGACGCCCTCCCGGACGTCGGCGACCAGACCGGGCGGTGCCGCGCCCTCGGCCCTCTCCCGGCGCACCGGCGTGAGCGGCAGCGCGAGCAGGAAGCCCGCGGCGAGGAACGCCGTGGCGGCGGTGCCGGCCATCGCCGCGCCCGGGGACCACGCGGCGACGAGGAACCCGGCGACCGCGGGCCCCGCCGCCTGGCCGAGCACCGGGCGCACCGCCCCCTCCAGCCCGTTCACCGCGAGCAGGTCGCCCTCGGGGACGAGCGCGGGCACCAGCGCGGAGTACGCCGGGTAGAACAGCCCGAGGGCCGCACCGTCCACCAGGGCGACCACGGCCAGGTGCCACACCTCCAGGACTCCGGCGAGCGAGAGCGCGGCGGCGACGGAGGTCGCGCCGCCCTGCAGCAGCGCCACGAGCAGCAGCAGGTGCCGCTGGGGCACCCGGTCGGCCAGCGCCCCGCCGAGCAGCGCCATGACGAGCATGCCGCCGGAGCCGATGGCGGCGACGAGCGACAGCGCGCCGGGGCCGCCGCCGAGCGCGACGACCTGCCAGACCATCGCGATCGCCCACAGCCCCTGGGTGAGCAACGAGAGCGCCATCGCCGCCGCGAGCAGCCGGTAGGAGCGGTGCCGCAACGGCGCCAGGGCGCGTGGCAGCGTCATCGCTCTCCTCCGTGGGTCGTGGGCGCGCCCATCCTGGGCGACGGGTACGACAGGAGGCACGCGGTTTCCCCGAAGGCGGAACCGGGGTGCCCCGCTCTGCCGGTCCCCGCCGCTACGTTCCGCGCCATGATCGACCACCTGGGTCTGCAGTGCGCCGACGCCGAGGCGGCGGCCGCCTTCTACCAGCGCGTCTTCGCGGCCTGCGGCGTCCGCGAGGCGATGCGCATCGACACCCCGCGCGGGCCGGTGATCGGGCTCAGCGGCCCCGACGGGCAGCCGCAGCTGTGGACCAGCCCCGCCGAGGACACCGGCCACCGCCCGGTGCACCTGGCGCTGGCCGCGCCGTCGCGCGAGGCCGTCGACGCCGTCTTCGCCGCCGCGCGCGAGGCCGGCGCCGAGGTCCTGCACGAGCCGCGCGTGTGGCCCGAGTACCACCCGGGCTACTACGGCGTCTTCCTGCGCGACCCCGACGGCAACAACGTGGAGGCGGTGCACCACGGAGGGCCCTGACCCTGCGAGCGGCGGCCCGGCGTGCTGGGCTGGGCACATGGCCAGTGAGCAGCCGCCGTGGTGGACCCGTGCCGTCGTCTACCAGGTCTACCCGCGCTCGTTCATGGACAGCGACGGCGACGGCATCGGGGACCTCGGCGGCGTGCTGCTGCACCTGGACCACCTGGCCGACCTCGGCGTCGACGTCCTCTGGCTCTCGCCGGTCTACCCCTCGCCGCAGGCCGACAACGGCTACGACATCAGCGACTACCAGGACATCGACCCGCTGTTCGGCTCGCTCGAGCAGCTCGACGAGCTGATCGCCGCGCTGCACGCCCGCGGGATGAAGCTGGTCATGGACCTGGTGGTCAACCACACCAGCGACCAGCACCCGTGGTTCCTGGAGTCGCGCTCGTCGACGGAGAACCCGAAGCGCGACTGGTACTGGTGGCGCCCGCCGCGCGCGGGCATGGCGCCCGGCGCCCCGGGGGCGGAGCCGACCAACTGGCAGTCGTTCTTCTCCGGCTCGACCTGGGAGCTGGACGAGGCCTCCGGCGAGTACTACCTCCACCTCTTCGACCGCCGGCAGCCCGACCTCAACTGGGAGAACCCCGAGGTCCGGCAGGCCGTGTACGAGATGATGCGGTGGTGGCTCGACCGCGGGGTCGACGGCTTCCGCATGGACGTCATCAACATGATCAGCAAGGACGTCGCCCCGGACGGGCACCTGCACGACGGTCCGCCGCTGGCCGGCTCCGCGCTGGGTGACGGCTCGGCGTCCTACCTGTGCGGGCCGCGGATCCATGAGTTCCTGCAGGAGATGCACCGCGAGGTCGTCGCCGGCCGCTCGGGCGCGCTGCTGACGGTCGGCGAGATGCCCGGTGTGACCGTCGAGCAGGCCCGGCTGTTCACCGACCCGGCGCGCGGCGAGGTGGACATGGTGTTCCAGTTCGAGCACGTGGGGCTGGACCACGGCACCTCGAAGTGGGACATCCACCCGCTGCGGATGCGCGACCTCAAGGCCTCGTTCGGCCGCTGGCAGGCTGGCCTGGCCGACGTCGGCTGGAACTCCCTCTACTGGGACAACCACGACCAGCCGCGCGCCGTCTCCCGCTTCGGCGACGACTCCCCCGAGTTCCGCCGCGACTCCGCGACCTGCCTGGCCACGCTGCTGCACCTGCACCGGGGGACGCCGTACGTCTACCAGGGGGAGGAGCTCGGGATGGCCAACTACCCGTTCACCGCGCTCGAGGAGTTCGCCGACGTCGAGTCGCTCAACCACCACGTGCACGCCGTCTCGGCCGGCCACGACCCGGCCGAGGTGCTCGCCGCCCTCCGGTACATGAGCCGCGACAACGCCCGCACGCCGGTGCAGTGGGACGACTCCCCGCACGCGGGGTTCACGACCGGGACGCCGTGGCTGGCGGTCAACCCCGACCACGTGCAGTGGAACGCGGCAACGCAGCGGGACGACGAGAACTCGGTGCTCGCCCACTACCGGCGGCTGATCGCGCTCCGGCACACCGACGACGTCGTCGCGCTGGGCGACTTCACCATGCTGCTGCCCGACCACGGCGACGTGTACGCGTTCACCCGCTCGCTCGGCGGGGTGGAGCTGCTCGTCGTCTGCAACCTGTCGCGGACCCCCTACCGGCTGGCCGAGCTGCTGCCGGAGGCGCCGGCCGCCGAGCTGGTGCTGGGCAACCTGCCCGACGACGACCCCGCCGAGCTGCGCCCCTGGGAGGCCCGCGTCCTGCGCCTGCCGTGACCTGGCCGGCGTCGACCCTCCCCACGACATCCGGGGCCGGCGGATGCCCTGCTGGGGGACACCGCCTCGATCCGGCGGTCCCTGCCACGATGACCACGTGCAGGACACGTTCGCGGAGATCGGCGAGGAGCGCCGCGGCCTGGCGGCGATGCTGTCGGGGCTGACGGCTGAGCAGCAGGCGGCCCCGAGCCTGTGCAGCGGGTGGACCGTGCACGACGTCGCCGCCCACCTGGTCGTGCCCCTCGAGGTGAGCACCCGGAGGTTCCTCCTCGCGATGCTGGTCTGCCGCGGCAGCTTCGACCGGGCGAACGTCCGGGTGACCCGCGAGCAGGCCCGCCGGCCCTTCGCCGAGCTCGTCGAGGTGCTGCACCGGAAGGCCGACTCGCGGTTCACCCCACCCGGCGCAGGCCCCGAGGCGCCCCTCACCGACCTCCTGGTACACGGCGTGGACATCCGCCGGCCGCTGGGCATCCCGCGCGACATCCCCGAGCCGCGCCTGCGCACGTCGCTGACCTACCTGGCCGACGGCGGCTTCGTCCCCCGCGGCGCGCTGGACGGGCTCCGGTTCGAGGCGGCCGACCTCGACTGGGCGCACGGCAGCGGTCGGCCCGTGCACGGGGACGCCGACGCCCTCCTGCTGGCGATGTCCGGCCGCACCACCGCCCTCGACGACCTCGACGGTGGCGGCGTCCCGGTCCTGCGCGCCCGACTGGCGCCACCGGCCCGGCGCCAGGACCGGGACCGGGACCGGGAGGAGCGCAGCCCGTCCGAGGGGTGACCGCAGGCCCTACGCTGCCGACGCTCCCGACGAGAGGACCGCGCATGGCCTACGACGTCGCACTGGCAGGCCGCGTCCGCGAGGCGCTCCCCGAGGGGAGGGCCGTCCGCGAGATCACGATGTTCGGCGGCCTCGCCTTCATGGTCGACGGGAAGATGGCCGCCTGCGTCTCGGCCGGCGGAGGCGCGCTGCTCGTACGCGTCTCCGCCGCTCGCGACGCCGGGTACCTCGAGGTGTCCGGCGCCCGCCGGGCGGAGATGGGCGCCGGACGGTCCATGGGCGAGGGGTGGATCGCCGTCGACCGGGACGCGCTCGTCGCGGACGAGGACCTGAGCTTCTGGCTCGACGCCGTCCTCGAGTTCAACGCCGAGCAGACGGCACCGCGCTGACCCGACCGGCGGCACCGGCCGCCCACCCGCGGGAGGCCTAAGCTCCTCTCCTCGTGGGCCGGGTCGTCGAAGCAGTGCTCCCGGCCCGCATGGGGACGCCGTTCCGCTGGCTGGTCGGCTCCTCGTGGGTGACCAACCTCGGCGACGGCATCGCGCTGGCCGCCGGGCCGCTGCTCGTGGCGTCACGGACGACCGATCCGTTCGTCGTCGCGCTCGCCGCCCTGCTGCAGCGTCTCCCCTGGCTGCTGTTCGGTCTCTACGCCGGGGTGCTCGCCGACCGCGTCGACCGCCGCCTGCTGGTCGTCGCCGTGGACGTCGCTCGCGCCGTCGTCCTCGCCGTCCTGACCGTCGCCCTCGTCACGGGCTCGATCGGCGTCGGGCCGGTGCTCGCCGCCATGTTCCTGCTGGGCACCGCCGAGGTCTTCGCCGACACCACCTCGGGGACGCTGCTGCCGATGGTGGTCGACCGCGCCGATCTCGGCGTCGGCAACGCCCGGATGATGGCCGGCGCGCTCACGATGAACCAGATGGCCGGACCGGCGCTGGGCGCGGTGCTCTTCGCGGCGGGCTCGGCCTGGCCGTTCCTCGTCCAGGGGCTGTGCGTCGCGCTCGGCGCGCTGCTGCTGGTGCGCATGGCGCTGCCCCCGCTCCCCCGCGCGCAGGGCGAGCGGCACGTCGGCCGCGAGATCGTCGAGGGCCTGCGCTGGACGTGGGGGAACGGTCCGGTCCGGACCCTGACGATCACGATCGTCACCTTCAACGTCACCTACGGCGCCGCGTGGTCGGTGCTGGTGCTCTACGCGACCGACCGGCTCGCGCTCGGGCCGATCGGCTTCGGCCTGCTCAGCACGGTGACGGCGGTGGGCGGCCTCCTGGGCACGGTCTCCTACGACTGGCTGGCCCGGCGCGCGAGCCTGGCCCTGCTCATGCGCGTCGGCCTGGTCATCGAGACCCTCACCCACCTCGGGCTCGCGCTGACCACCGCCCCCTGGGTCGCGGCAGCGGTCCTCTTCGTCTTCGGTGCCCACGCGTTCGTCTGGGGGACGACGTCGCGCACCGTCCGCATGCGCGCCGTCCCGGCCCACCTGCAGGGGCGGGTCGGCAGCCTCTACTACGTCGGGGTGTTCGGCGGGATCGTCGTCGGCCAGGCGCTGGGCGGGCTGATCGCGCGCGTCTGGGGCATCACCGGGCCGTTCTGGTTCGCCTTCGCCGGGTCGGCGGTCATCCTCGTCCTCATCTGGAGCCAGCTCGCGCAGATCGCCCACGCCGACGAGGAGGTGCCGGTCGCGGGCTGACCGTGGTGCAATGCCAGGTCGGGCACCACGGGGAACGGGACGGACGACGAATGCGGCAGGGCACGACGAGCACCGCTCCCCGGCGGTGGCGGCGGCGCCCCGGAGCGGTCCGGCGCACCTGGGCGCGCCACCCCCGGATCGGCCTCGCCGTCCGCGCGGCCGTGGCGGCGGCGGTGGCGTGGGCCCTCGCGCAGCTCGCCCCCGGGCCCTTCGCGGACTACCCGTACTACGCACCGCTGGGAGCGGTGGTCGCGACGACGGCGTCCACGCTGGCCAGCTCGGTCCGCGGGTCCCTGCAGACCGTGGCCTCGATCGCCCTCGGTGCCGCGATCGCGCTCGCCGGGGAGGCCCTCGTCGACCCGCAGCTCCTGGCCCTGGCGCTCGTGGTCGCCATCGGCGTCCTGCTGGCCGGTTGGGGGCGGCTGGGCAGCAGCAGCAGCTGGCTGCCCACCTCGGCGCTGTTCGTGCTCGTCCTGGGGCAGGACAACCCCACCGGGTACGTGCTCGCTTTCGCCGGGCTGACGTTCGCCGGCGCGCTGGTCGGCATCCTGGTGGCCGCGGTCTTCCCGCCGCTGCCGCTCGCCCCCGCCGACGAGGCCCTGGGGAGGCTGCGCGAGACCCTCGTCGAGCAGCTGGACGACCTCGCCGACGGGCTGCGCCAGGAGCACCCGCCGACGCAGGACGAGTGGCGCGGGCGGATGCGCACCATCGACCCGCTGCTGGCCCAGATGCGCGCGGCGGTCCAGGAGACCGACGAGGCCCGGCGCGGCAACCGCCGGGCCGCGCGGTACCAGGACAGCGCCGAGCGGCTGTACCAGCAGGCCCGGGCCCTGGAGCGGCTCACCCTCCTCGTCGAGGACCTCACCCTGGTCATCGCCGAGACCGAGATCGCGGAGAACGAGCGCGTCGCGCTGGGGCCGGCGCTGCGACCGACGGCCTCCGGGGCCCTCGCCGCGCTCGCCGACGTCCTCCGGTCGGTGGAGAGCGCCGCCGCCGACCCCGACACCGTCCGCGAGGCCGACGAGGCGGTCGGCGCCTTCGCCGCCGCGCTGCGCCGGGCCAGGGCGACCGCCGACGACGACCTGTTCGAGGCCGGGAACATCATCGACAACGTCCGCCGCTCGCTGGACGCGGTGCGCCCGCCGGAGCCGGCGGATCACCCGGCGCAGCAGTGACGCGACCCTCGACCGGGTCACGCCGAGGCCACGAGGGGGGCGTCAGCCTGCTCGTCCCCATCGAGCCGGACCGAGCCGCCGCGGCTCAGCCGAGCGGCGAGCGGGGGAGCAGGCGGTCGCTGACGATCCGCTTCTGGATCTCGCTGGTGCCCTCGAAGATCGTGGTCAGCCGGGCGTCGCGCCAGTGCCGCTCGACCTGGCGCTCGGTGGTGTAGCCGTTGCCGCCGTGCAGCTGCATCGCCTGGTTCGTCACCCGCACCGACATCTCGGTGGCCTCGAGCTTCACCATCGACGCCTCCTTGGCGACCGGCATCCCGAGGTCGAGCAGGTGGGCGACCTGGCGGTAGAAGGCGCGGGACTGCTCGATCTGCGACGCCATCTCGGCGACGGCGAACCGGAGGGCCTGGAAGTCGCCGATCGGGTGGCCGAACTGCTCGCGCTCCTGGAGGTAGCGGATCGAGTCCTCCAGCGCGGCGCGGGCCAGGCCTACCGCCCGCGCCGCCGTGTGCACCCGGGCGGTGTTGAGGAACTTCTGCGCCTCGGCGAACCCGGCCTGCTTCGCCTCCTCGCCCTCGGCGTCGCTGTCCTCCCGCGCGGCCTTGGCCTGGTCGATGACGTTGTCCTTCGGGATGCGGACGCCGTCGAACGTCAGGTCCCAGGTGAGGAAGCCGTGGTAGCCGATCTTGTCGATCGGGTGCCCGGACAGGCCGTCCGGGAACTCGCCACGCTTCTTCTCCAGCAGGAGGTTGAGCAGCCCGGCCGAGCGCGACTCGCCCTCCTGGGGCTCGCGCTCGCGCACCAGCACCTGGATGAAGTCGGCGGCCTCGGCGTTGCCGCACCAGCGCTTGCGCCCGGTGACCACCCACTCGTCGCCGTCCAGCACCGCCCGGGTGGAGACCCCGGCGAGGTCGGAGCCGGCGTCGGGTTCGGAGAGCGCGATCGCGCCGATCCACTCGCCCCGGGCGCTGCGGGCCATCAGCTCGTGCCGGCGGTCGGCGTCGGGCACCGCGGTGCCGAGCCCCTGGGAGCGGGCCAGGATGCTCGCCGTCGACATCCACGCGCGGGCGAGCTCCTCGCTGACCATGCAGTAGTCGAAGACGCCCAGACCCAGCCCGCCCTGCTCGGCGGGCACGGTGATGCCGAAGTACCCCAGCTCGGCCAGCCGCTGCAGCAGGGTCGCCGGGATGAGGCCCTTCTGCGGGTCGAGCTCGTTCGCGACCGGCAGCACCTCCTCCATCGCGAACCGGCGCGCCTGCTCCTGCAGCGCCTCCCGCTCCGGGGTGTGCCACGGGGGGAGCAGCACGGGCGGCTGCGGCTCGAGGATCTCGCTGGCGGGGTTGGCGCTCGACGTCATCGTCGGTCGGCCTCCTCGGTCGGGCGGGCGGTGGCGTCCACTGTCGCGGCTCGTCGTTCCCCCGCGCACCGCGTCCACCCGCGGAGGTGACCAGCGTCACCGGCGATGCGGCTCTGACAATGACTTCACAGACCTCACAGAAGTCTGTCACGATGACGGCGTGGCCGTGCCCGAGCGACTGGACGTGACGCTGCGGCTGGTCCGCAACGCCGGGACGGCGACGCTGGCCGACCTGGCCGCGCGCCTCGGCGTGAGCGAGATGACCGTGCGCCGCGATCTCGACGAGCTGCAGCGCCGCGGCCTGGTCACCCGCATCCGCGGCGGCGCCACCGCGGTCGACGCCCCGGAGAACGGCTTCGCCGCCCGCGCCGGCTGGCAGGCGGGCCTCAAGGAGCGCATCGGCCGGGCGGCGGCCGAGCACGTCCTGCCGGGGTCGACGGTGCTCCTCGACGCCGGGACGACGACGGTCCACGTGGCGCGGGCGCTGCTGGGCCGGGCCCCGCTCACCGTGGCCGCGCTGAGCCTGCCGGTCGCCGCGGTGCTGGCCGACCAGCCCGGGATCCGGCTGCTCGTGGTCGGCGGCGAGGTGCGCGCCGGCGAGGGGAGCCTGGCGGGGCCGGTCACCGCCGCGGTCCTCGCCACCCTCTCCTTCGACGTGTTCGTCATGTCGATCGGCGGCATAACCCCCGACGGGTGGTCGGAGTTCACGCTCGAGGACGCCGCGGTGAAGCAGGTGGGGCTGCGCCAGGCCGACCGCACGCTCGTGGTGGCGGACGGCAGCAAGCTCGGCGTCCGGGCGTTCGCCCGTGTCGCGGACCTCCCGGCGGCCGGCCGGCTGGTGACCGACGCCGGCGCCCGCGACCCGAGGCTGACCCCGGCGGCGCAGGACACCCTCGCCGCCCTCGACGACGCGAAGGTGGAGGTCACCACCGCATGAGCCTGATGATCCTGGTCGCCGGCCCCTACCGGAGCGGCACCGGTGACGACCCCGGCGCGATCGCGACCAACCACCGCCGCATCCAGCAGGCCACCCTGGACCTGTTCCGGGCCGGCCACCTGGCGGTCAACGGCGAGGACCTCGCGCTGCCCCTGGCCGCGCTGGCCGGCTCGACGCGGGTCGGCGACGCCGCCTTCGACGAGGTGTTCCACCCGGTCGGCCGCCGGCTGGTCACCCGCGCCGACGCCCTGCTCCGGCTCCCCGGGGCGTCGGCCGGCTCCGACGAGATGGTCGCGCTCGCCCGGGCCAGGGGCATCCCGGTCTACACCGACGTCGCCGACGTCCCGGCGTCGGCGTGACCGGCGTCCCGGGGATCGACGTCCCCGACTTCCGCGGCCGGACCGGGCTGGACCGGGCCGGGCAGGACCTGACCGGCAACCCCGACGTCGTCGTCCGCGACGTGGAGCTGCTCGCCGCCGGCTGGCACGTGCTGCGGCGAACGACCCTCGACCGGCGGCGCAGCGACGGCCGGTGGGTGACCGAGCAGCGCGAGACCTACGACCGGGGCAACGGCGCGACGCTGCTCCCCTACGACCCCGACCGGCGCACCGTGCTGCTCACCCGGCAGTTCCGCTACCCGGTGTACGTCAACGGGCACCCCGACGGGCTCCTGCTGGAGGCCGCCGCGGGGCTGCTCGATGACGACGCCCCGGAGGTGGCGATCCGGCGGGAGGCCGAGGAGGAGCTCGGCGTGACCCTCGGGGAGGTGCAGCACGTGTACGACGTCTTCATGAGCCCCGGCTCGGTGACCGAGCGGCTGCACTTCTTCGCCGCCCCCTACCGCCCGGCCGATCGCACGTCGGCCGGCGGCGGGCTCGCGGAAGAGGGCGAGGACATCGAGGTCGTCGAGCTCCCGTTCGACGAGGCCCTCGACATGATCGAGGACGGCCGCATCGCCGACGCGAAGACGGTGATGCTGCTGCACTGGGCCGCGCTGCGGGGACCGTTCAGGAGCTGAGCCGCTCCTTCGCCAGCCGGATGTAGTGCTCGACCAGCGAGGCGTCGTCCACGGTGCCGGTGTTGACCGCCTTCGCCGGGTCGACGCCCTGGAAGAGCCGCTTGAGCGGCACCTCCAGCCGCTTGCCGGTGCGGGTGTGCGGCACGCCCGGGACGGCGATCACCTCGTCGGGCACGTGCCGCGGGCTGGCCTGCTCCCGGATGGCCGACCGCAGCCGCCCGACCAGGTCGTCGGTGAGCTCCTCCCCCGGCGCGAGCTGCACGAACAGGGGCATCCAGTAGCCGCCCTCGGGCAGCTCCACCCCGAGCACGACGCAGTCGAGCACCTCGGGGAACGCCTCGACGGCGGCGTAGATGTCGGCGGTGCCCATGCGCACGCCACCGCGGTTGAGCGTGGAGTCCGACCGGCCGGTGATGACGCAGGTGCCGCGGTCGGTGATCTCGAGCCAGTCGCCGTGCCGCCAGACGCCCGGCCACGGCTCGAAGTAGGCGGCGCGGTAGCGGGCGCCGTCCGGGTCGTTCCAGAAGTACAACGGCATGGAGGGCATCGGCTCGGTGACCACCAGCTCCCCGAGCTCGCCCACCACCGGCTCGCCCTGCTCGTTCCACGACTGCACGGCCACACCCAGCATGGGCCGCTGCAGCTCGCCCACCGTGACCGGGAGCAACGGCGAGCCGCCGATGAAGCCGGTCGCGACGTCGGTGCCACCCGACGCGGAGACCAGCTGCAGGTCCCTGCCGACGGCGTCGTAGACCCAGCGGTAGGAGGCGTCCGGGAGGGGGGAGCCGGTGCAGCCGATCACGCGCAGCGCGGAGAGGTCGTGGTCCTCTCCGGGGCGGACGCCTGCCTTCTGGCAGGCGCCCAGGTACCCGGGGCTCGTGCCCAGCAGGGTGATCCCGACCTTGGCGGCGAGGGCGAACTGCGCATCCGGGGTCGGGTAGGTGGGCGCCCCGTCGTGGAGCACCGCCGTCGCGCCCGAGAGCAGCGAGGAGGCGACGACGTTCCACATCATCCAGGCGGTCGAGGTGTACCAGTAGAAGCGCGCGCCCGGCCCCAGGTCCTGGTGCAGCAGCCCCCACTTGAGGTGCTCCAGCACCACCCCGCCGTGCCCGTGCACGATCCCCTTCGGCAGCCCGGTCGTGCCCGAGGAGTAGACGATCCACAGCGGGGCGTCGAACGGCGTCGGCTCGAACACCGGGTCCTGGCGGTCGGCGACGGCGTCGGTCCACGCCAGGGCGCCGTCGGGCACCTCGTCCGGGAAGAGCCGCGGGACGGCGATCGTCGTCCGCACGGTGGGCAGCGCCTCGCGTAGCTGGGCGACGACGTCCCGGCGGTCGTGCGCCCGGCCGTTGAAGCGGTACCCGTCGACGGCGACCAGCACGGTCGGCTCGATCTGCGCGAACCGGTCGAGGACGGCGCGGGTGCCGAAGTCGGGGGCGCACGTCGACCACACGGCCCCGACCGAGGCGGCGCCGAGGAAGGCGACGACGGTCTCGGGGACGTTGGGCAGGTAGCCCGCCACCCGGTCACCCGGGCGCACGCCGAGCCGGCGCAGGGTCGCGGCGAACGCGCCGACCTGGCCGCGGAGCTCCGCCCACGGGATCTCGACGGGCTCGGCGTCCTCGGCGACGGCGATGAGCGCGGGCCGGTCGTCGGCGGCCTGCCGGAAGACCTGCTCGGCGTAGTTGACCGTCGTCCCCGGGAACCAGACGGCGCCGGGCATCTCGCGGGAGGTGAGCACCCGGTCGTCGGGCACGTCGAGCACCCCGGTCCAGCGCGCGACGTCGCCCCAGAACTGGTCGAGGTGCTCGACCGACCACCGCCACAGGGTGTCGTAGTCGACCGGGTCGCCGAAGGAGAGGCCGCGGCGCTGCGCCACCCAGCCGGCGAAGGCGGCCACGCGGGTGCCGGCGATCGACGCGGCAGTGGGCCGCCAGAGGATCTCGGTGCTCTCGGTCACGCTGGCACCATGCCATCCTGAGCGCGCGCCGACCACGCCCACTCGAGGAGCGCCCGTGCTGCCCGACCCCGCTGACGAGCGGAACGTGCTCGGTGGACCGCTGCAGTCCTGCTCCACCGAGCCGCTGACCGGGTTCTACCGCGACGGGCACTGCAGCTCCGGCCCGGACGACCTGGGCCGGCACACCGTCTGCGCCGTGGTCTCCACCGAGTTCCTGGCGCTGCAGCGCGAGCTGGGCAACGACCTCTCCACCCCGCGCCCCGAGTACGGCTTCCCGGGGCTGCGGCCGGGGGACCGCTGGTGCGTCGTCGCCACCCGCTGGCTGCAGGCCTACCAGGCCGGGGCCGCCGCGGGGGTGGTGCTGGCCGCCACCAACGCCCGCGCGCTGGAGATCGTCCCGCTGGAGGCACTGCGGCAGTACGCCGTCGACGTGCCGGACGACGCCAGCGGCCTGGAATGAACACCCCGCCCGGCGTGCTGCGGGCGGCATGGGCGACCTCCTCGACACCCCCGTCACCACCCTCCGCGGCACCGCCACGACGCTGCGGGAGCTGACCGGCGGCGGGCCCGCGCTCGTCGTCAACGTGGCCAGCCGCTGCGGCCTGACCCCGCAGTACACGGCGCTGGAGGCGCTGCACGAGGAGTACCGCGCCCGCGGGTTCACCGTCGTCGGCGTGCCGTGCAACCAGTTCATGGGCCAGGAGCCGGGCACCGCGGAGGAGATCGAGCAGTTCTGCTCGGCCACCTACGGCGTCACGTTCCCGTTGACGGAGAAGGCGGAGGTGAACGGCACCGGCGCGCACCCGCTGTTCCAGCGGCTGACGGCCGCACCGGACGTCGACGGCGAGGCCGGTCCGGTGGCGTGGAACTTCGAGAAGTGGGTGCTGTCGGGCCACGGCGAGGTGGTCGCCCGCTTCCGGCCGCGGACGCCGCCGGACGACCCCGCCGTCCGCGCCGCGATCGAGTCGGTCCTCCCCGCCTGACAACCGGCCCGCCCCAGGCGCGTGGTCGCGACCCCGGCCGCACGGGCCTGGCGCGGCGGCACCGGGCTGGAGCGGCGGGCGCGGGCGCGAACGCCTAGGTTCGCGGCATGGCCGATCTGCGCTTCTGGTTCGACCCGGTCTGCCCCTTCGCCTGGATGACCAGCAAGTGGGTGCGCCAGGTGAGCGCCCAGCGCGAGTACGCCGTCGAGTGGCGGTTCATCTCCCTGCGGCTGCTCAACGCGCACGTCGACTACGCCTCGCACTTCCCGCCCGAGTACGAGGCCGGGCACACCGCCGGGCTGCGGCTGCTCCGCGTGGCCGCCCACGTGCGTGACCGGACCGGGAACGAGGGCGTCGCCCGGTTCTACGAGGCGTGCGGGCAGCACGTCTTCGAGCACGGCCCCGAGGGCGACCGGGCGGCGCGGGGGACGGCGGAGTTCGTGGCACCCGTGCTCGCCGACGCGGGCCTGCCCGCCGACCTCGCCGACGCGCTGGAGGACGGCGCGCGCGACGCCCAGATCCGGACCGAGACCGACGAGGCGCTGGGCCTGGCCGGTAAGGACGTCGGGACGCCGATCCTGCACTTCCAGCCGCCCGAGGGCGTCGCCTTCTTCGGGCCGGTGATCAGCCGGCTGCCGGCCGAGGACGAGGCCGTCGCGCTGTGGGACCACGTGGTGGGGCTGGCCTCGTTCCCCGGGTTCGCCGAGCTCAAGCGCAGCCTGCGCGAGCGCCCGCAGCTCCCCGCCTTCGGGGTGCAGCCCGGCGAGATCGGGCAGCAGGAGGACTGGCACGGAGGGAGCCGGCGGCAGAAGCGCTGACCCCGGCGAGGGCCCTCACGAGGTGGACGCACCTGGCGAGAACGGCGGAGCGGGCTAAGGTAAGCCTTATCTGATCTGCCGTCCGTCCCGGGAGCTGCTCGTGGCCACCACGGTCGACGTCCCGCCCCGGGGCGCGGCACGACCTCCGGCGCCGCCGCTGCGCGCGCGCCGGCTGGGCACGCTCGCCCTCCTGCTGGCGCTCGTCGTCGCCGCCGCGCTGGCCAGCATCGCGGTCGGCACGCGGTCCATCGGCCTCGGCGAGGTGTGGCGCTCGCTGCTCGACCCCTCGCTGACCGGGGAGGAGGCGGTGATCGTCCGGCAGCTCCGGGTGCCCCGCACGGTGCTCGGCCTGATGGTCGGCGCCGCGCTGGGGCTGGCCGGGGCGCTGATGCAGGGCCACACCCGCAACCCGCTGGGCGATCCCGGGCTCCTCGGCGTCACCGCGGGCGCCAGCCTCGCCGTCGTCCTCGCGATCACGCTGCTGGGCGTCACCACGCCCGCCGGCTACGTCTGGTTCGCCTTCGTCGGCGCGCTGGTGGGCACCGTGCTGGTGTACGCGATCGGTTCCGCCGGGCGGGGCGGGGCCACCCCGGTCACCCTCGCGCTCGCCGGGGCGGCGCTGTCGGCCCTCATGTACGCCCTGGTCCGCGCGATCCTGGTCAGCGACCAGCAGACGCTCGACAGCTTCCGGTTCTGGGTGGTCGGCTCGCTCGCCGGGCGGGACGCCGCCGTCGCCGGGCAGGTCGCCCCCTTCCTCGCCGTGGGCCTCGTGCTGGCCCTGGTCAACGCGCCGGCGCTGAACCTGCTCGGCCTGGGCGAGGACGTCGCCCGCGGGCTGGGCCAGCGCATCTGGCTGGCCCGCGCCGTCGGCCTGGCCGCGATCACGCTGCTCTGCGGAGCCGCCACCGCCGCCTGCGGGCCCATCGCGTTCCTCGGGCTCGTCGTGCCGCACGCCGTGCGCGCCCTCACCGGCCCCGACCACCGGTGGCTGCTGCCCTGCTCCGCGCTCGCCGGCGCCGCGCTCCTGCTGGTCGCCGACGTGCTCGGCCGCGTCCTGGCCCGCCCCGGCGAGCTCCAGGTCGGCATCGTGCTCGCCCTGGTCGGGGCGCCGTTCTTCATCGCCCTCGTGCGCCGGAGCCGGACGGTGCGGCTGTGAGCGTCAGCGCCCCGGTGCGCCCGCCGACGGCGGAGCGCCCCCGCCCGCGCACCGGCCGGGTGCTGCGCGCGGGGCCCGCGTCGGGGCTGCTGCACTGGCGCCAGGTCGTCGTGCCGGTGGCCGGGTTCGTCGCCCTGGTGCTGGCCGCCGCGCTGAGCATGGGCCGCGGCGACTTCCCGATCGGCGTCGGCGACGTGCTGCGCACCCTCGTCGGCCTCGGCGAGGGCCCGCAGGTCTTCATCGTCCAGGAGCTGCGGGCCCCGCGGGTGGTCGTGGGCGCGCTGGTCGGGCTCGCCCTCGGCGTCGCCGGCGCGCTCTTCCAGACCTTCGCCCGCAACCCGCTGGCCTCCCCCGACACGCTGGGCATCACCATGGGCGCCTCCGTGGGGGCGGTGGCCGCGATCGTGCTCAGCGGCGGCACGTCGACCGGCGCCGTCCTGGGCGGGCTCGGCGTCCCGCTGGCCGCCCTGCTGGGCGCGCTGCTCACCGGCGCCCTGCTGTTCGCGCTCACCTGGCGGGCCGGCGTCGACGGGTACCGGCTGGTGCTCATCGGGATCGCGCTGTGGTCGGCCGGCACCGCGATCACCGACTGGCTGCTCACCCACGCCGAGATCTACGACGCCGCGTCGGCCTACGTGTGGATCACCGGCTCGCTCAACGCCCGCACGTGGGACGACGCCCTGCCGCTGGCCGTCGCCGTCGCGGTGCTCCTGCCGCTGGCGCTGGCGGCCGGTCGCGTGCTCGGCGTCCTCCAGTTCGGCGACGACACCGCCCGGGGGTTGGGGGTGCGGGTCGCCGGGGCACAGGCCGCGGTCGTCCTGCTCGCCGTCTTCCTCGTGGCCTTCGCCGTGTCAGCCGCCGGGCCGGTCACCTTCGTCGCCCTCGTGGTCCCGCAGATCGCCGTCCGGCTCACCGGCGGCTCCCGGCCACCGCTGCTGGCCTCGGGCACCCTCGGCGCCCTGCTCGTGGTCGCGGCCGACCTGGTCACCCGCACCGCCCTGCCCCAGGCGCTGCCGGTGGGCATCCTGACCGCCGTCATCGGCGCCCCCTACCTGCTCTGGCTCCTGGTCCGTGGAAGGCGGCGAGCGACGCTGTGACACTCCACATCGGCACCGAACTGCTGCGCCAGGACGTGCACCCGGCCGGGCCCCGGCGGGTCCGGCTGGCCGCCGAGCGCCTCCGGCTGGCCTACGACGACCAGGTGGTGGTCGACGACCTCGACCTGCAGCTCACCGAGGGCTCGTTCACCGCGATCGTCGGCCCCAACGGGTGCGGCAAGTCCACCCTGCTGCGGGCGCTCGGCCGGTTGCTGCGGCCGGTGAGCGGCCAGGTGCTGCTGGACGGCCGGGCCATCGCGCGCACGCCCACCCGCGAGGTCGCCAAGGTGCTGGGGCTGCTCCCGCAGACGCCGGTCGCGCCGGAGGGGCTCACCGTCGGCGACCTCGTTGCCCGGGGCCGCCACCCGCACCAGAGCTGGCTGCGGCAGTGGTCCCGCGACGACGAGGCGGTGGTGGCCGAGGCGCTGTCGTGGACCGACATGGCCGAGCTCGCCGACCGCCCCGTGGACGCCCTCTCGGGCGGTCAGCGGCAGCGGGCCTGGATCTCGATGGCGCTGGCCCAGGGCACCGACCTGCTGCTGCTGGACGAGCCGACGACCTACCTCGACCTCTCCCACCAGATCGACGTGCTGGACCTGGTGGCCCGCCTGCACGCCGAGCGCGGTCGCACCGTCGTGGTCGTGCTGCACGACCTCAACCTGGCGGCCCGGTACGCCCAGCGGCTGGTGGCGATGAAGGACGGCGCGCTGGTGGCTTCCGGCACCCCCGCCGAGGTGCTCACCGAGGAGCTGCTGGCCGGCGTCTTCGACCTCGAGGCGCGGGTGCTGGCCGACCCGGTCACGGGGACGCCGATGGTCGTCCCCGTCCGCCGGCTGCGCTGAGCCGGCCCCCTCTCGAAGGTTCTAGTTAGGGCAGGCTAACCTTCCTCGCGTCCGGGGATGATCACGCATCCCCTCAGCCGAGGGAGTTCCGTTGCACCGCACCTCACGCCGCCTGATGGGCGGCCTCCTGGCCCTGGGCGTCACCGTCGGCGTCAGCGGCTGCGGGGCCGACGCCGCCACCGACGGCGCCACCGATGACGCGGTGCCGGCCGCCGAGGGCGGCTGGCAGTTCACCGACGACCGGGGCACCACCGTCGAGCTCGACGCCACCCCCGAGCGCGTGGCGGGCCTCAACGACGTCGTCTCCTCGCTGTGGAACTACGGCGTGAAGCCGGTGGCCACCTTCGGCCAGACCTCCACCGCCGACGACGTGGCCTTCGAGGGCAAGGACCTCTCCGACGTCGAGATCGTCGGCGAGAGCTACGGCCAGATCGACCTCGAGCAGCTGGCCGCGGCGGAGCCGGACGTCATCGTCACCAGCGTCTACCCGACCGACTCCGAGGGCACGATCGACGAGACCCAGCCGCTCTACGGCTTCGAGAGCCTGGAGCAGCAGGAGCAGGTCGCCCGGATCGCGCCGATCATCGCGATCGCCTGGACGGGCTCGGCCGCCGACGTCATCGACCGCACCGCCGAGCTCGCCGAGGCGCTCGGCGCCGACATGGAGGGCACGGAGGTCACGCAGGCCCGCGAGGAGTTCGAGGCGGCCTCCGACGCGCTCACCGAGGCCGCGGCCGGCGGCATCACCGTGCTGCCCGTCGCCGCCTACGCCGCCGAGGGCTTCTACATGGCCAAGGCCCCCGACGACCCGTCGCTGCGCATGTACGCCGACCTCGGCGTCCAGTTCGTCGACCCGGGCGGCGAGGGCTACTTCTGGGAGACCGCCGGCTGGGAGGACGTGGGCCGGTACCCCAGCGACGTCCTGCTGTACTCGCTGCGCGGCGCCATGACGCCGGAGGAGATGGCCACGCAGCCGACCTACACGCTGCTGCCCGCCGCGCAGGCCGGCCAGGTGCACCCGTGGAAGTACATCGGCATGGACCACGCCGCGCAGGCGGAGTACATGGAGGAGCTCGCCAGCTGGCTCGCCGAGGCGGAGGACGTCACCCCCTGAGCGGCGCCACCCCTCCGAGGCCCCGGTCCCGCGTCACGTCGACAGCGGGGCCGGGGTCTCCGGCACCGGGGGCGCGGACGGCGTCCGCCCGGTGCGCGCGGTCTGGGCCAGCGCGATGCCGGTGAGCACGACGATGCCGCCGGCGACCTGCCAGCCGGTGAGCACCTGCTCGACCCACAACCACGCGACGACGGAGGCGAAGACCGGCTCCACCGTCGCGACGAGCCCGGCGGTGGTGGGCGCCAGGTGCGGAAGCGCCGCGATCGACAGCCAGAACGGCACCGCCGCGCCCAGCACGACGATCCACCCGACGAGCAGCCAGAGCGGCAGCTGCAGGCCGCCCAGCGAGACCGGCACCGGCTCGGCGAGCACCCCGGCGTCGAACTGCCACCACGGGGCGGCGACGGCCCAGAACACCGCGGCCGCCACGAAGCTCCAGCAGGTGAGGGTGACCGGATCTCGGCTCACCGTGCCGCGCTCGCCGACCAGGTAGTAGGTGGCCAGGCAGAGCGCCGCACCGAACGCCGCCGCCACGCCGAGCGCGTCCAGCGAGCCGCCGCCCTGCCAGACCTGCGCCACGAGCACCAGGCCGGACAGCGACAGCAGCAGCGCCGCCCACAGCCGGCTGCGCACCCGTTCGCGGCGGACCCGCCAGACGTAGAGGGCGATGAACACCGGCGCGGTCATCTCGAAGACGAGCGCGATGCCGACCGGCAGCCGCCCGATGGCCACGTAGTAGAGGAACTGGGTCAGCGCCACGCCGACCACCCCGAAGACGGCGAGCAGCGGCAGCTCGCGGGGCCGCACCCGCAGCCGGCCCGGAGCGATGAGCGCGAGCACCGCGAGCAGCACGATCGCGGCGCCGGTGCAGCGCAGCGCCGTCAGCCGGGTCGGCGGGACGCCGGCCTGGAGCGCGAGCGTCGAGACGGTGCCGTTGACGGCGAAGAGGGCGGCCGCACCGAGGGTGAAGGCGTACCCGAGGCCGGGCCGGACGGTGCGGGGCACGCGCGCACGGTAGCGGGCATGGCCGACGGAGACACCTACCGGATCAGAACAGCGCGAGGTCCTGAGCGGGCGGGCAGGTCGCGGGGCCGGCCGCGACGAAGACGGCGTCCAGGCCGGTCACCTCGAACACCCGCCACACCGAGGGCTGCACGTCGCACAGCAGCAGGTCGATACCGCGCTGCTGGCACCAGCGGCGGACGCCGGTGAGCACCGAGAGGCCGGCCGAGCCGATCGAGGGCACCCCGCCGAGGTCGAGCTCGAGGACGGTGCAGCCCACCAGCGGGTGCCCGGCGACGAACGCCTCCAGGTGCGGAGCGGTGACCAGGTCGACGTCACCGTCGACCACCACCCGGGCGCGCCCACCCGCGCTCTCCCACGCAAGGCGCTGCGCGGCCGGCTCCGGGGCCGGGTGCGAGACCCACCAGGGCCGCCGCCCACCGGGCGGGCGCGCAAGACGCCGACTGCCGTCCCATTCGTGCGCTCGCACCATGCTGCCCCCTCGCGCCGACGGTCACCCCGTCGCCACGGAACGTACGGACGCCGATCCGGCAGGACAACGGTTTCCGATACCGGATCGGCCGGGTCGGCACGCCCGGCGGGCGCGCGGTGACGCCTCGCAGCCGTGGCACCACCGTACGGATGCCGGGACCCGGCGGCGGCGGGCAGGACCGGCGGCGGAAGACTCGGCCCCGTGGACGTTCCGGAGGCCCTCTACCTGCCCGACGGGGACGGCTTCGCCGCCACCGCCCTCACGATCGGCCCCTGGGACACGGGGTTCCAGCACGCCGGGCCGCCGGCGGCGCTGCTCCTGCGCGCCGCCGAGGAGGTCAGCGCGATCGAGGGCGGGCAGACCGTCCGCCTGGCCTACGACATCCTGGCGCCCGTGCCCGTCGGCCCGGTGCGGGTGCGCACGTCGGTCGTCCGCCCCGGCCGGCGGATCGAGCTGGTGGAGGCGGTCCTCGACGCCGGGGGCGCGGCGCTCATGCGGCTGTCGGCCTGGCGGATGCGCTGCCGGGACGACGCCGCGGCGGAGACCGAGCAGCCGCACCCGGAACCGGCCGGGCCGGAGGGGAGCCGCGCCGAGCGTGCGGCGTTCTTCAGCAGCGAGGTGGCCTACCACCGGGCGCTCGACTGGCGGTTCGCCGCCGGCACCTTCAACGGGCCGGGGCCGGCGACGGCGTGGACCCGGCCGGAGTGCGCCCTCGTGGCCGGGGAGCCGATGACGCCGCTGCAGCACCTGCTCGTGATGACCGACGCCGCGAGCGGCATCTCGGCGACCCTCGACTGGACCCGGGCGACGTTCGCCAACGTCGACCTCACCGTGGCCCTGCACCGGCCGCCGCGGGGTGAGTGGCTGGGGATGGACGCCACGACCGTGCACGGCGGCGCCGGGGCGGCGCAGTGCTTCGCCGTCCTGTTCGACGCCGACGGCGCGGTCGGCCGGTCCAGCCAGTCGCTGTTCGTCGAGCCACGGTGAGCCCGGCGTGAGTCATCTCTCCGCAACCGCTGCGCCGCAGGTCAGCGGCGTGCCCGGCCGTTCCGGACGCGCGCCGCGGCGGCTCGGGCTGGCATCGCCGTCCGGCGGTGAGCATGGTGGGAGGGTCGCTTCCCCCGACGAACGGAGTGCCGCCACGTGGACGCGTTGAGAGACGTGCTGGACTGGCTGGCCGGGCGCGGTCTCGAGGTCGTGCTGATCGTGCTCGGGTCGGTGCTGCTCGCCCGCTTCGTCGGCTGGGTCGGCGACAAGATCACCGACCGGATCGACCGGAACTCCACCGGCGGCGACGCGCTCGTCCGGTCGGAGGCCGCCAAGCACCGCCACTCGCTGACCCAGGTGCTCACCTGGGCCCTGGTCGTGCTCATCTACTCGATCTCGGTCTTCTTCATCCTCGACCGCCTCGGCATCCCGGTGACCGGCCTCGTCGCGCCGGCGACCGTGCTCGGCGTCGGTCTGGGCTTCGGAGCGCAGCGCATCGTCGGTGACGTGCTGGCCGGGTTCTTCATCATCACCGAGCGCCAGTACGGGTTCGGGGACGTCGTCTCGATCCAGGTGGTCGGCGGGGGCGACCCGGCGAACGGCACGGTCGAGGACGTCACGCTGCGGGTCACCCGGATGCGCTCGCCCGACGGCGAGGTCGTGACCATCCCCAACGGCCAGATCGTCAAGGTCATCAACCTGTCCCGCGACTGGGCGCGCGCCGTCGTCGACGTCCCCCTGCCGACCACCGTCGACGTCAACCGGGCCAACGAGGTCCTGCGCGGGGTGGGCCGGGAGGCGTTCCGCGACCCGGCCATGCGGCCGCTGCTGCTCGACCCGCCCACCGTGATGGGCGTCGAGACCCTCGGGTTGGACGAGGTGAACGTGCGGGTGGTCGCCCGCACGCTGCCCGGCAAGCAGTTCGAGGTGGGCCGGGACCTGCGCGCCCGCATCGTCCAGGCGTTCCGCAGCCAGGGCATGCAGGTGCCGCCGCCCACGACGGCGCCCCTGGCGCAGGACGGCGCGACGGCCGTCCAGGAGGGGGTCCGGTGAAGACACCCGACGAGCGCCGCGACCCGGCCGCCCGCGCCTCCGAGGAGCCCACCGTGAGCACCGCCCCCGCCGCCGCGCCGGGCTCGCCCGCCGACTCGCCGTCGCCGGCGCCGCGGCACGGCTGGTGGGCGTCGATCCCCCGGCACCTGGGCCGCGCCCGCACCTCCACCGTCGTGCTCGCCATCCTCTTCGTGGCGGTCTTCGCCCTCTGGCTGAACGTCAAGCCCCCTGCGCAGGGCGCGCCCGCGACCGGGGAGACGGCGGTCACCGAGCCGACCGACCCGGCGGGCACGACGGAGCCCACGCAGACGGAGGAGACGCCGCCGACCGAGGAGCCGGTGACGACGACGCAGCAGCCCGAGCCGACCACCTCGCCCTCCGCGCCCACCACCACCGCGCCGGGCACGACCACCACGGCGCCGGAGACGCCCGCCCCCGCGCCGACCGGCGGCACGGGCGAGGAGACCGCGCCCGGCTCCTAGGACCGTGGGCCGCTGTTTCACGTGGGACATCGCTGCCCGAGTCCGGGCGGGTGTGCGTCGCCCGGCGGAGCGTCCTAGGATCACGTCGGCTCCTGAGAGGCAGCGCGAAGCACCTGGCTGGCTGCCCGGCAACCTCAACTCCGTCTGAGGTGCTCCAGGGGAAGAGCCGGCCGGTCGGCGCCCCGCCCCCGGCAAGGACGGAGCTCCCGTGCGCCGCGGGATCTCCCGCGAGCGAAGGAGACGGCGCATGACCGACCCGCAGAGCTGGAGCTTCGAGACCCGGCAGATCCACGCCGGCACGAGCCCCGACCCCACGACCGGCGCCCGCGCGCTGCCGATCTACGCGACCACCGCCTACCAGTTCCGCGACACCCAGCACGCGGCGGACCTCTTCGCGCTGGCCGAGATGGGCAACATCTACACGCGGATCATGAACCCGACGCAGGATGCGCTGGAGCAGCGCGTCGCGTCGCTGGAGGGCGGCGTCGCCGCGCTCGCCGTCGCCTCCGGCCAGGCCGCGGAGACCCTCGCCATCCTCAACCTCGCCGAGGCCGGCGACCACCTCGTCGCGTCGGCGTCCCTGTACGGCGGCACGTACAACCTGCTGCACCACTCGCTGCCGAAGATGGGCATCACCGTCTCCTTCGTCGAGGACCCCGACGACCCGGAGAACTGGCAGTCCCTCGTGCAGGAGAACACCCGGGCCTTCTTCGCCGAGTCGATCGGCAACCCGAAGGGCGACATCCTCGACATCGAGACCGTCGCCGGCGTCGCCCACCGCAACGGCGTCCCGCTCATCGTCGACAACACCATCGCGACGCCCTACCTGGTCCGGCCGCTGGAGTTCGGCGCCGACGTCGTCGTCCACTCGGCCACCAAGTACCTCGGCGGCCACGGCACCGTCATCGCCGGGCTCATCGTCGACGGCGGGTCGTTCGACTGGACCGGCGGCCGGCACCCGATGTTCACCACCGCCGACCCCACGTACCACGGCGTCGTCTACGCCGACCTCGGCGCACCGGCGTTCGCGCTGAAGGCCCGGGTGCAGCTGCTGCGCGACCTGGGGCCCGCGGTCTCGCCGTTCAACGCCTTCCTGGTGGTGCAGGGCATCGAGACGCTCTCCCTGCGCATGGAGCGGCACGTGCAGAACGCGCAGCGGGTGGCCGAGTTCCTCGAGGCCCACGACGCCGTCGAGCGGGTGAACTACCCGGGGCTGCCGTCCTCGCCGTGGCACGCCGCGCAGCAGAAGTACGCGCCGAAGGGCGCCGGCGCCGTCCTGACCTTCGAGCTGCACGGCGGCGTGGAGGCCGGCAAGCGGTTCGTGGAGGCCCTGGAACTGCACAGCCACGTCGCCAACATCGGCGACGTGCGCAGCCTGGTGATCCACCCGGCCTCGACGACGCACTCCCAGCTCACCCCCGAGGAGCAGCTGACCACCGGCGTCACGCCGGGCCTGGTGCGCCTCGCCGTGGGCCTGGAGGGGATCGAGGACATCCTCGCCGACCTCGAGGCCGGCTTCCGCGCCGCCAAGTCCGCCTGACGTGGGCGGGTGGGCCGAGGGGGATCCGGCGGGCGGCCGGCGCTTCCTCGACCTGCCCGCCCCGTTCGAGCTGGAGCGCGGCGGCAACCTGCCCGGCGTGCGGATCGCCTACGAGACCTGGGGGACGCTCGCCCCGGACGGCGGCAACGCCGTGCTGGTCGAGCACGCGCTGACCGGTGACAGCCACGTGGTGGGCGACCGCGGGCCGGGGCACCCGACGCCCGGCTGGTGGGGCGGCGTCGTGGGCCCGGGCGCCGCGCTGGACACCGACCGGTTCTTCGTCGTCTGCGCGAACGTCCTGGGCGGCTGCCAGGGGACGACCGGGCCGTCGTCACCCGCGCCGGACGGGCGAGCGTGGGGCTCGCGCTTCCCGGAGATCACGGTCGGCGACCAGGTCCGGGCCGAGGCGGCGCTCGCCGACGCGCTGGGCGTCCAGCGCTTCGCCGCCGTCGCCGGCGGCTCCATGGGCGGCATGCGGGCACTGGAGTGGGCGGTCCGGTTCCCCGGGCGGGTGGCGGGGCTGTTCTTCCTCGCCTCCACCGCCGTCGCCTCGGCCGACCAGATCGGCACGCAGACCACCCAGCAGGCGGCCGTGCGCGCCGACCCCCGCTGGCGCGGCGGGGACTACCCGCCGGGCGACCCGCCGGCGGACGGCCTCGACGTCGCCCGCCGGATCGCCCACCTCACCTACCGCAGCGCCGCGGAGCTCGAGGCGCGTTTCGGCGCGCGCCTGCAGGAGGACGGCCGATTCGCCGTCGCCTCCTACCTGCAGCACCACGGGGCCAAGCTGACCCGCCGGTTCGACGCCGGGAGCTACGTGGTGCTCACCGAGGCCATGAACAGCTGGGACGTCGGCCGGGGCCGCGGCGGCGTGGAGGTGGCGCTGGCCGGCGTGACCGCCCGCGCCCTGGTCGCCGGCGTGGACAGCGACCGGCTGTACCCACCGGAGCAGCAGCAGCGGGTGGCCGACGCGCTCGGCGTGCCGCTGCGGCTCATCGGCTCGCCCCACGGGCACGACGGCTTCCTGGTCGAGACGGCGGCGGTCGACGCGCTGCTGCGCGAGCTGCTCGCGGGCTGACGGCGCCCGGTTGTCGCACCCGGGGGCCAGGATGGCGGCGTGCCGACGCCGACGGACCTGCCGATGCTGCCGTTCCCCGACCAGCCCGCCTTCGAGGCCTGGCTGGAGGCCGAGCACGCCACCGCCCCGGGGCTGTACGTGCAGATCGCGCGCAAGGGCTCGGGCATCCCCTCCCTCACCTCCGCCGAGGTCGTCGAGTCGGCGCTCTGCTTCGGCTGGATCGACGGGCGCGGGCTCCGGCTGGACGACTCCTACCACCTGCTGCGGCTCACCCCGCGCCGCCCGCGGAGCGTCTGGTCGCAGAAGAACGTCGCCACCGTGGAGCGGCTGATCGCCGAGGGACGGATGCGCCCGGCCGGACTGGCTGCGGTGGAGGCGGCGCGGGCCGACGGCCGGTGGGAGCGCGCCTACCCGGGCGCGGCCACCATCACGGTGCCCGACGACCTCGCCGCCGCTCTGGACGCCGAGCCCGGCGCGCGGGCCGCCTTCGACGCCCTGGACGGGCAGAACCGCTACGCCGTCCTGTGGCGGGTGCACACCGCCGCCACCCCCGCCGGCCGGGCGAAGCGGGTCGCGGCCTGCGTGGAGCGGCTGGCCGCGGGCCGCCCCTTCCACCCCCCGCCCGGCGGGCGAGACTGACCGGGTGGACGACGACCTCCTCGCCCTGCGCGATGCCTGCACCCGCGCGCTGACGGGGCACGGCGACTGGCGCCCGGCCGACCTGCTGGCCACGGTCCCGCCCGGCACCGCCCCCGACCGGTACGGCGAGGGCGGAGTGGTCAGCGAGCTCGAGGCCGAGGTGGCGGAGCTGCTCGGGTTGCCCGCGGCGGTGTACCTGCCCAGCGGCGTCATGGCCCAGCAGGCGGCGCTGCGGGTGCACGCCGAGCGGCGCGGCCGGCGCACCGTCGTCTGCCACCCCGAGAGCCACCTGATCCGGCACGAGGAGCAGGCGTTCGAGCGGCTGCACGGCATGGTCCTGCGCCCGGCGGGCGACCGGTACCGCCTGCTGTTGCGGGCTGACCTCGACGCCGTCGCCGAGCACCCTGCCGCGCTGCTGGTGGAGCTGCCGCAGCGCGACCTCGGCGGACCGCTGCCACCGTGGGACGACCTGGTCGCGCAGGCGGCCTGGGCGCAGGAGCGCGGCGCCGCCGCCCACCTCGACGGCGCCCGGCTGTGGGAGGCCTCGGCCGGGTACGACCGCACGCCGGCCGAGATCGCCGGGCTGTTCGACACCGTCTACGTCAGCTTCTACAAGGGCATCGGCGCGCTGGCCGGCTGCTGCCTGGCCGGCCCGGCCGACGTGGTGGCCGAGGTCCGCGAGTGGCGGCGCCGGCTCGGCGGCACGCTCTTCGGGCTCTGGCCGGGCGCGGCCTCGGCGCTGGCCTGCCTGCGCCGGCGGCTGCCGCTGATGCCCGCCTACCTGGCCCGCGCCCGCGAGGTGGCCGACGCCGTGCGCGACCTCCCCGGTGTCACCGTCGTCCCCGACCCGCCGCAGACGCCGATGCTGCACCTGCTGCTGCGCACCACCCCGGAGACGTTCACGGCGGCCGCCCGCCGGCTCGCCGCCGAGCAGGGCCTGTGGACCTGGCCGCAGGCCGCGGTCACCGGCGACCCCGGCGTCGTGCGCGTCGAGCTCGCGGTCGGCGACGCGACGCTGGCGCTCCCCGTCGAGGAGGCGCGGACCGCCGTCGCCGCCCTGGCGGGGGACGCCTGACGGGCGGCGGCTAGCGTCGGTGACCATGGGCTTCGACGTCGCCGCGCTCCGCGCCTGCTTCCCGTCGCTGGCGAGCGGCACCGCGCACTTCGACGGCCCCGGCGGCACCCAGGTGCCCGAGGCGGTGGGCCGGGCGGTGGCCGCGACGCTGACCGCGCCGATCAGCAACCGCGGCTCGGTGACCGCCGCCGAGCGGCTCGCCGACGAGACGGTGCTCGGCGCGCGCTCGGCGATGGCCGACCTGCTCGGGGTCGACCCCGGCGGCGTCGTCTTCGGCCGCAGCGCCACCGCGCTCACGTTCGACCTGGCCCGCACGCTCGCCGCCGGCTGGGGCCCCGGCGACGAGGTGGTGGTCACCCGGCTCGACCACGACGCCAACATCCGGCCCTGGGTGGTGGCGGCCGAGGCCGTGGGCGCGACGGTGCGGTGGGCGGCGTTCGACCCGGCCACCGGCGAGCTGACCGGCGACGACGTCGCCGCCGTGCTCGGCGACCGCACGCGGCTGGTCGCGGTGACCGGTGCCTCCAACCTGATCGGCACCCGGCCGCCGATCGAGGAGATCGCCGCGCGGGTGCACGCGGCTGGCGCCCTGCTCGTCGTCGACGGCGTGCACCTCACCGCCCACGCGCCGGTCGACGTCCCCGCGCTCGGCGCCGACGTCTTCCTCTGCTCGCCGTACAAGTTCCTCGGCCCGCACTGCGGCGTGCTCGCCGCGGACCCGGCGCTGCTGACGACGCTGCACCCGGCCAAGCTGCTGCCGAGCTCGGACGCCGTCCCCGAGCGCTACGAGCTCGGCACGCTGCCCTACGAGCTGCTGGCCGGCACCACCGCGGCGGTGGACTTCCTCGCCGCCCTCGGGGACGGCGGCACCCGCCGGGAGCGGCTCGTCGCGGCGATGACCGCGGTCGAGGAGCACGAGGACCGGCTGCGCGAGCGGCTGGAGGCGGGCGTGGCCGAGCTGCCCGGGGTGCGGCTGTGGTCCCGGGCGGCGCACCGCACGCCGACGCTGCTGCTGACCTTCGAGGGGCAGGACGCAGCCGAGGCCTACCGCTTCCTCGCCGCGCGGGGCGTGAACGCCCCGGCGGGCTCCTTCTACGCGATCGAGGCCAGCCGGTGGCTCGGGCTCGGCGACACCGGCGGCCTCCGGGTGGGCCTGGCCCCCTACAGCGACACCGACGACATCGACCGCCTGCTGGCCGGCCTGCGGGAGTGGCTGACCGCCGCCTAGGAGAGCGCGTCCCCGGGCACCATGCCGGCCGGCGGCAGGGGCCGGCGCACGACGGGCCGCACCTTGCGCGCCTCCGGCAGCCGCTCGGAGTAGGCGGCCGCGTTGCCGCGGATGTGCAGCAGGTCGTCGTCGGTGGCCTCGCGCACCACCTTCGCCGGGACGCCGGCGATCACCGAGCGCGGGGGGAACTGCTTGCCCTGGGTGACCACGGCCCCGGCGGCGACGATCGAGCCGGTGCCGATGTGCGCCCCGTTCATCACGACGCTGCCCATGCCGACCAGGACCTCGTCGTCGATCCGGGCGCCGTGCAGCACGACACGGTGCCCGACCGTCACGTCGCGGCCGACCACCAGCGGGAAGCCGGGGTCGGAGTGCAGCGTGCAGCCGTCCTGGACGTTGGAGCCGGCCCCGATCTCGATGGTCTCCTGGTCGGCCCGGGCCACGGCGCCGTACCAGATGCTCGCGCGTGGGCCCATGGTGACCGCCCCCACCACCACGGCGGTCGGGGCCACGAAGGCCTCGTCGTCGATCCTCGGGGCCCCGAAGGGCAGTTCCGCGATGTAGTTGTCCGCCACGCCCACAGCACAGCACAGGTGCGCACCACGCGCACCGACCTCGGCCCCGGCAGACTCAGCCACATGTCCGCCGCACCCCTGCCCCCGCTGCCCACCTCGATCGTCGGCAGCCTCCCCCAGCCGGACTGGCTCATCGACCGCGACCGCCTCGCCCACCAGTTCCCGCCCCGGGTGCGCGCCGCGGAGCTGTGGCGCATCCCGCCGGAGCTGCTCGCCGGGGCGCAGGACGACGCGACCCTCCTCGCGATCCGCTCGCAGGAGGAGGCGGGGCTGGACATCCTCACCGACGGCGAGATCCGGCGGGAGTCCTACTCCAACCACTTCGCGACCGCGCTCAGCGGCGTCGACGTCGACCACCCGGGCAGCATCCTCAACCGCTCGGGCAAGCCGATCCCGGTGCCGCGGGTGGTCGGTGACATCGGCCGCCCGGGCCCGATCCAGGCCGACGACGTCCGGTTCCTGCGGACGCACACGGACCGGACCGTCAAGATCACGGTCCCCGGCCCGTTCACCATGGCGCAGCAGGCGCAGGACGAGCACTACGGCGACGGCCGCGCGCTGGCGCTGGCGTACGCCGACGTCGTCCGGGCGGAGATCGCCGACCTGTTCGCCGCCGGCGCCGACATCGTGCAGATCGACGAACCGTGGCTGCAGGCCCGGCCCGAGGTGGCCCGCCAGTACGGCGCTGAGGCGGTGACCCGCGCGGTGGAGGGCGCCCCGGGGGCGGTCCACCTGCACCTGTGCTTCGGCTACGCGGCGATGGTGTCCGAGCGGCCCGAGGGCTACTCGTTCCTGCCGGAGCTGGCCGACACCCCGGTGGACACGGTGGCGGTGGAGACCGCGCAGTCCCACCTCGACCCGGCCACGCTGCGCCCGCTCCGGGGCAAGGGCATCGCGCTCGGCGTCCTCGACCTCTCCACCGAGGAGGTGGAGACGCCGGAGACGGTGGCCGGCCGGGTGCGGCGCGCGCTGGAGGACGTCGACGTCGACCGGCTCGTGCTCACCAGCGACTGCGGGCTGAAGTACCTGTCCCGGGAGTCCGCGGCGGGCAAGATGCGCTCCCTCGCGCTCGCCGCCGAGATCGTCCGCGCAGAACTGTAGGGGCTGGAACGGCCCCCTCGCGGGGGCCCGCCGCGAGCCTGCGAGCGGCGGGGGGCGAGGGGGTCCTTCTAGATGAGGCCGTGCGCGTGCACCGCCTCGGCCACCTGCAGGAAGCCCGCGACGTTCGCCCCGAGCACCAGGTCGCCCGGCGAGCCGTACTCCTCGGCGGTCTCGTGGCAGCGGGTGTGGATGTCGCGCATGATCTCGGCCAGCCGGGCCTCGCTGTGCTCGAAGGTCCAGCGGTCGCGCGAGGCGTTCTGCTGCATCTCGAGCGCGGAGGTGGCCACGCCGCCGGCGTTGGCGGCCTTGCCGGGTGCGAAGGCGATGCCCGCCTCACGGAGGACCTTCACCGCCGACGGGGTGGCGGGCATGTTCGCCCCCTCCACCACGTAGCGGCAGCCGTTGCGGGCGAGCACCTCGGCGGCGTCGCCGTCGAGCTCGTTCTGCGTGGCGCTGGGGATCGCCACCTCGCAGGGGACGTCCCAGATGCTGCCGTCGGGCACGAAGCTCGCCGAGTCGCGGCGCTCGGCGTAGTCGGAGATCCGGCCCCGCTCGACCTCCTTGACCTGCTTGAGCAGGTCGAGGTCGATGCCCTTCTCGTCGACGACGTAGCCGCTGGAGTCCGAGCAGGCGACGACGGTGCCGCCGAGCTGGTGCACCTTCTCGATGCCGTAGACGGCGACGTTGCCCGAGCCGCTGACCACGACCCGCGCGCCGTCGAAGGTCTGGCCGCGCGCCGCCATCATCGCCTCGGCGAAGAAGGCCGCGCCGTAGCCGGTGGCCTCCGTGCGGACCAGCGCGCCGCCCCAGCCCAGGCCCTTGCCGGTGAGGACGCCGGACTCGTACCGGTTGGTGATCCGCTTGTACTGGCCGAACAGGTAGCCGATCTCGCGGGCGCCGACGCCGATGTCGCCGGCGGGCACGTCCGTGTACTCGCCCAGGTGCCGGTAGAGCTCGGTCATGAACGACTGGCAGAACCGCATGATCTCGGCGTCCGAGCGACCCTTCGGGTCGAAGTCGGAGCCGCCCTTGCCGCCGCCGATGGGCATGCCGGTGAGCGCGTTCTTGAAGATCTGCTCGAACCCGAGGAACTTGACGATGCCCAGGTTCACCGACGGGTGGAAGCGCAGCCCGCCCTTGTAGGGGCCCAGCGCGGAGTTGAACTCCACCCGGAAGCCACGGTTGATCCAGACCTCGCCGCGGTCGTCCTGCCACGGCACCCGGAAGATGATCTGCCGCTCCGGCTCGCAGATCCGCTCGACTGTCTTCATCTCGGTGTACTCGCCGTGCCGGTCGAGGACGACGGCGAGGGACTCCAGGACCTCGCGGACGGCCTGGTGGAACTCCGTCTCACCCGGATTGCGCCGCAGCACCTCGTCGTAGATGCCGCGGACCCGCTCCGGAACCTCGCCGCTCACCTGGTGCCCCTCTCGCGCCGGTCACTGCTCCCCCGCAACGTACGTCGGGCGGGGACGGCCCGCGGAACGGGGGCGTGCGGACGGGGCCCCGGGTGGCCGGCGGACGGGTCAGCCGGTGGGGCGGACGCCGAACCGGAAGCCGCCCTGGTCGACCGAGGTGACCGACAGCGGGGTGCCGTAGGTGCGGGCGTGCACGATCATCCCGTTGCCGATGTAGAGGGCGACGTGGCTGATCGGCGAGTAGTAGAAGACCAGGTCGCCGGGCTGGAGCTCGCCGCGCGAGAGCTGCGGACCGATCGTGGACTGGCCGCTGCTGGTGCGCGGGAGCGCGATGCCGGCGGCGGCGTAGGCGTAGGAGGTGAGGCCGGAGCAGTCGAAGGCGCTGGGGCCGGTGGCGCCGGAGCGGTAGGGGGAGCCGACCTTCGACAGCGCCACCTGGATCGCGGTCGCGGCCGCGCTGCCCGCCGCGACCGGCAGCTCCGCGACCGTCGGCGTCGACAGCCTCGGGCCGGCCACGATGGTGGAGACGCGCTCCTGCTCGGCGGTCGAGAGCCGGTCGTAGTCCGACTGGTACTCGGCGGCCCGCCGCTCGACCTCGGCCTGCTGGGCCTGCAGCTCGGCCAGCCCCGCCTGCGCGGTCGCGGTGGCGGCATCCGCGGCGGCCTGCGCCTGCTCCGCGGCGGTGCGGGCCGCGGCGACCTGCGCGATGACCTCGTTGGTGTGCGTGGCGATCATGTCCAGCGTCGTCATCTGCTGGACGAGCTCGTCGGCCGAGTCGCTGGTGAGGAAGGCGGCGACGCGCGACTGGGTCGTGCTGGTGAAGCTGCTCTGCACGATGGCGCGGATCTGCGGCTCGTGGACGGCGAGCGCCTCGCGGGCGGCCTGCGCCTGGTCGGCGGCCGCGGCGGCTGCCTGCTGCTGGCCGGCGACGATCTCCTCCGCCTCGTGCACCTGGGCCTCGATCACGGTGAGCTGCTGGGCGGCCTCCGCCATCAGCGACGCCGCCTCGGCCACCGAGCCGGGCTCGGCGTGGGCCGCCGTCGCGGGGAGAACCGCCGTCGCCGCCGCCAGCACCGCGGCGCCGACCGCCAGGACGGCACGCGAGCGGCGTCGGGTGGTCGTGCGCTGCGCGTGCACCCTGGCCTCCGATCAGCTGCGCCCGGCCCGGGGAAGGGGCCGCAACCATGCGCGTCAGGACGGACCGTAGGGAGGTCGTCTCGAGAAGTAGTCGGGGGCGCGCGGGTGGGCGACCGCGGCTTCGCCCCAGGCGTCACACCCGTCACGGGAGGCGCCCACCGCCACGGGGTCGTCAGCGGCGGCGGGGACCGGCCGCGGTGCCGTCGGGGAGGCGGTCGGGCGCGAGGGGGATCAGTCGGTCGGCGACGGCCCCGGTGACGAGGGAGTACACGGTCTTGTGGGCGACGTCGACGAGCTGGTCGCGGCGGGACCAGGTCCAGGGCGGGGCGCCGACGCCGGTGGCGTTCTCCAGCGTCTGGTCGGTGGCCAACCGGATGGAGGCGTGCCAGACCGATGCGCGGACGCCGCGCAGTCCGCTCGCGGCCCAGATGCCGCGGAGCGCGCCGACGGCGGCCCCGGTCCCCCAGTGCATGAGGTGGTTGCGGACCGGCGGGCGGGCCGAGCCCGGCAGCCGCCGTCCGGTCGTGAGCGCCGTCGACGTGCGGGCCGGCACGTAGCTGTCCGGCCGGTGCGTCACCGCCTGCTCGGCCTTCTCGCCGAGCGTCATCACGGCGACACCGGCCAGGCCGGCGAGAGCGCCCCGCAGGGCAGCGCGTCCCAACATGGGCCCGCACTACCCCGCAGGTGACGCTGTGGAACGGCCGCCGTGCAGGGTCCCGCCACGAGCGTGCGAGTGGCGGGGGGCACGGGGGCCCTTCAATCAGCCGGCGAGGGGCTCCTGCACCTCGAGGACGTCGAGGGCCCGGAAGTCGCGCAGGATGCCCGAGAGCTCCTCGGAGGTCCACGGCTCGCAGCAGTCGCAGCCGCCGTCGCGGAAGCTGACGAGGCCGATGGAGCCGCCGGCCTGGTCCTCGGCGATCGCGAGGTGGCCGGCCGACGGGTGGCGGTGGCAGGTGCAGGCGGCGGCGCAGAGGCCCAGGCCCCAGCCGGAGATGACGACGGTGTGCCCGTCGTCGCGGACCTTGCCCACCTGGAAGACGGACGGCTTGCGACTCCTGGTCACGGAGTCCTCCCCTCGACAGCCCCGTGGGAGCGGGGCTCGCGTGCGGTACCCGGTGTTCGAGCTACGAGAGGTTTCGGCAGGACCCGCTCTGGGGTAAAGCCTTCCGCTCGCTCATGTTCCGCAACCGAGAGTAGTTCGACGCACACGAATCGTCGCCGTCAGTTTCCGCCAGCCTGCGCGAGATCGACTTGGCGGAACTGTGACGGAACGGCCCCGACCCGCCCGGGCGCCCTCAGCTGGCGGGGCTGACGCTGCTCATGTTGAAGTCCGGCACCCGCAGCGCCGGCATCGCGGTACGGGTGAACCAGTCGTTCCACTCCCGCGGCAGCGTGCGCTCGGTGCGGCCCGCCTGCACGGCCCGGCCGAGCAGGTCGACCGGTGACTCGTTGAACCGGAAGTTGTTCACCGCGCCGGTCACCTCGCCGTCCTCCACCAGGAAGACCCCGTCGCGGGTGAGCCCGGTGAGCAGCAGGGTCTGCGGGTCCACCTCGCGGATGTACCAGAGGGTCGTCAGCAGCAGGCCCCGGTCGGTCGCGGCCACCATCTCCGCCTGGGTCGCCGTGGCGGTGCGGTCCTCGAGGATCAGGTTGTCGACGGCTGCGGTGGCCGGCGCGGTGGTCTTCAGCGCCCACGACCGCGGCCGGACCAGGTTGCTCAGGACCCCCTCGGCGATCCAGTCGACCGCCGGCGTCGCCATCCCGTTGTCGAAGACCGAGGCGGCGCCGGAGGAGCCCCCCACCACCTGGAACGGGGTGGCCTCCAGGCCCGGGGCGTGCGGATCGCTGCGCAACGTCAGCGGCAGCGTCGCGAGCCGCTCGCCGATGCGGGTGCCGCCACCGGTCCGGGCGAAGACGTTGCGGCCCTCGTCGGCGTCCCGCGCCTCCATCGTCCAGTAGAGGTAGATCATCAGGTCGGCGACGGCCGAGGGCGGCAGCAGCGTCTCGTACCGGCCCGCCGGCAGGTCCACGCGCCGCTGCGACCAGGCCAGCTTCTGCCGCACGTCCGCGGCGAGGTCGGGCACCGAGACGTCGGTGAAGTCGCGGGTGCCGGTGCCCGCCCACACCGAGCGGCCGAAGTCCGGCGTCTTGCCGTTGACCTCCACCCGGCCCGTGGGCTGGTCGTGGCGGAGGCGCAGCCCCGTGGAGCTGCCGAGGTACGTGGAACGCATCGAGTGCTCGGCGAAGCCGAAGAGGAGCTCGCCGCGGTCGCGGGCCTCGCCGAAGGCCTGGCCGAGCGCCGGGGCGAACTCCGAGAACACCTCGATCGAGGTCTCCGCGGGCTCGGCGTCCCAGTCGCCGGTCCCCGGCGGGGTGTCGGCGATCAGCGGCATCGCGTCCTCGGCCGGGCCCGCGTCGCGTGCGGCCTGCTCACTGGCGGCCACGAGACCCGCGACGTCCGGCGTCCCCGAGCGGCTCACGGTGCCTGCGGCCATGCCGGCGCCGCCGTCGACGAAGGAGATGACGACGACCTGGCGCGAGCGCATGGCACCGTTGGTGGTCAGGCTGTTGGCGGCCCAGCGCAGGTTCGCCTCGGACCCCTCGACGACGAACGTGATCTGCCCATCGGCGGTGGAGGCGGCCAGCGCCCGCTCGACGATCTGCTGCGGGGTCGGGGTCATCGCCCGGCCTCCTCGACGGTGTTGAGGATGGTGACGCCCTCGAACAGGGCGGTGGGGCAGCCGTGGCTGACCGCCGCGGTCTGGCCGGGCTGCGCCTTGCCGCAGTTGAACGCGCCGCCCAGGACGTAGGTCTGCGGGCCGCCGACGACCCGCATCGAGCCCCAGAAGTCCGTCGTCGTCGCCTGGTAGGCGACGTCGCGCACCTGCCCGGCCAGCCGGCCGCTGTCGATCCGGTAGAACCGCTGGCCGGTGAACTGGAAGTTGTAGCGCTGCATGTCGATCGACCAGCTCTTGTCGCCGACGACGTAGATGCCGCGCTCGACGCCGCCGATGATCTCCTGGGTGCTCGGCCCGTCGGGGGCCGGCTGCAGGGACACGTTGGCCATGCGCTGCACCGGGACGTGGCCGGGCGAGTCGGCGTAGGCGCAGCCGTTGGACCGCTCCATGCCCTGCAGCCGGGCCATGTTCCGATCCACCTGGTAGCCCACGAGGACGCCGTCCTTCACGATGTCCCACTGCTGGCCGGCGACGCCCTCGTCGTCCCAGCCCACGGTCGAGAGCCCGTGCAGGGCGGTGCGGTCGCCGGTGACGTCCATCAGCGGTGAGCCGTACCGGAGGCTGCCCAGCTGGTCAGGGGTGGCGAAGGAGGTGCCCGCGTAGGCCGCCTCGTAGCCCAGCGCCCGGTCCAGCTCGGTGGCGTGCCCGATCGACTCGTGGATGGTCAGCCACAGGTTGGACGGGTCGACGACGAGGTCGTACCAACCCGCCTGCACCGAGGGCGCCTTGGTCTTCTCGCGCAGCAGCTCGGGGAGCTCCGCGAGCTCCGCCTGCCAGTCCCAGCCGGTGCCGGTGAGGTACTCCCACCCGCGGCCGGCCGGCGGGGCGAGGGTGCGCATGCTCTCGAACGACCCGGTGGCGCGGTCGACGGCGAGCGCCGTGAGGTCGGGGTTGACGCGCACCCGCTGCTGCCGGGTGCGGGTGCCCGCGGTGTCGGCGTAGTACTTCTGCTCCTTGACCAGCATGCAGGTGGCCTGCACGTGCTCGACGCCGTCGGCGGCCAGCAGCTGCTCGGACAGCCCGGTGAGCAGCGCCGTCTTCTCGGCGTCCGGCACGGTGAACGGGTCGACGTCGTAGGCGGAGACGTACTCGGCGTCGCGGTACACGGGCTCCGGGGCCAGCTCCACGCGGTCGGAGTTGAGGGCGGCGGCCACCCGGGCCACGGCGACGGCCTCCTCGGCCAGGCGCACCGCCTCGGCCGCGGTGAGGACGACGCCGGCCGCGAACCCCCAGGTGCCCTCGAAGACGACCCGCACGGCCAGCCCCAGGTCCTCACCGTCAGTGAAGGCCTCGGGCCGGGCGTCGCGCAGGCTGATCGTCTGGGTGCGGATGCGCTCCACCCGCAGGTCGGCGTGCGAGCAGCCGAGGTCGACCGCGCGGGTCAGCGCGGCGTCGGTCAGCGCGGACAGCGGCAGCCCGAGGAAGGTCTCGTCGATCGTGCGGGTTCCTGGCACGCCGCCTGTCTACCAGCGCTCGGGCAGGCGTGACGCGGAGTGCCCGGGGTAAGCGCCGCGCATGGACGGCGCTGCGGACGACGTGACCATGACCTTCGGCGGCAACGCGACGATGCTGCTGCGCGTCGGGGGTTTCACGCTGCTCACCGACCCGAACTTCCTGCACCGCGGCCAGCGGGCACACCTGGGCTACGGGCTGCGCAGCAAGCGGCTGACCGACCCGGCCCTGCTCCCGGCCCAGCTGCCCGAGCTGGACGGCATCCTGCTCTCCCACATGCACGGCGACCACTGGGACCGGATCGCCACGCGGACGCTGGCGAAGGAGACGCCGGTCGTCACGACGCCGGAGGCCTCGAAGTGCCTGGCCGACCGCGGCTTCACCGGCACCGCCGACCTACGACCGTGGCAGACGCACACCTTCGCTCGCGAGGGCGAGGAGCTGCGGGTGACCTCGGTGCCGGGCGTGCACGGCCCGGGACCGCTGGCCCGGGCGCTCCCCCAGGTCATGGGCAGCGTGCTGGAGCTGGTGCGCGACGGCGCGGTGAGCTGGCGCGGCTACATCAGCGGCGACACCCTCTTCCGGCCGTTCCTGGGCGAGGTGCTGGAGCGCTGCGGCCCGCTCGACGTCGTCATCCCGCACCTGGGCGGCACGAAGGTGCTGGGGCTGACGGTGACCATGGACGGCCGGCAGGGCGCGGACCTGGTGGAGCTGCTGAAGCCGCCGGTCACCGTGCCGGTGCACTACGACGACTACGCGGTCTTCGCCTCGCCACTGGGCGACTTCGTGGCCGAGGTCGCCCGCCGGCGCTTGCCCGGTACGGTCCGGCCGGCCCACCGGGGCGAGACGATCAGCCTGCGCGCGTGAGCGGCGACACCTGGGACCTGCTCGTCGTCGGAGGCGGCACGGCGTCGTCGGCGCCACGGTCGTCGGGTCCCGGGCCGGCGAGACGCTCGGCGAGCTGACCCTCGCCGTCCGGAAGGGGCTGACGGCCGGCGACCTGACCGGCACGACGCACGCGTACCCGACCTACGACGACGGCGCGTGGAAGGCCGCGATCGCCGCGAACCGGAGCCGGCTGGGCAGCCGGCCGGCCCGGACCGTCCTGGGCTCGGCGGTCGGGGTGCGCCGCTGGTGGCTCGACCGTCAGCGGGCGAGCAACTCGTCCAGCTTCTCGTAGCCCTCGTTCACGCCGACCTCCATCCCGCTGGCGACGAAGGCGTCGCGGCCCTCGAACGAGTCGACCAGCGAGGTCGAGGTGAGCCGGGTGCGCCCGTCGCCGAGGTCCTCGAAGACGAGCCGCTCCAGGGCGACGTCGTCCGGCATGCCCTCGAAGGCGAAGGTCTGGACGATGACCTCGCCCGGGCGCACCTCGTGGAAGACCCCGTTGAACGCGTAGTCCTGCCCGTCCTGCGCCATGACGTAGCGGTAGGAGCCGCCGGTGCGGCAGTCGTACCGGTCGATCCGCACCTGCATGCTCCGTGGCCCGGTCCACCGGGCGAACAGCTCGGGGTCGACGTGCGCCCGGAACACCTTCTCGGGCGGGGCGTCGAACTCGCGGGTGATGCGGACGAGCGGGACCTGCGGGTCGAGGACGATCCCGGTCCCGCGGTGGGCGGTGCTGGTCATGACGGGGTTCCTTCCTGGGATGGGGTGGCGGTCGAGTCCGGCATCGCGCGCAGGACGTCGTCCAACCGGCGGTAGCGCTCCTCGGCCTGGCGCCGGTAGCGCTCGATCCACGTCGTCATGAGGTCGAAGACCTCTGCCTCGAGGTGCACCGGACGGCGCTGGGCCTCCCGGCTCCGGCTCACCAGGCCGGCGTCCTCCAGCACCTTGAGGTGCTTGGAGACGGCCTGGACGGTCACGTCGTAGGGCGCGGCGAGCTCGTTGACCGTGGCGTCGCCGACCGCGAGCCGCGCCACGATGTCCCGTCGGGTGGGGTCGGCCAGCGCCGAGAACACCCGGGAGAGCGGATCCGCCACCAGCAGCACTCCCCTTCTTCAACCTTTCGGTTGAAGAAGACCGTAGACCGTGGCGCACGCATGGTCAACCACCTGGTTGAACAGGGGTCCGCGTGGAACGACGACGCCTGCGGGCTCCGCGGCCGCTGAGCTCAGCGCGCGGCGAGCCGGGCGGCCCGCTCGGCGACGTCGGTGCGCAGGGCGTCGACGTCGACCGTCGTGGGGGCGCCGTCCCGCACGACGGGGCGACCGCCCACCCAGACGTCGCGCACGTGCCGCCCGGCGCCGGACCACACCAGGTGGGCCAGCACGTCCGCGGGGTCGCCGACCGGCTCGAACACCAGGTCGCGGGTGTCGACGTGCACCAGGTCGGCCCGTCGCCCGGCGGAGAGCTGCCCCAGGTCCGGGCGTCCCAGCGCAGCGGCGGCGCCGCCGGTGGCCAGCCAGAACGCCTCCCCGGCGGTCAGCGCGGTCGCCGACCGCTCGCGCAGCCGCGCCATCCCGGCGGCCAGCCGCAGGTCGGCGAAGAGGTCGAGCGAGTCGTTGGACGCCGGGCCGTCGGTGCCCAGGCCCACGCGGAGGCCCAGGTCGAGCATCGGGCGCACAGGCGCGACCCCGCTGGCGAGCTTGGCGTTGCTGGCCGGGCAGTGGGCGACGGCGACGTCGAACTCCCGCCACAGGTCCAGGTCGCCGTCGTCCAGGTGCACGCAGTGCGCGGCGAGCACCCGCCCGCCCAGGACGTCGTAGGAGGCGAGCAGGGCCGGCACCGACAGGCCGTGCGCCGCGAGCAGGTCGGCGCCCTCGGCCGCGGTCTCGGCGACGTGCAGGTGCAGCAGCAGGTCGTGCTCGCGGGCGGCCCGCGCGGCGTCGGCGAGCACCGGCAGCGGGACGGTGTAGGCCGCGTGCGGCCCGATGCCGTACTCGACCGTCCCGTCCACAGGAGCGCTCCGCGCCAGGGCGACGGCGGCGTCGAGCTGCTCGGCCACGGGTGGCATGCCGGGCAGGGGCAGCAGCGGCGTGGCGATCACCGCCCGGGCGCCGGTCGTGGCGACGGCGGCGGCGATCCGCTCGGGGTGGAAGTACATCTCGACGCTGGTGGTGATGCCGTTGCCCAGCATCTCCGCCGACGCCGCGGTCATGGCGACCTCGACGTCCTCGGGCGTGAGGCGGGCCTCGCGCGGCCACATGACCTCCTGCAGCCAGCGGTCGAGCGGCAGCCCCTCGCCCTGCCCCCGGAACAGCACCATCGCGGCGTGCGAGTGCGCGTTGACCAGGCCCGGGGTGAGGACGCCGGGCAGCGCGACCACCTCCGCGTCGCCGGGCGGCGGCGCCTCCGCGGCGGGGCCGGCCCAGGTGATCGACCCGTCCACGGCGTCGAGCACGCCGTCCCGGATCACCGTCCCCGCTCGGTCGCCGACGACGAGGGCCCGGGCGGTGAAACGCTGCCGCATGGTCCCCGAACCTAGCCGCGCCCCGGCCGGGGGGCGCGGCGGCGGAACCCGTCGCCTCTACCGTGGAACCCATGTCGTCGCTCGCCGCTGCATCCTCCGACGAGGGCGGCATCACCGGATTCCTGCTCGAACTCGTGGAGGCCCTCGGCCCGGTGGGTGTGGGTCTGGCCATCCTGCTGGAGACCGTGGTCCCGCCGATCCCCAGCGAGGTGGTGCTCGGCCTGGCCGGGGTGCTCATCCGCGGCGGCGAGATGGCCCTCGTCCCGGTCGTGCTGTTCGCCACCCTCGGGTCGATCGTGGGGGCGGTCTTCTTCTACTACATCGGGAAGGCGCTGGGGCCCCGCCGTTCGCATGCCTTCCTCGACCGGCTGCCGCTGGTCGAGACCGCCGACGTCGACCGCACCTTCGAGTGGTTCGAGCGGCACGGGCGCGCGGCCGTCTTCTTCGGCCGGATGGTGCCGATCGTGCGCAGCTTCATCTCCGTGCCCGCGGGGGTGGTCCGGATGCCGCTCGGCCAGTTCGTCCTCTACTCCGCCGCGGGCAGCCTCATCTGGAACAGCGTGCTCATCGGCCTGGGCGTGGCCCTCGGTGACGTGGTCTACGAGTACCTCGAGTACTTCGACTACCTGATCTACGCAGCCGCCGCGCTGGGGATCGGGTGGCTGGTCTGGAAGCGCGCCATGGACGTCCGCCACCACCGCCAGGCCCGGACCGGCTCGGACGGCCGGGATCTGGCCGGCGAGGACCCCGGGCGCCCGGCAGCATGACGCCGCCCGTGACCCGTTCCCGGCCCGACGTGGTCGCCTTCGACGTCAACGAGACGCTGCTGGACCTCGCGCCGGTCCGCGCCGCCCTGGTCGAGCTCGGGGAGGCGGGGTCGCTCCTGGGCACCGTCTTCGCCCGCACGCTGCTCACCGGCTTCGCCGCGGGCGCCGTCGGCTCGTGGTGCCGGTTCCGGGACGCCTTCGACGCCGCGCTGGCGCAGGAGACCGGGCTGTCGGCCGACCAGCGCGCGGGCGTGGCCGATGCCTTCGGCGAGCTGTCCCCGCACCCCGACGTCGAGCCCGCGCTGCGCCGGCTCACCGAGGCCGGGATCCGGGTGGTCACCCTGTCGCACGGCTCGCCCGGCGTCGCTGAGGCGGCCCTGGAGCGGGGCGGGATCACGCCGCTGGTGGAGCGCAGCATGACGAGCGAGACGATCCGCGCCTGGAAGCCGGCCCGCGAGGTGTACCTGTGGGCGGCCGGCGTCTGCGACGTGGCCCCGGAGCGGATGGCGCTCGTGGCCGCGCACGGCTGGGACGTGCTGGGCGCGCGGCGGGCCGGCCTCACCGGGGCGTGGTTCCCGCGGAGCGAGCGGGTGTTCCCGGCGGTGTACGGCGAGCCCGACGTGACCGGCCGCGACCTCGCCGGCGCGGTCGACGGCCTGCTGGCGCTCCCGCCGCGGTGACCGCGCTCGACATCGGGACGCCGCACGGTCCGGCCCGCGCCCACCTCTCCGACGGGGGTTCCCGCGGGACGCTGCTGCTGGGGCACGGCGCCGGTGGTGGGGTGGAGTCGGCGGACCTGCAGGCGGTGGCCCGCGACGCGGCCGAGGGCGGGTGGCGCGTGCTGCTCGTCGAGCAGCCGTGGCGGGTCGCGGGCAGGAGGATCGCCCCCGCGCCGGCCCGCCTGGACGAGGGCTGGCGGGCGGTCGTGGCCCACCTGGCGGGCGCCGGGCACCTGGCCGGTCCCCTCGTCGTCGGAGGGCGCAGCGCCGGGGCACGGGTGGCCTGCCGCACCGCGGCGCAAGTCGGCGCGGACGGGGTGCTGACGCTGGCGTTCCCGCTGCACCCGCCGGGGCGGCCGGAGAAGAGCCGGGCGGCGGAGCTCACCGGGGTGTCGCTGCCCGTGGTCGCGGTGCAGGGCGAGACCGATGCCTTCGGGACGCCGGCCGAGGTCGCCGCCGTGCTCTCCGGCCGGGCCAACGCGTCGGTCTACGCGGTGCCGGGCGACCACGCGCTGAAGAAGAACCCGGACCTCGTCGGCGCGGCCGCCGCCGCCTGGCTCACCGAGGTGCTCCCCGCCTGACCGGTCGGGTCAGAAGGGTGGCGGGTCGTCCTCCGGCTCGAGCTCCTCGTCCGGGGTCCGGTGGTGGCCCGGGTGGCTGGGTGGGGACGCGGTAGCCGGGTGGTCGGGTGGTGCGGGTGACGCCGCTGGGGGTGGTGACGGTGAGCACGCCGTCGTCGTGCAGGGTGTGGGTCCAGCCGGGGGCGAAGGTCTTGAGCCGGTGGTGGCGGCGGCACGGGCAGCACAGGTTGGGGCAGGCGGTCTGGCCGCCGTCGGCGTGGGCGAGGACGTGGTCCAGGTCGGCCCGGCCGGCGGGCACGGTGCAGCCGGGGTGGCGGCAGGTGCGGTCGCGGACCCGCAGGAACCGCTGCGGCGTCGGGGTGCTGGGGGCAGCCGCGGGCGGCGAGCCGGGTCAGCTCGCCGCGGCCGGTGACGGCCAGCAGCGCGCCGGTGGCGTCGGTGATGGCGATGTCCAGACTGCCGCCGGGCGGGGCCTGGATGCCGCAGACGTCGAGGGCGGTGAGCAGTTCGCGCAGGTGGGCGGCGGTGATCGGCTCCCCGTCGACCTCCCCGACCGGCTCGGGAGCCCCGGCTGGGGTGAACGCCGCGGGCAGCGGGGCGCCGGCGGCGAGGAACCGGGCGGGGTTGAGCGCGCCCAGCGGGGCGACCACGGTCATCTGCGCGGTCACCGCGGGCTGGTCCTGCCACGGCCGGAGCAGCAGGTCGGCCAGCGCACCGGTACGCAGCATGCCGATCGGCCGGTCATCCCCGGCCGCCTTCGCCGCCCGGGCGTGGCCGTCCACCGCCGCCCGGCAGGCCCGGGCGTCGGGATGGGCGAGCAGGGCGCGCAGCTCGCTCATCCCGTCCCCGACCGGCCGCACCGACACGTCCGCGCCGCGCCGGCGGATCTCCCGGCGCCGGTCGGCCGCGGCGGCGTCGCGGGCCACCAGCTCGGCGCGCACCGCTTCCCGCAGCCTGCCCACCCCCAGCTCACCCGCCCGAGGCAGCACGGCGGCCTCGGCGGCGGCGATCACCGCCGGATCGGTGCCGGCCCCGGTGGTGGCGACCTCGGCGGCGATCGCCCGGGCACGGGGCCAGTCCAGCAGCCCCAGCCGCAGCCGGGCGAAGGTGGCCGGCAGCCGGGTGGTGAGCACCTCGGCGTGCTCCAGCAGGGTCACCGCCGCCGCCCGGCTGCTGTTGTGCACCGCCGCCAGCTCATCGGGCACGAACTCACTCACCCCCGCCGGCCCCACCGTTCCGGCCCGCTCCCCGCCGGGCAGCGGATCGACCGGGGCCGGGCGGGCGGCGGCGAGGTCCATCACCAGCTCCACCCGCAGCGCCGCCAGCCGCGCCTCCGCCGCCACGATCTGCCCCAGCAGCTCCGCGACCTCGCCCGCCGACCGGCGGGCGGGCAGCCACGCCGACAGCGGCTCGTCGAACCGCCGCGGCTCCGGATCGGCCAGCTCCCACTCCGACGGGAACGGGTCCACCGGTGACACCGTCACCCCGACCGCGAACCCGACCACCGACACAACCGCAGGCTAGGCCGGGGGTACGACGCTTCCCGCAGGTCAGAGCGGTGCAGGGACCGACCAGGGCATCGACTCGCCGCCCGCTCCGGCCGAAGCCCCGGACCAGGTGACGGATCGGTCCGACTCAGCGCCGGCGGCGGCGCCTGACCACGAGGGCGACGACCAGGAACAGCGCGGCGACCCCCGCGGCGGGCGCGGCGTAGCGGGTCAGCGCCGCTCCACCGGCCACCTCGAGCAGGTCGATGGGCTCGGGCTCGGACTGGGCCGGACGTGGCCGCTCGGCCGGGCCGCTGCCGGGCACGCTGCGCAGCGGCGCCCCGGTCGCGGGCCGGCCGGGAGGCGCGGTGTTGGCGTTCGGCGGCGCGCTGGGCGCCTTGCCGGCAGGCGCGGTGTCGGCGGCCTTCTCCGCCGTCACCTTGGCCGCGGTCTCCTTGGCCGGGGTCTCCGTGGTCGCCGTCTCCTTGCCGGAGGCGGCCTTCGCCGGGGCGGCCTTCTTCGCCGGAGCCGACTTGGCGGGGGCGGCCTTCTTCTCCGGGGCAGCGTCGGCCGACTCGCTGACCTTGTCGGTCGCCGACGCGGCGGCCTTCTTGGTCGCGGCAGCCGCCTTCTTGGCTGCCGTCCCCTCGCCGGTGGCCTGCTCCGCCGAGGCGGCGACCTCCTCGACGACCCCGGTGGCCGTCGCGGCCGCCTTCGTCGCCGGCCCGGCGGCGGCCGCGGCGGTCGCGCGGTCGGCGTCGCCCTGCGCGTCACCCTCGCCGAGCTGCGCAGCGAGCTTGTCGGCGAACTGGCCGAGCAGCTTGTTGCCGACGTCGGTCATCACCCCGCGCCCGAACTGCGCCGGACGGCCGGTGATGTTCAGGTCGGTGAGGACGTCGACCCGCGTGACGGATCCCTCGGCGCGGAGGTTGGCGGTGACCGTGGCCGCGGCCGTCCCGTTGCCCCGCTGGTCCTTCCCGCGCGCGTCGATGACCGCCCGGTGCGCCGCCTCGTCCTTCTCGATGAACGAGGCCTTGCCCTGGTAGGTCAGGTTGATCGGCCCGAGCTTGACCTTCACGCGCCCGGTGAAGTCGTCGCCGTCGACGGAGTCCAGGGCCGCGCCGGGCATGCAGGGCGCGATCCGCTCGATGTCGAGCAGCACCCGCCAAGCCTCGTCGACGGGCACCGGGACGGTGAACGAGTTCTCCAGCTGCACGGGATGACCTCCTGGTGACGTCCTGGAACGGCCCCGTGCATGGACCCAGCGCGAGCCTGCGAGTGCTGGGTCCGTGCACGGGGGTCCTTCGACAAGCTACAGCCCGGCGGCGGCCGTCACCGCCCGGCGCGTGAGGACGGTCGCCAGGTGCTGCCGGTAGTCGGCCTGGGCGTTGAGGTCGCTGCTGGGATCGGTGCCCTCGGCGGCGTGCGCGGCGGCCGCGGCGATCGCCTCGGGCGTCGCCTTCGCACCGGAGAGCGCCGCCTCCACCGCACCGGCGCGGAGCGGGGTCGGCCCCATGTTGGTCAGCCCGATCCGCGCCTCGGCGATGTGTCCGTCCTCCCGGCGCACCGCGGCGGCCACGGCGACGATCGACCAGGCCTGCGCGACCCGGTTGAACTTCTCGTACCGCATGCCCCACTGCCCGGCGAGCTTCGGCACCCGCACCTCCACCAGCAGCTCGCCCTCGTCGACGGCGGTGGTGAGGTAGTCGACGAAGAACTCGCTCGCGGGCACGGTGCGGCGGCCTCCGGGACCGGCGATGACGAACTCGGCGTCGAGCGCGAGCGCCACCGCCGGCAGGTCACCGGCAGGGTCGGCGTGCACGAGCGCGCCGCCGAAGGTGCCCCGGTGGCGCACCTGCCGGTCGGCCACGGTGGCGGTGGCCTCGGCGATCAGCGGTGCGTGCTGCCCGATCAGCGGGTCGGCGAGGACGTCGGAGTGCGTGGTCATCGCGCCGATGACCAGCACGTCGCCCTCCTCCCGCACGCCGCGCAGCTCGGTGACCCGGCCCAGGTCGACCACCGTCTCCGGGGCGGCCAGCCGCAGCCGCATGACCGGGATGAGCGACTGCCCACCGGCGAGGACCTTCACGTCCTCGCCGCCGGAGGCGATCGCCTCCAGCGCCTCGTCGACCGTGGTCGGGCGGGCGTACTCGAACGGTGCGGGAATCATCGGTCCCCTCCCAGCGACGAAGCCTCGGTGGACACGCCGGCGGTGGTCTCGGTCTGCGCCCCGCCGTAGGCGTTGGTGCCGGCGGTGGCGCGATCCCCGCCGTCCCCCCCGGCATGGATGGCCCGCCAGACGCGCTCGGGCGTCAGCGGCATGCGGATGTCGGCGACCCCCAGGTGCCGGACGGCGTCCAGCGCGGCGTTGACCACCGCGGGTGTCGAGGCGATGCAGCCGGCCTCCCCCACGCCCTTGGCGCCGATCGGGTTGCCCGGCGCGGTGTGCACCGTGTTCCCGGTGTCGAAGTGCGGCAGGTCGGCGGCCGAGGGGACCAGGTAGTCGACGAAGGTGCCCGTGGTGAGGTTGCCGTCGGCGTCGTAGACGGCCTCCTCGTAGAGCGCCTGCGCGATGCCCTGGGCGAGCCCGCCGTGGACCTGCCCCTCGACGATCAGCGGGTTCACGATCGTGCCGACGTCGTCCACGCAGGCGTACTTGCGGATCTTCACGAACCCGGTCTCGGTGTCGACCTCCATGGCGCAGAGGTGCGTGCCGTGCGGGAAGGAGAAGTTCTCCGGGTCGAAGGTCGCCTCGGCGTCGATCGAGGGCTCGATCCCCTCCGGGTAGTCGTGCGCGGCGAAGATCGCCAGGGCGATCTCCTGGATCCCGAGCCCGGCGCCCGGGGTGCCCCGGACGGAGAACCGCCCGCCGCTGAACTCCAGGTCGTCCTCGCTGGCCTCGAGCAGGTGCGCGGCGATCTTCCGTGCCTTGGCGATGACCTTGTCCGCCGCCTTGACCACCGCGGAGCCGCCGACGACCAGCGAGCGGGAGCCGTAGGTGTCCAGCCCGCGGGAGGCGATGGCGGTGTCGCCGTGCAGCACCTCGACGTCCTCGAACGGCACCCCCAGGGAGTCGGCGACGAGCTGGCTCCACGCCGTCTCGTGGCCCTGCCCGTGCGGCGTCGAGCCGGTGACGACCTCGACCTTGCCGGTGGGCAGCATGCGGATCGCGGCGTGCTCCCAGCCCCCGGCGCCGAAGGAGAGCGAGCCGAGCACCCGGGAGGGCGCCAGCCCGCACATCTCGGTGAAGGTGGAGATCCCGATGCCCAGCTGGACCGGGTCGCCCGACTCCCGGCGCCGCTGCTGCTCGGCGCGCAGCTCGTCGTAGCCGAGCAGCTCCAGCGCCTGCTGGGTCGCGGTGTCGTAGTCACCGCTGTCGTAGGCGAGGCCGGCCACGGTGGTGAACGGGAACTCCTCGGCGCGGATCCAGTTCTTCCGCCGCAGCTCCAGCGGGTCCATGCCCAGCTCGACGGCGAGCTCGTCCATGATCCGCTCGACGGCGAAGGTGGCCTCCGGGCGCCCGGCGCCGCGGTAGGCGTCGGTGGGCACCTTGTTGGTGAACACCCCGTCGCACTCGAAGCGGTAGGCCGGGAACTTGTAGATGCCGGGGTACATGAAGGCACCCAGCGCCGGGACGCCGGGCGTGATCAGCCGCAGGTAGGCGCCCATGTCGGCGAGCAGCCGCACCCGAAGGCCCTTGACGTTCCCCTCCCGGTCGGCGGCGATGTCCACGTACTGGATCTGGTCGCGGCCGTGGTGGGCGGTCATCAGCGACTCGCTGCGGGTCTCGGTCCACTTGACCGGCTTGCCGAGCCGGCGGGCGATCAGCAGGCAGAGGATCTCCTCCGGGTTCACCTGCAGCTTCCCGCCGAACCCGCCACCGACGTCCGGGGCCACGACCCGCAGCTTGTGCTCCGGGATGCCGGTGACCATCGCCGCCATGACCCGCAGGATGTGCGGGATCTGGGTCGCCGACCACATCGTGTAGTTGTCGCCCTGCGGCTGGACGACGACCGAGCGCGGCTCCATGAACGCCGGGATCAGCCGCTGCTGGATCAGCCGCCGGCTGACGACGACGTCGGCCTCGGCGAACGCCTGCTCGGTGTCCGTCCCCGTGCCCATCTCGCCGGCATCGAAGACGAAGTGGTAGCTGGTGTTGGACTCGACGTGGTCGTGCACGCGGTCCGCGCCGTCCTGGACGGCCTCCTCCATGTCGAGCACCACCGGCAGCGGGTCGTAGTCGACGTCGACGAGCTCGACGGCGTCCTGGGCCGCGGCCTTGCTGCGGGCGACGATGACCGCCACCGCCTCGCCGACGTGGTTGACCTCGGTCACCGCGATGGAGGGGTGGCCCGGGTTGACCATCTCCGGCGTCACCGGCCAGGCGCAGGGCAGCGAGCCCTGCTCCTCGGCGAGGTCGGCACCGGTGTAGACGGCGACGATGCCCGGCGCCTCCCGGGCCGCGCTGACGTCGACGTTCGTGATCCGCGCGTGCGCGACGGGTGAGCGGACGACGGCCAGGTGCAGCATCCCCGGCAGGACCATGTTGTCGGTCCAGGTGGTGCGCCCGGTGATGAGCCGGGCGTCCTCCTTGCGCTTCCGCGCCTTGCCGATCTCGGGGGTGGGGGCGTCCGCGTCGGCGCGGTCCTCGACGGCGGTCATGCCTGACCCACCACGTGCGGCGCGGCGGCGGTGTCGACCTCGGCCGGCGCGACGGAGCCGTTGCCGGCCCCGCGCATCTCCCCGGCCGCGTGCTGCACGGCCCGGACGATGTTCTGGTAGCCGGTGCAGCGGCAGAGGTTGCCCTCGATGCCCTCGCGCACCTCGTCCTCGCTGGGGTCCGGGTTGTCCTGCAGCAGGTCGATCGAGGCCATGATCATGCCGGGGGTGCAGAAGCCGCACTGGAGCCCGTGCATCTCGTGGAACGCCTTCTGCACCGGGTGGAGCTCGCCGTTGGCGGCGACGCCCTCGATGGTCGTGACCTCCGCGCCGTCGGCCTGCACCGCCAGCACGGTGCAGCTCTTCACGGCCTCGCCGTCCAGGTGCACGGTGCAGGCGCCGCAGTTGCTGGTGTCGCACCCGACCACGGTCCCGACCTTGCCGAGCTGCTCGCGCAGGTAGTGGACGAGCAGGGTCCGCGGTTCGACGTCGTCCTGGTAGGACGCCCCGTCCACCCGCACGCTGATCCGTGTCATCAGTCCTCCGCCTCGTTGCAGGGGTCGCTGCGCCCACGGTCGACCGTGGGCCCGGAGCGGAGTCTGACCCGAAAGCTGTGACTTAGGCCACGCTTACCTGCGCGATTTCTGCCATGGAGCCCGGCGAAGGCGCTGGCGAGCGGGGTCCGGGCACGTTGCACGGCCGTTGCAGGCGGGTTCGTTGCGCTTGCTGGCAGCCCACATCCTGGTGCTCCGCCCCGCCGTGGGCGACCGTTCCCGGGTGCCGATCACCGCCCCGCCCCGCGGCTCCGCCGACGTCCTGGCCGCCCAGCAGCGCCGGGTCGCCGGGCTCCTGGCCGCCGCCCCCGCCGCGGCGCTCACCACCCGCCGCCTGCCCGAGGCCGAGCGCGGGCGGCTGGTCGGCTGCGGCCACTTCCCCGCCTACGCCGCGGAGCTGGCCTGGACGCCGCACGAGGTGGCGGGCCACCTGCGCGACAGCGCCCTGGTGTTCACCGCCCGCATCGGCCGGCTGCGCGCCGAGGAGCACCCGCTGCTCCCCGACTTCGACCCGACCGAGGCCGACCGGGTGGCCGGGTACGCCGCCGTCGTCCCGGCGCGCATGCTGGCCGAGCTGCGGGACGCCCAGCGCGGCCTGCTCGCGGCGGTCCGGGGCGTGCCGGAGGTGGAGCGGGCGCGCACCGGCCGGCACGCCACCGACGGGGCGCTGACGCTGGGCGACGTCCTGGACTTCCTCCCCGGCCACCAGCGGGACCACGCCGAGCAGCTCGCCGCCCTGCTGCGCTGAGCGGGGTCAGCGGACGCCGGCGGGCTCCGCCTGCGGGGCCGGCGCCAGGTCACCGACCGGGGCCACGCGCAGCTCGCGGCGGCGGAGCAGCGCCGACGCGGTGAGCGCCAGCAGCCCCAGCACGGCCAGCCCCGCCCCGACGACGCCGGGCGCCGTGTAGCCCAGGCCGGCGGCGATGACCAGGCCCCCCAGCCAGGCCCCCAGGGCGTTGGCGGCGTTGAGCGCCGAGTGGTTCAGCGCCGCCCCCAGCATCTGCGCCTCGCCGGCGACCTCCATCAGCCGGAGCTGCAGGCACACCACGAGCGTGGAGGCGCTGGCGGCCAGCAGGAAGACGATCGCGACGACGGTGACGGGGGTGCGGGCGGCGAGCGGCACCAGCGCCAGCAGGACACCGGTGACGACGTTCGCCCCGACCAGCGAGCGGAAGAGCGCGAGGTCGGCGAGCCGGCCGCCCACCGCCGTCCCGAGCACGCCGCCGACGCCGAACGCCAGCAGCACGAGGGGCACCGCGGCCCGGGGCATGCCGGTCACGTCGGTGACCAGCGGCGCGACGTAGCTGTAGACGGCGAACATGCCGCCGAAGCCGACGACGCCGACCAGCAGGGTGAGCAGCACCTGCGGGCGGCGCAGCGCGCCCAGCTCGCTGCGCACCGTGGCGGCGCGGTTGCCCGGCGCCGCGGGCACGACCAGCGCGGTCGCGGCGATGGTGAGCAGCGCGAGCACCGCGACCGCCCAGTAGGCCGTGCGCCAGCCGAACTGCTGGCCCAGCCAGGTCGCCGAGGGCACGCCCGCGACGTTGGCCAGCGCGAGGCCCAGCATCACCGAGCTCACCGCGCGCCCGCGCAGGTGCGGCGCCACCAGCGAGGCGGCCACCAGCGACGCGACGCCGAAGTAGGCCCCGTGCGGGAGCCCGGCCAGGAACCGCGAGGCCAGGAGGGACCCGTACCCCGGTGCCAGCGCGGTGAGCACGTTGCCCGCGATGAACGCGACCATGAGCCCGAGCAGGACCCCGCGGCGCGGCAGCTTCGTCGCGAGGGCAGCGATCACCGGCGCCCCGACGACGACGCCCAGCGCGTAGGCGGAGATGACGTGGCCGGCGGTGGGGATGTCGATGCCCACGCCCTCGGCCAGGTCCGGCAGCAGCCCCATGGTGACGAACTCGGTGGTGCCGATGGCGAACCCGCCGAGCCCCAGCGCGACCACCGCGGCGACCAACCGGCGGGTGGAGAGGGGAGGGCGGTCGGCGAGGGGCGGGGCGGTCACTCCAGCTGCGAAGTCGTGAGCGGCCCTCAGCATTCCCACGCCCGGCGCGCGTCAGCGTGCGCGGCCGGCCAGCCGCAGGCGGTGCAGGTGCGCCGTGACCGCCGCCCGGCGCGGCGAGCCCACCGGCAGAACCTCGCACAACGCCTGCCAGACGCCGGCGTCCTCCCGCAGCTCGGGCAGCTGGGCCAGGCGCAGCAGCAGGTCGGGACGGCGCCCGGTGAGCACCGCCCGCCGGAGCAGGGCGAGCAGGCGGTCGCGGGCGTGCCGCACCCCGGGCGCCTGCGATCCGGGGAGCACCGGGCCGGCGTAGTGCTCGAGCGCGGCGGCGAGGTCCCCCCGCGCCACGAGCCCGCGCACCTGGTCGACGTCGGTCTGCAGCCGGCCCACCAGGCGGTAGGGGCGGGACTCCAGCAGGTCGCCGCCCACCAGCCGCCGCAGCCGGGAGAGCTCGGCGCGCACGGTCACCGTGGCCGCGGCACCGGCGTGCACCTCCGCGGCGAGCTGGGCCGCGTCGCGTCCCTGCCCGGAAGTGGCCGCCTCGGCGAGCAGGAACAGCAGCTCCGAGTGCCGGACCGACAGCTCCAGCGGGCCGCCCGGCAGCGTGAGCCGGGCGCGTTCCCGGCCCAGCACCTCCAGCCGGGCCCCGGCCGGTACCGCGGCGACCGCTCCGGGGCCGGCCGCGAGCCGCTCGCGGTGCAGCCAGCGCAGCTCCGACTCGACGGCGGCCACCGTCGCGCGGACCAGGGTGAGCACGTGCGGGCTGGCCACGTGGTCGCCGCCGGTGATGTCGATGGCGCCGAGCAGCGCGCCGGTCACCGGGTCGTGCACCGGCGCCGCCGAGCAGCTCCACGGCTGCACCGAGCGGCGGAAGTGCTCGCTGCCGTAGATCTGCACGGCCGAGTCGACCGCCAGCGCCGTCCCGGGGGCGTTGGTGCCGGCGACCTCCTCCGACCACCGGGAGCCCTCGACGAAGTTCATCGCCGCGGCCCGGCTGCGCAGCGCGCGGTCGCCCTCGACCCACAGCATGCGACCGGCGGCGTCGGTGACGGCCACGATCATCCGGTCGGCCTCGGCGTCCTGGACCAGCAGCCGGCGGATCACCGGCAGGGCCGGGGCCAGGGGGTGGGCGGCCCGGTAGGCGCGCAGCTCGGCGTCGACCAGTTCGACCGGCGGCAGCCCGCCGTCGGGGTCGACGCCGCTGCCGAGGGAGCGCCCCCAGGAGTCGCGCACGACCGGGCGGACCGCGTCGTCGGCGGGCAGCGCGCTGGCGGTGACGAGGCGCTCGTGCGCCGCGCGCAGCCGGCGCGTGCGGGCGGCGGACGGCTGCCCGTCCGGCAGCGCCAGCCACGGGTTGACGGCGGTCGTCACCGGCCGGGCCTGGGGGAGTCGCTCATCTCCCGGCCATCGTGGCCGCTACCGGCGTTTTCCACCAGACCGGCGGGCGCGATCAGCCGGCCGCGACCTCGTCGCCGACCGGCAGCCGCCACGGCCGCACGACCGTGCCCAGGACGACGAGGGCGAGGGAGAGGGCCGCGACGACGACCAGCCCGATCGCCAGCGCGTCGTTGCCCAGCAGCCCGACGACCGGCGAGACCACGGCGCCGACCCCGAACTGGACGGCGCCGAGCAGTGCGGCGGCGCTGCCGGCGGACTCGCCGTGCCGGGAGAGCGCCAGCGCGGGCGCGTTGGGCAGCGCCAGGCCGCAGGCGAACAGCACGACCCACAGCGCGCCGGTGACCGCGGGGAGGCCGCCGGTCCGGGTCGCGGCCAGCACGACCAGGCCGGCCCCGGCGAGGGCGCCGATGACCGTGCCCGCGACCAGCAGCCGCTGGGGCGACCAGCGGCGCAGCAGCAGCGGGTTGAGCTGGGTCGCCGCGATCAGCCAGAACGCGCCGGCGCCGAAGAGCAGCCCGAACTGCTGCTCGTCGAGGCCGAACTGCTCCTGGTAAACGAAGGAGGAGCCCGAGACGTAGCTGAACAGCCCGGCCATGGTCAGCCCGGCGACGAGGACGAGCCCCACGTACACCCGGTCGTGCAGCAGCCCGCCGTAGATGCGCAGCGTGCCGCGCACGCCGTTGCTGTTCCGCCGCTCCGGGGGGAGCGTCTCCCGCAGCGTCGCCCAGCCCACGGCGACCATGAGCAGCCCGTAGGCGGCGAGGACGGCGAAGACCCCGCGCCAGCTGGTGAAGCGGAGGAGCTCCCCGCCGATGGTGGGCGCCAGCACCGGCGCGGCGCCGAGCACCAGGAACAGCCGGGAGAGCATCGTCGCCGCCGCCCGGCCGTCGTAGAGGTCGCGGACCACGGCGAGGGCGATCACCGCGCCGGCGGCGGCGCCCACCCCCTGGAGGAAGCGCAGGGCGCCGAGCACGGCGATGGTCGGGGCGACCAGCACCAGCAGCGAGGCCAGCACGTGCAGCGCCGTCCCGGCGATCAGCGGCCGGCGCCGCCCCCAGGCGTCCGACAGCGGGCCGATGACCAGCTGGCCGACGGCGAGGCCGACCAGGGTGCCGGTGAGGGTGAGCTGCACGGTGGCCGACGTCGTCAGGAGGTCGTCGGTGATCGCGGGCAGCGCCGGCAGGTACATGTCGATGGTGAGCGGGCCGAGGGCGACGAAGGCCCCCAGCGTCAGCGCGGTGCGCGCGGCGCCCGGTCGGGCGAGCGCGGTCGCGGCGGCGGCTGCCGGCGCGGTGCGCTCCTGGGTGGTGGTCACGGTTTCCCCGTCGGTCGGTGCTGAGCGGGACCCACGCTGGTCGGACCGCAGTACGAGGGCTCTCAAGTCACCGGGGCGGCCGCGCATTCCGCCGCCCCCGGTCGTCAGCGCGGCGGGCGCACCGGCAGGAGGGCGCGCGCATCCCGGGCACGCACGGCGCCGGCCCACAGCCCGGTGCCGTAGGCGAGGTCCTCCAGCCGCCGGGCCAGCCCGTGACGGACCGGTCCTATCCGCCCCCGGTGGGGCCACCAGCCGGCGAGCGCGTCGACCACGGCGACGGCGAGCACCCACCGCCGCGCCCGGGGCGATGCGGCGGCGAGCACCGCCGCGACCGGCCAGTGGTGCCGGGTGACGGCGCGGGCCAGCGCCTGCCCCGACGCCGCGAGGCCCCGAACCGCCAGGCCGGCGGCGAGCGGGACCGGGACCGGCTCCCCCGGCCGGGCCAGCCGGCGCCCCAGGCGGACCGCCGTCACCCCGAGCAGGCCGGCGCCACCCGCCCGCCCCCACCGGCCTCCCGCGAGCAGCAACGCCCAGGTGGCCGCCGTCTCCGGCGCGATGACCAGCGGCGAGACCGCCGATCCGTGCCGCGTCGCCAGCAGCGCGGCGCCGGTGCCGTAGAAGGCGCGGCGGCGCAGCCACTCGGCGGTGCGCGCCGGGTGCTCGTGGGCGACCGCGGCGGCCGGCTCGTAGCGCACCCGCCAGCCGGCGGCGGCCAGCCGCCACACCAGGTCGACGTCCTCGGCCACCCGCAACGCCTCGTCGAACCCCGCCCCGAGGGCGGCCCGGCGCACCAGCAGGGCGGCGCTGGGCAGGTAGGACACCGCGGACAGCGGCCGCGCCGCGGCCGGGTGCGGGCCCATGTCGAGCGCGCCGGCGACCTCCTCGTAGGGGGCGGTCCAGCCGCGCGCCGCGCCCGCGAGCGGCACGATCCGGGGGCCGACCACCGCCAGCCGGGGGTCGTCCAGGTGCGGGAGCAGCCGGGCCAGCCAGCCCTCGACCGGCACGCAGTCGGAGTCGACGAGCGCGACGAACTCCGTCGTCGCGACCGCGAGCCCCGCGTTGCGGGCGGCCGCGGGTCCCCGGCTGGTCGCGTGCCGCAGGACCCGGACGCCCTCCGGCGCCGCCACCGGGACCGCCGAGCCGTCGTCGACGACGACCACCGGCAGCGCCGCGGTGGCGGGGTCCGCGCACAGCGCGGCGAGCAGCCGGGCGAGCCCGGCCGGGCGGTCCTTCACCGGGACGACGACGGTCACGCCGGCCGGAGCGCCGGCCCGGCCGACGGCCGGCGGGAGGTCGGGGTGGGCGAGGCCGGCGTCGAGCAGCCGGGCGGCCAGCACGGCGCTCGTGGCGTCGCGGACCACCAGGTGGCCGGTCGCGAGCAGCCCGGCGGCCCGGGGGGCGAGCCGCAGCAGCCGCAGCGGGGAGCCGCCGAGCAGGGTGGCGCCGCCGTCCCTGCGACGGGTCCGCGGATCGAGCCGGACGGCGAACCCGTCAGGCAGCCGACGCTCCGGCGGGGCGGGGATCATCCCTCCGCCAGGACCTCGTCGGTCGTCGCGAAGGAGACCAGCGGGGCGTAGCCGGCCATCAGCCGCAGCGCCCGCTCGTGCTCCTCGTCGCCTGCCCCCGCGCACGCGTCGGTGACCACGCGCACGTGCACCCCGGCGTCGGCGGCCGGCAGCACGGTCGAGACGACGCAGCAGTCGGTGGCCACGCCGGCGACGGTGAGCGGCCCCTCGCCGACCACCGCGGCCAGCTCCGGGCCCCACTTGCCGAACGTGGTGGCGTCCACCACCGGGTGGGTGCCCGGGTCCTCGACGAGCTGGTAGCAGTGCGCGTCGGGCGGCTGGAGCGCGAAGTCGTACTTCGCGTAGTACTCCTTCCACGCCCCGACCGGCTCCGCGGGCGCCACGAAGCGGGTCCAGACCACCCGCTCGCCGAAAGCGTCGACCAGCCGGCGGATGCGGGGCCGCACCTCCTCGAACCTCGGCGCGGTCCAGGGCGAGTCCTGCTCGCCGAAGACGTGCTGCAGGTCGACCACGACCAGCCAGCCCTCGTGGCCGTCACCCACCCCGCTCATGCCCAGCTCTCCTCGCGCGTCCCGCTCCCGGCCCGGTCGGCGGGCCTCCCGACCCTAGCGATCCGGTCCCGGCCGCGGGATTCCCAGGTCCATGTGCTTAGGTCAGCCTTACCTGAGCTTCGAGGAGTTCCCATGTTCGTCCGCCCTGCCCTGCGCGGCGCCGCCGCGCTCGCCGCCACCGCCCTCGTCGTCACCGGCTGCGGCTCCGGTGACGACGCCGCCCCCGCCACCGAGGGGGAGGCGACGGGTGGCTCGTCGTCGGCGGCGTTCCCGGTCACGGTGGAGACGGCCTTCGGCGACGTCACCGTCGAGGAGCAGCCCACGCGAGTGGTCGCGCTGGGCTGGTCCGACGCCGAGACCGCGCTGGCCCTGGGCGTGGAGCCGGTCGGCGCCAGCGACTGGCTCGCCGTCGGCGGCGACGACGGTCTGGGCGACTGGGTCGAGCAGGGCTACGAGGAGCCGCCGGTGCTCATCGAGACGCTGGAGCCGAGCTTCGAGGCGATCGCGGCGCTCGAGCCGGACCTCATCCTCGACACCCGCTCCTCCGGTGACCAGGACCGGTACGACCTGCTCAGCGAGATCGCCCCGACGATCGGCCAGCCCGAGGGCGTGGGCCCCTACCAGACCTCCTGGCAGCAGCAGCTGGAGCTGGTCGGCCAGGCACTCGGGAAGACCGAGGAGGCCGAGGAGCTCGCGACGCAGGTCGAGCACGCGTTCGCCGACGCCGCCGCCGAGCACCCCGAGTTCGACGGCACCGAGGTCGCCGTGGGGGCGTACACCTCCGAAGGCTTCGGCGCCTACGTGAGCGGTGACTCGCGGGTGCAGTTCATGGAGCAGCTCGGCTTCGAGAACAAGGCCGAGATCGAGGCGCTGGCGACCGAGAACTTCTTCGTGCCGGTCAGCGAGGAGCAGCTGTCGCTCCTCGACGCCGAGCTGACCGTGGTCTTCCCGATCTTCGTGGAGGCCTTGGAGTTCACCGGGAACCCGCTGTGGCAGGCGCTGCCGGCCGTGCAGGAGGGGCGCGCCGTCGTCCTGGAGGACCTGACGGTGCTCAACGCGTTCTCCAGCGCGTCGGCCCCGGGCCTGCTGTACGCGATCGACGCCACCGTGCCGCAGTTCGCCGAGGCGTTGAACTAGCCGGACGACGTGCCCGTCGGTGCGGGGCCGGAGGCCTCCCGCCGGCGGGCACTCGGCGGCTCAGCGGAGCCAGGACGGCCGTTGGTCGCGGTGTCGTCCGGAGGACGACGGTGTCACAGCAGCCGCCCGTCGTCGTCCACCCGCCAGGCGGCGATGCCCGGGACCAGCCGGCCGACCAACCCCTCCAGCAGCCGCGCACCCTCGTCCGCCCCCGCGCCCACCGGGTCGCCCAGCACCCCGTTCGGGCTGACGGCGCGCACCCCCTGGGCCCGCAGCCGCGGCAGCAGCTCCCCGATCGGCGCCGTCTCCCCGGCCACCGCCCGGTCGCGCCGGACCCCACCAGGTTCCACGTGCAACATCAGCGACGTCTCGGTGCGGCCCGCGTGCGCGTCACCGCCGGGGACGCCGCATGCGAACCACGCCACGTCGCGCCCCTCGGCCCGCACGCGGGGCACCGCCGTCCGCAGCGCGTCGAGGTTCCCTCCGTGCCCGTTGACGATGAGCACGCGCCCGGCCCACCGGCAGGCCGAGCGACCGTACTCGACGAGCAGGCCGGTCAGCGCCTCGGTGCCGAGCGAGACCGTGCCGGGGAAGTCCTCGTGCTCCCCGCTCGCCCCGTAGGCCAGGGCGGGGGCCAGCAGCGCGCCGTCGAGCCGGTCGACGGCGCGGTCGGCGACCGCCGTGGCGATCGCGGTGTCCGTGGTCAGCGGCAGGTGGGGGCCGTGCTGCTCCACCGCCCCGAGGGGGACGACCAGCAGCGGGCGCTCGGGCAGCTCCGGCCAGGTCGCGGCGGCGAGGGAGGTCACCGCCGCACCCTAGGCGCCGGTCAGACGGGCGCGACCTCGTCCTCGACCAGGACGTCCTCCTCGAGCTCCTCGGCGAGCTCGGTGAACACCCGGGAGACCTGCGCGAGCTGGTCGGCGAGGACGCCGACGGTGGCGGTCGCGTCCGCGACGTCGCCCTCCCGGCCCCGCTCCTCCAGCACGCGGCAGACGCCCGCGAGCGCGTCGGCGCCCAGGGTGGCCGCGGCGCCGGCGAGGCGGTGGGCGGCAGCCTCCAGCGCGTCGGCGTCCGCGGTCCGGGCCGCGCGCTCCACGGCGGCGAGGTTGGCCGGGGCGGTCGCCAGGAAGGTGCGCAGGAGCCGGGCGGTGAGCGCCCCCTCGGCCTCCTCCTCGACGCCGGCGACGTCACCCAGCCGGCGGCGGACGGCGTCCTCGAGCTCGTCGGTGGTCGTGCCCGTGGCCGCGTCGATGGCCCGGGCCAGATCGGCGAGCGTGCAGGGCTTGGCCAGGTACGTGGCGCCGAGCGACCGGCCGGCCTCGACGTCGCCGGGCAGCGCTCGCCCGCTCAGGAAGACCACGGGGACGTCGCCGCAGGTGGGGTGGGTGCGCAGCGCGGTGACCAGGCCCAGGCCGCTGCCGCCGGGCATGAACATGTCGGTGACGACGACGTCGGGCGCGAAGCCGTCCAGCAGGTCCGCCGCCTCGTCGGCGGAGGCGGCCGCGCGGACGCGGTGTCCCGCCCAGGTCAGCCGCCGCTCCAGCATCACCCGCGTGGTGTCCTCGTCCTCGACCACGAGCACCTTCGCCACGCCGTCCCCCTGCATCTGCGCACCGCTCCGGCGCCGCCTGCCGCGGGCACCGCCGGTGCCCTGTCCAGCACTGTCATCGGCAGCCGGGCCGCCGGCGTGAGCCGGGCGGGAAGAATCCGGGCATGCCCCCACGTCGCTGCCCCTGCGGAACCGGTCTGCCCTACGCGGAGTGCTGCGGCCCGCGCCACGACGGCTCGGCCCCCGCGGCGACCGCCGAGCAGCTCATGCGGTCGCGCTACAGCGCCTTCGCGGTCGGCGACGCCGGCCACCTGCTGCGCACGTGGCACCCCCGCACCCGTCCGCCGGAGCTCGACCTGGACCCCGCGGTGCGCTGGACCGACCTGGAGGTGCTCGCCACGAGCGGCGGCGGACTGCTGTGCGCCCGGGGAACCGTCGAGTTCGTGGCCCGGTTCCGCCACGGCGGCGCGGACGGCGAGCAGCACGAGGTCAGCCGGTTCGAGCGGGAGGACGGCGCCTGGCGCTACGTCGACGGCGGCTGAGCCGCATCCTCCGGCGCGTGTCACCGGCCGCCGCGCTGGGCACGAGCCCGGGCATGAGCGCAGAGGACACCCGCAAGGTCGCGGAGCTGATCAAGGGGGAGCGCTTCGGCTTCCTCACCACCATCGCCCCCGGCGGCAAGCTGACCAGCCGGCCCATGACGCTGCAGGAGGTCGAGTTCGACGGCGACCTGTGGCTCTACGCCGAGCGGAGCTCCCACCCGGTCGCCCACATCACCGCGCAGCCGCAGGTGAACGTCGGCATCGGCTCGGGCGGCACCTGGGTGTCGCTCACCGGGCACGCCCGGGTCGTGGACGACCTCGAGAAGAAGAAGGCGCTGTGGAACGGCGGCGTCGAGGCGTGGTTCCCCGACGGCCCCGAGGACCCCGAGGTCGTCCTGATCAAGGTCGAGGGCGACTCGGCGGAGTACTGGGACAGCCCCGGCGGCCGGCTGGCCACCGCCTTCAGCTTCGTGAAGGCCAAGGCGACCGGCGAGCGGATCGACGCCGGTGAGAACAAGAAGGTCGACCTCTGAGGACGGGCTGGCCCGGCGGCGCGGGCCCGTAGGCGGGCGCCACCGGCTCAGCGCAGGTCGAGCCCCGCCAGCGGCGACTCGTCGCAGATCCTGCTCGGGATGGTGGGGATGCCGAGGAGCGTGGGCTGACCGCGGACCGGGCCGGTGTGCGAGTGGTCCAGGTGGCTCCTCGGCGTCGCCGTCGCGGCGTCGCGCGCCGCCAGCGCCGACTCGCCATAGCCCTGGACGCACTCGGGGTCGGGGCCGTCCAGCGGCAGGCCGGTGAAGAACTTCGCCGCCATGCACCCGCCCCGGCAGGCGTCGAAGTGGGCGCACTTGGTGCAGGCACCGCCGGTCTGCGGGCTGCGCAGATCGGCGAAGAGCTCGCTCTCCTGCCACACCTTCCGGAAGCCGCCGGGCGAGCGCACGTTGCCGGCGAGGAAGTTCTCGTGGATGGCGAACGGGCAGGCGTAGACGTCGCCGACCGGGTCGATGAGGCAGACCACCCGCCCGGCGCCGCACAGGTTCAGCCCCGGCAGGGCCTCCCCGAACGCGGACAGGTGGAAGAACGAGTCGCCGGTGAGCACCTGCTCGCCGTTGGCCAGCAGCCAGGAGTACAGCTCGCGCTGCTGGGCCTGGGTCGGGTGCAGCTGGTCCCAGACGTCGGCCCCGCGGCCGGATGGGCGCAGCCGGGTGATCCGCAGCTGGGCGCCGTAGCGGTCGGTGAGCGCCTTGAACGCGTCCAGCTGCCCGGCGTTCTCCCGGGTGACGACCACCGAGACCTTGAAGTCCTTCATCCCGGCCTCGGCCAGGTTCTCCAGGGCGCGCGTCGCGGTGGCGAACGAGCCGGTGCCGCGCACCCGGTCGTTGACCTCGGCGGTGGCGCCGTCCAGCGAGATCTGCACGTCGACGTAGTCGGTGGCCGCCAGCTGCGCGGCCCGGGCCTTGTCCAGCTTCACGCCGTTGGTGGAGAACTTGACCCCGACGTCGTGGCCGATCGCGTAGTCGAGGAGGTGCCAGAAGTCCGGGCGGACGGTCGGCTCGCCGCCGCCGACGTTCACGTAGAAGACCTGCATCCGCTGCAGCTCGTCGATGACCGCCTCGGCCTCGGCGGTGGAGAGCTCGCGCGGGTCCCGCCGTCCCGAGGAGGAGAGGCAGTGCACGCACGCCAGGTTGCAGGCGTAGGTGAGCTCCCAGGTCAGGCAGATCGGGGCGTCCAGGCCGTACTCGAACTGGTCGATGAGCCGCCCACCGGCGGGGCGCTCGGGTCGGGCGGGCAGGACGGCGGTCACGGGGTCTCCCGGGGGGTGATCATCTGGGAGCGGGCGAGGTCGGCCAGGGCCTTCTCGTAGGCGGGCCGCTGGGCGTCGCCCACGCCGCAGGCGGTGAGCGCGGCGGTGGCGGTCGGGTGGTCGGCGAGGGCCTCCACCACGGCGACGAGGGTCTTCGACTTCAGGAAGGAGAGCTTCCGGTTGCCGAAGTGGTAGACGAGCGCGCCGAACGGCTCGGGCCGGAGCGCGACCGACCGGGCCTTCTGCCAGGGCAGCGCGGGGTCGAACACGGCCGTCACGTCCGGCCCGGCCGGAGCGGTCATCGGGGCGAGCGGTTCAGTAGACGCCGCACATGCCGTCGATGGAGACCTCCTCGACGAGCGACTCCTCGACGAGGGGCTCCTCGGTGGTGGGGGCCTCCGGGGCCCGGAACTCCACGGCGGGGACGTCGGTCGGGGTGGTCTCGGGCATGTCAGCCTCCGTGAACGCGGTCACATGGACCTGCCGGACGTTAGTGACACCGGGTGCCAGGGGCAACACCGGGCCGCGGGTGCATCGCGGACCGGCAGAATGCCCGCGTGACGGAGACGAGGACGGCGGCCCCGCTCGCCCCCGACGGGCGGGCCCGCGTGGAGCGCGCCGCCCTCGACCTCTTCGCGACCCGCGGGTTCGAGCAGGTGACCAGCGACGAGGTCGCCGACTCGGCGGGCATCAGCCGTCGCACCTTCTTCCGCTACTTCCCGGCCAAGGCCGACGCCGTCTGGGGCGACTTCGCCGGCCACGTCGCCCGCCTGGAGCAGCTGCTGGCCGCCGCGGACCCCGCCCAGCCGGTGCTCAGGTCGGTCTGCGCCGCCTACGTCGAGGTCAACGACTACCCGGACGCCGAGCTGCCGCTGCTGCGCGAGCGCATGCGGCTGATCCTCACCGAGCCCGCGCTGCTGGCGCACAGCCAGCTGCGCTTCGCCGAGGTCGACCGGGTGGTCGCCCGGCACGTCGCGGCGCGGACGGGCGGCGAGCCGACCGGGCTGCTGCCGCGGCTGGTCGCCGCGAGCACGCGCGCCGCCGCGACCACGGCGTTCGAGGCGTGGCTCGCCGAGCCGGGCTCCCCCCTGACCCGGCACCTGCACCTGGCGTTCGACGAGATGGCGGCGGGTTTCCCGAGCCTGCGCGGCTGACCCGGCGGGGCGACCGCTGTGGCCGCCGTCTCACCCACGGCGCTAGCCTGGCACTCAGTGCCACCGGCTGTCGCGCCGGCCCACCGCCCGGTCGACCGGGCCGACGAAGGAGAAGCCCATGGCCAACGCGTGGTTCGAGTCGGTCGCCGAGGCCCAGCGCCGGGCGAAGAAGCGGCTCCCCAAGGGGGTGTACGCCGCGCTGGTCGCCGGCTCCGAGCGCGGGCTGACGCTCGAGGACAACCTCGCCGCCTTCGCCGAGGTCGGCTTCGCGCCGCACACCGCGGGGCTGGCCAACGAGCGGAACACGGGCGTCACCGTCATGGGCCAGCAGATGTCGATGCCCGTGGTGATCAGCCCGACCGGCGTGCAGGCCGTGCACCCCGACGGCGAGGTCGCCGTCGCCCGGGCCGCGGCGGCGCGCGGGGTGGCCATGGGGCTGTCCAGCTTCGCCAGCAAGCCGATCGAGGAGGTCGTGGCGGCGAACCCGCAGACCTTCTTCCAGATGTACTGGGTGGGCACCCGCGAGGAGATGCTCGGCCGCATGGAGCGCGCCCGTCGGGCCGGCGCCGTCGGCATGATCGCCACCCTGGACTGGTCGTTCGCCTACGGCCGCGACTGGGGCAGCCCGTTCATCCCCGAGAAGATCGACTTGGAGGCGGCCCGGAAGTACGCGCCCCAGGTGCTGGTCAAGCCGCGCTGGCTGCTGGACTTCGCCCGCACCCGGCAGCTCCCCGACCTGACCGTGCCGAACATGGTGGCGACGCCGGGCGACCCGGCGCCCACCTTCTTCGGCGCCTACGGCATGTGGCAGCAGTCGCCGATGCCGACCTGGGAGGACGTCACCTGGCTCCGCGAGCAGTGGGGCGGTCCGTTCATGCTCAAGGGCGTCATGCGGGTCGACGACGCCAAGCGCGCGGTCGACGCCGGCGTCACCGCGATCTCGGTCTCCAACCACGGCGGGAACAACCTCGACGGCACCCCGGCCTCCCTCCGCGCGCTGCCTGCGGTCGCCGAGGCGGTGGGCGACCAGATCGAGGTGCTGCTCGACGGCGGCATCCGGCGCGGCGGCGACGTCGCCAAGGCCCTCGCCCTGGGCGCGAAGGCCGTCATGATCGGCCGCGCCTACCTGTGGGGCCTCGCGGCGAACGGCCAGGCCGGCGTGGAGAACGTGCTGGACCTGCTGCGTGACGGGCTCGGTTCGGCGATGGTCGGGCTGGGCCGGCCCGACGTCTCCGAGCTCTCCCGCGACGACCTCGTCGTCCCCCCGGGCTTCGAGCGGGCGCTGGGCGACACCGCCGTGGAGAACGCGCTGCTGGCGACCTCGCCCGCCCGCCGGCGGCGCGAGGCCTGATCCCGCGGCCTGCGACTGAGGGCGCTCACACCCGCACCGAGCGGACGATGCGGTCGGGGCGCACGCGCACCAGCGCGGCGCCGTCCAGCCAGCGCGCCAGAGCGCCGGACGGGTCCTCGATGCGCAGGGCCGTGCCGTCGGGCCGCCGCACCCGCAGGTCCGACGTGATCTCGACGTAGCCGTCACCCAGGACGTCGTCCAGCCGGCGGACGGTCCCGTCGACGAGGACCTCCGGCTGCGGCAGGAGCGTTCCGGCCAGCCGGCGACCGGCCCGGCCCCTTCGCGCCACCAGCGGGCCGCGGCGCAGCGGCGGGGTGCGGCTGTCGGTGGCCAGCCGGGCGACGGCGGGGATGCGGCGGACGGCGGCCAGGACGACCCGACGGGCGACCGCGCCCCAGCGCCCACCGCCGGTCATGAGCCGGCCGAGCAGCAGGGCCACCCGGATCAGCGCGCGGGCGTGCGGCTCGCGCTCGGCGCGGTAGGTGTCCAGCAGCGCGTCCGGCGCCTCCCCGTGGAGGACCGCGGCGAGCTTCCAGGCCAGCTGGTGGACGTCGCGCAGCCCGAGCCCGAGCCCCTGACCGACGAACGGCGGGGTGAGGTGGGCGGCGTCGCCGGCCAGCAGCACCCGCCCGTCCCGCCAGCGGTCGGCGACCTGCGCGCGGAACGTGTACTCGACGGCCCGCAGCACCTCGAGGTCGGCCGCCGGCGCGACCGGGGCCAGCAGCGAGGCCAGCCGCGCCGGGGCGGAGAGCTCCTCCGCCGTCTCCCCCGGCGCCAGGCGGAACTCCCAGCGGTAGCGGTCGCCGGTGACCGGCATGAAGGTGGCCGCCCGGCGGGGGTCGCACACCTGGTGCACCCCGGGCCAGACCGGCAGCGGCGCGGGCGCCCGCGCGTCCACCACGAGCCAGCGGTCGGGTGGGCCGAGGTCGAGCATCCGGGCGCCGATCAGCTCCCGCACGGTGCTGTTGGCGCCGTCGCAGCCCAGCACCGCCGCCGCGCGGACGGAGCGTTCCGCCCCGGCCGCCCGCTCGGTCAGCCGCACCGTGATCCCGCGGCGGTCCTGCGCGAGGCCGGTCACCTCGCAGCCACGGCGCACCTCGATCCCGGGCGTCGCCGCTGCGGCGGTCGCCAGCACCTCCTCCAGGTCGGGCTGGTGCACGAAGCTCCCCTGCGGCCAGCCGTGCGGGCCGGCGTCCGGGGCCCGGCGGAACTCGGCGAGCACCCGGTGCGCGCCGTCGAGCAGGCGGAGCCCGGCCATCGGCCGGCACCGGGCGGCGACCTCGTCGGCCACCCCCGCCGCCTGCAGCGCGCGGAACACCTCGTCGTCGAGGTGCACGGCCCGCGGCAGCGGGTAGGGGGCGGCGTGCCGCTCGAGGACGACGACCTCCAGCCCGCGGCGGGCCAGCAGCAGCGCCGCGGTCAGCCCGACCGGGCCGGCGCCCACCACGACCACCGGCCCGCCCGTCATGCCGCCAGTCTGGCCGACGACGCACGGTTCCGGGATGCAGCACGTTGCAGACGGCACCGGGTGCCTTGACGCGCGGTGCCGCCGCTCAGCAGTCTGTGATGCACTGCACACGACGCACCGACGTGTGCGCTGAGCACCCGCGACGACGCGGGCCGACGGAAGGAATCACCGGGTGAAGACCAAGGGCGCGGTCCTGTGGGGCGTGGGCGAGGAATGGTCGGTCGAGGAGATCGAGCTGGGTGATCCGCGGGAGGGTGAGGTCCAGGTCCAGCTCGCTGCCTCGGGGCTGTGCCACAGCGACGAGCACCTGGTCACCGGCGGCACCCCGGTGGCGTCCTACCCGGTCATCGGCGGCCACGAGGGGTCCGGCGTCGTCACCAAGGTCGGCCCCGGCGTCACCGGGCTGAAGGAGGGCGACCACGTCGTCACCGCCTTCATCCCCGCGTGCGGTACGTGCCCGCCCTGCTCGCGCGGGCAGCAGAACCTCTGCGACCTCGGCGCCAACCTGCTGGCCGGCACGTCGATCTCCGACGGCACCTACCGGGTCCAGGCCCGCGGCAAGGACGTCATCCCGATGTGCCTGCTGGGCACCTTCTCGCCGTACATGACGGTGCACCAGGCGTCGGTGGTGAAGATCGAGCCGGACATCCCGCTGGAGATCGCCGCGCTCGTCGGCTGCGGCGTCACCACCGGCTGGGGCTCGGCCACCAAGGTCGCCGACGTCCGCCCGGGCGAGAACGTCGTCGTCATGGGCGTCGGCGGCGTCGGCATGAACGCCGTCCAGGGCGCGGCCGCGGCCGGCGCCAAGCGGGTCATGGTCATCGAGCCGGTCGCGCAGAAGCGCGAGTGGGCCATGGAGATGGGCGCGACCCACGCCTTCGCGAACATCGAGGAGGCCACGCCGGCCATCAACGAGCTCACCTGGGGCCGGATGGCGGAGAAGACGATCATCACCGTCGGCGACATCCAGGGCGAGGACATCGCCGCCGCGCTCAGCGTCACGGGCAAGGGCGGCCGCGCCGTCGTCACCGGCATGGGCAACGCCGCCAACGTCGACGTCAAGCTCAGCCTGTTCGAGCTGACTCTCCTGCAGAAGGACCTGCAGGGCGCGATCTTCGGCGGCCTGGCCCCGCGGAACGCGATCCCCGAGCTGCTCTCCCTCTACCAGGAGGGCCAGCTCAAGCTCGACGAGCTGGTGACGACGAAGTACGCCCTGGAGGACATCAACCAGGGCTACCAGGACATGCGCGACGGCAAGAACATCCGCGGCATGATCGTCTACACCGACGCCGACCGGTAACGGGGACCTCTTCTCGGCGCGGTCCGTCTCTGCCCACTCCGGATGGGCAGAGACGGACTGCCCGGGAGACCCCTCTGCCTCCGGCAGGAGGCCGCCCTAGGCGAGCAGCCGCGTGAGCGCCGGGCCGAGGTCGGCCAGCGAGCGCACCGGGGCGACCGAGCCCCCACCGCGTGCCGCCAGCGCCCGTGACGCCGTCAGGGCCTCCTCCTCCGCCGTCCCGCCGGGCAACGGGCACAGCACGTCCAGCCGGTCGATGCCGGCCAGCGCCGACGCGGCGTCGTCCCCGGCGGTGGCCAGGCAGTCCGACAGGAGGACGACGAGCCGCTCGTCTGCGTGCGGGGCCGTCCGCAGCTGCGCGGCCGCCGCCCGCAGCGCCGCTGCCAGATCAGTGGTGCCGTGCCCGCGCAGGCCCACCAGCGCGAGCACCAGGTCCTCCGCCGAGCGGTGGCGGCCGTGCTGCTGCAGCACCTCGACCCGGTCGGCGAACGCGAGGACGCTGGTGTCCAGCCGCTCGCCGGCCGACAGGACGACGCCGGCCGCGGCCACCGCGGCGATCGCCACCCCCAGCCCGCTCATCGAGCCCGACCGGTCGACCAGCAGGCAGACCGCCCGGCGGGAGCCGGTCCACCGCCGGGTCGCGACGTCCTCGGGCGACGGCGGCCACGGCCCGCTCCAGCGCTCCAGCGTGCGGTCCAGGTCCAGCTCGCCGTCCCCACCGCGGGCGGTGACCAGCCGCCGGGCGCCCCGCGCCCGCGCCGTACCGACCCGCCCCACCTGCACGAAGACCCGGGCCGCGAGCCGGCGGGCGGCCGCGCGGAGCTCCCGGTCGGTGGCGAGCGCCAGGTCGGCGAGGAGCGCCGCGGCCGCGTCGGGGTCGGCCCCCATCAGCCCGGCGAACGCCTCCTCGTCGAGCTCGCCCACCTCGGGGCTGACCTCGTCGAAGGCGGCGTGCCGCAGCTGCAGTTCACGGCGCGCGGTCTGCCGCGGGCCCCGCCGGGCCGGCCGCTCGCGCCGGGCGCCGCCGGCATCCGGGCCTGCCGCCTCAGGCGGCAGGCCCCCCGCTTTTCCCGGGCCGTCCCCGGCGGGCGCCGGTGGCGCCCCGGGCGACGGGTCCGGGGGCGGCCCGGCCTGGGGCGGCCAGACCTGCTCCAGGATCTCGTCGAGCACCGCCTCGGGGGTGCGCTCCACGCCCTCGGTGACCCGGATCCGGCCGGAGAGCGCGGCGTGCAGGGCGTCCCGCGCCGCCTCGCGGGCACCGTCGTCCTCCAGGTCCGCCAGCCCGCGCAGCTCCAGCAGGCCGTCGAGCAGCAGCACAAGGTCGATCGCGCCGCGGACGGAGGAGCCGGTGCGCAGGTCGCGGTGCTCGCGGGTGGCCCGCACCAGCGCCACCGCCAGCGCGACCGGCCGGGGCGGGGCGCCGGTGACCGAGGCGACGATCTCCCGCTCGGCGGCCTCGACCTGGTAGCCGAGCACCACCCGGCACATGCGGTCGGCGATCGCCTGCCCCACCCGCGCGGTGCCGATCGCGTCGAACGGGTTCATCGCGGCGATCAGGCGGAAGCCTGCCGCCGCCCGCACCGTGCCCAGCCTGGGGACGGCGATCTCCCCCTCGGTCAGCACCGTGATGAGGACGTTGAGCGTCTCCTCCGGGATGCGGTTGAGCTCCTCCAGGTAGAGCAGCCCCGAGCCGCGCATCGCGGTGAGCAGCGGGCCGTCGGTGAAGCTGCCGGGCACGTAGCCCTCGGCCATCACCGCGGCCGGGTCGTAGGAGCCGACCAGCCGCGCCGGGGTGAGCTCGGCGTTGCCCTCGACGAAGACGACGTCGCGGCCGACCTCGCCGGCGACCGCCCGCAGCAGGGTCGACTTCCCCGTGCCGGGCGGCCCCTCGAGGACCACGTGCCGGTGGGTCTGCAGCGCGACCGTGAGGACCTCGCGCTCACGGCGCAGGCCGACGACCGGGCCGGGGACCGGGGGACCGACGCTCACCCGGCGGAGGCTACGGCAGATCAGCCGCCGAGGCCGTCCAGGTCGACCGGGTCCTCCGGGGCAGTGATCTCGACCGCCTCGCCGAACTCGCTGAACTCCACCGTGGCCGGCGCGTCGCCCCGGTTGTCGATCCGCAGCGGGTAGGGGGCGGACTCGTCGTCGGCGACGGTGAGGCTGCTGCCGTCGGCCTGCGTGACGACGACGACGGGCTCGCCGTCCAGCTCGCCTTTGGTGACCTCACCGGTGGCCTGGGCCCCCGCGGCGGCGCGCAGCTGGTCGGCCATCCCCGAGAGGGTCAGCGTGCTGAAGGAGGTCGCCACCTCCGCGGGCATGAGCGCCCACCGGCCCTCCAGCTGACCGGCGAACTCGGCGGGCATGCCGAAGGAGGCCCAGTAGTCGGCCGGCGCCCGGACGTAGGCGGTGCCGGCGGTGAAGATGAGCTCGGCGGCGGTGCCGTCCAGGGTGACGGTGCCCTGCGCGTCCTCGCCCTGCAGCCGCAGGTCGAGCTCCTGGGTCGAGCCACCCTCCTCCACCGAGCCGACGACGTGCACGGCGCCCGCGTCCTCGAGGGCGGCGAAGGCGGCGTCGACCACCCCGGCGGCGTCCTGCTCGGCCAGCGAGCTCCCGCTCTCGGCGCCGCTCGTGGCCGCCGCCCCGCTCGGGGCCTCCTCGGAGCCGCTGCACGCGGCGAGCAGCAGGACGGCGGCGGCCGCCGTGCCGAGACGTCGGATGCTCATGGCCCCCCTCGTGTGCGCGGCGACGGGTCGCGACGCCGGTCGCCATCGTCCCCGGGCACCGTCGCCGTCGGCCGCCCGTGGTACCGGTGCATCAGCGGCCTCCCGGCCCCTCGGCAGGGGCCCGCGAGCCTGCGAGTGGCGGGGGGCCGGGGGGTCCTTGGTGGATGGGGCCCTCCACCTCGGCCAGCCGGCGGCCGGTCCCGCCCCAGCGGCCCTGGATGATCTCGGCGGCGATCGACACCGCCGTCTCCTCGGGGGTGCGCGCACCGAGGTCCAGGCCGATCGGCGAGGCGAGCCGGGAGAGCTCGTCCTCGGTCAGCCCGGCCTCGCGCAGCCGCGCCAACCGCTCGTCGTGCGTGCGCCGGGAGCCCATGGCCCCCACGTAGGCCACCGGGGTGCGCAGGGCGACCTCCAGCAGCGGGACGTCGAACTTCGGGTCGTGGGTGAGCACGCAGAGGACGGTGCGCTCGTCGATCCGCCCGGCGTCCACCTCGGCCTGCAGGTAGCGGTGCGGCCACTCGACGACGACCTCGTGCGCGTCCGGGAAGCGCTTCGGCGTCGCGAACACCGGCCGGGCGTCGCAGACGGTGACCCGGTAGCCCAGGAACGCCCCGACCCGGGCGACGGCGGCGGCGAAATCGATCGCGCCGAAGACCACCATGCGCGCCGCCGGGGCGAAGGAGTTGACGAAGAGCGTGAGGTCGTCGCCGCGCCGCTCGCCGTCGTGGCCCACGTGCAGGAGGGCGGTGCGCCCGGCGGCCAGCATGCCGCGGGCGTCGTCGGCCACGGCGTCGTCCAGCCGCTGGGAGCCCAGCGTCCCCGACGCCCGGTCGGGCCAGAGCACCAGGCGGCGGCCCAACCGGTCGTCCGGCCCGGCCACCACGGTGACGACGGCGACCGGCTCGTGCCGGCCCACCGACTCCGCGACCTCGCCCAGCTCGGGGAAGGACTCGCGGGAGACCGGCTCCACGAAGACGTCGAGGATCCCGCCGCAGGTCAGGCCGACGGCGAAGGCGTCGTCGTCGCTGACCCCGTAGCGGCGCAGGACGGGCTCGCCGGTGTCGACGGCGTCCTTCGCCTCCTCGTACACCGCGCCCTCGACGCAGCCGCCCGAGACGCTGCCGACCGCCGTCCCGTCCGGCCCGACCAGCATCGAGGCGCCGGCCGGCCGCGGCGCCGAGCGCCAGGTGCCCACCACCGTGCCCACCCCGACGGTCTCCCCCGCCTGCCACCAGCCGACGAGATCGTCAAGAACGTCGCGCATCCGCGTCCTCCTGTCGTCCGGCCTCGGTCGGAGGCTCGCCGCGAGCCTGCGAGTGGTGAGGGGGCCGAGGTCCTTCAAGCACGGTGGATCACTCCTGACAGCTCCTCGAACGCGGCCATGCTGTGCCCGGCCACGAAGTGGTCGACCGACGGGAGCGCGGCCTGCATCCCGCCGGTGAGGGGTTCGTACCCCATGCGGCCCTTGTGCGGGTTGACCCACACCACGGTGTGCGCCAGCCGCCGCAGCCGGGCCATCTGCTCCCGCAGCATCGTGGTGTCCCCCCGCTCCCAGCCGTCGCTGCAGACGACGACGACGGCCCCGCGCGCGGTGCCGCGCTGACCCCACCGGTCGAGGAAGGCCTTGAGCACCTCGCCCAGCCGGGTGCCGCCCGACCAGTCCGGGATCGCCTCGCCGCCGGCCGCGAGCGCGCGGTCCGGGTCGCGCAGCCGCAGCTCGCGGGTGACGCGGGTGAGCCGGGTGCCGATCGTGAACACCTCGGTGGAGGCCGGCCGGGCCCGGACCGCGGCGTGCGCGAACCGCAGCAGCGCGTCGGCGTAGGGGGTCATGGAGCCGGAGACGTCGACCAGCAGCACCACCCGGCGCGGCCGGGGGCGCGCCCGGCGGTGCATCAGCCGGCTCACCTCGCCGCCGTCGCGCAGCGCCCGCCGCACGGTGCGTGCCGGGTGGACCCCGCCGTGGGCGGCCGGCCGCCGCCGCCGGGCCGGGCGCATCGGCGCGGCGGGGACCAGCAGCGCGAACAGCCGCCTCAGGTGGGCCCGTTCGGCGTCGGTCAGCCCGGCGACGTCGCGGTGGCGCAGCACCTCGTCGGCGCTGGCGCGGGCAGCGAGGTCGGGGGCATCGGGGTCGTCGTCCTCCCCCTCGCCCTCGCCGGCGTCCAGCGGCGCGCTGGCGGCGAGCCGGGGCCGCACCTGCGGCGCTGCGGGCGCGGGGCGCGGCCGTCGCCCGGAGAACCAGGCCAGGAACGCGGCGTCGTAGCGGTCGAGGTCGTCGGGGCCCGCGCACAGCGTGAGCCGGCCGGCCCAGTAGACCGCCGAGGGCTTCAGGACGTCGAGGTGCCCCAGGGCGCCGAGCATCGCCTGGACCCGGTCCGGGGAGGCGGTCACCCCCGCGTGCCGCAGCGTGCGGGCGAACCCCAGCACCGTGTCGACCACGTCGCGCTCAGCCACCGAGCAGCGCCTCCGGGGCCAGCGACCGCACCCGCTCGGTGTCCTCGCGGTACTTGAGCACCGCGCCGAGGGTCCGCGCCGCGAGGTCGGGGTCCAGGTCGCGGGCGCCGAGGGTGTGCAGCGCCGTCGCCCAGTCCATGGCCTCGGCGACCCCGGGGGGCTTGAGCAGGTCGAGGGTCCGCAGCGTCGCCGTCGCCCGGGCCACCTGCCGGGCCAGCTGCTCGGTGACCTGGGGCAGCCGGCGGCGCAGGATCGCCACCTCGCGGTCGAAGTCCGGGTGCGCGAGCCAGTGGTAGAGGCAGCGCCGCTTGAGCGCGTCGTGCACCTCGCGGGTGCGGTTGGAGGTGAGGACGACCAGCGGCGGGATCTCCGCCCGCACCGTGCCGAGCTCCGGGATGGAGATGGTGAAGTCGGAGAGGATCTCCAGCAGGAACGCCTCGAACTCGTCGTCGGCGCGGTCCACCTCGTCGACCAGCAGCACGCTCGGCGCGTCCTCCAGCGCCTGCAGCAGCGGCCGGGCGAGCAGGAAGCGGCGATCGTAGAGCGAGGCCTCCAGCCGCGCCGGGTCGTCCGCGGCGTGCGCCGCCTCGGCCGCGCGCAGGTGCAGCAGCTGGCGGCCGAAGTCCCAGTCGTAGAGCGCCTGGCTGGCCTCGAGCCCCTCGTAGCACTGCAGCCGGTAGAGCGGCCGGTCGGTGATCTGCGCCAGCGCCTGGGCCAGCGCCGTCTTCCCGACGCCGGCCTCGCCCTCGAGGAACAGCGGCCGGTGCATCGCCAGCGCCAGGTGGGCGGCGGTGGCCAGCCCCTCGTCGGCGAGGTAGCCGGTGGCCTCCAGCGCGGCGGACAGCTCGTCGGGGCTCCCGGGCACCGTGCGCTCGCTCACACCAGCAGCATCCCACCCCACCGTCGGCGACCGCGCCCTCACCGTCTCCGGGCGTCGGGCACGATGGCCGCATGCCGACCGCCGCTCTCGACCCGCTCGCCCTCGGCGACGACCTGCGCGCCTTCGTCGACGCCTCGCCGTCCCCCGCCCACGCGGTCGCCGAGCTGGTGCGCCGGCTGCGCGCCGCCGGGTTCACCGAGCTCGCGGAGACCGACTCGTGGGCCCCGGCCCCGGGCGGGCAGCACTTCGTCGTCCGGCACGGCAGCGTCATCGCCTTCCGCCTGGGCAGCGGCTCGCTGGCCCAGACCGGCATGCGGCTGGTCGGCGCCCACACCGACTCGCCGACGTTCAAGGTCCGCCCGCGCTGGGAGGTGCGGCAGTCCGGCTACCGCCTCGTGGGCGTGGAGCCCTACGGCGGCGGGCTCTGGCACACCTGGCTGGACCGGGAGCTCACCGTCGCCGGGCGGCTGGTGCTGCGCTCCGACTCCCCCACCCATCCGCGCACCGCCCTGGTCCGGCTGCCCGGCGCCCCCCTTCGGCTGCCGTCGCTCGCGATCCACCTCGACCGCAGCGTCCGGGAGGGGCTGACCCTCGATCCGCAGCAGCACCTCGTGCCGGTGTGGGACCGCGACCTCGGCACCGGGCCGGCGCTGGCCGAGGCGTTGGCCGCGACCGCCGGGGTGGAGCTCGGGGACGTCGTCGGCACCGACCTGGTGCTGGCCGACACCCAGCCCTCCGCGCGCGCCGGCGCGGACGGCACGTGGGTGGCCGCACCGCGGCTGGACGACCTGGCCTGCTGCCACTCCGGGCTGCTGGCCCTGCTCGCCGCGCCCGCCGGGGAGCGCACGCAGGTGCTGGTGTGCAACGACCACGAGGAGGTGGGGAGCGGCTCGATGTCCGGCGCCCGCGGGAGCTTCCTCGAGGACGTCGTCCGGCGGCTCGCGGCCGCGACCGACGACGGCGACCCGCAGGCCCCGCACCGGGCGCTGGCCCGGTCGGTGCTCGTGTCGGCCGACATGGCCCACGCGGTGCACCCGACCCGCGCCGAGCGGCACGAGCCTGCGCACCGGCCGGAGCTCGGCGGCGGTCCGGTGCTGAAGGTGAACGCCAACCAGGCCTACGCCACCGATGCGGCCTCCGGTGGCTGGTTCACCGAGCGCTGCGACGAGGCGGGGGTCCCCGTGCAGACGTTCGTCACGCGCGCCGACCTGCCGTGCGGCAGCACCATCGGGCCGCTCACCGCCACCCGGCTGGGCGTGACCACGGTGGACATCGGGGCGCCCATGCTCGCCATGCACTCCTGCCGCGAGCTGGCCTCGGCCCTCGACGTCCCGCTGATGGTGGGCGCCCTCACCGCCTGCCTGGGGGACTGACCGGCACCCCGGGGACGACAACGGCGGCCGACCGGAGTCTGGTCTCGGTCGGCCGCCGCCCGTCAGCGGCCCCCTTCCAGGATCCCGCCCTGAGCGTGCGACGGGTGGGGAGGAAGGGGGTCCTTGCTCACATCCGGCGGTTGGTGTCGTCCGCCCCGTCGACCTCGATCTCCTCCTTGCGGAGGGTCTCGTCGACCCGCACCTCGTCGGTGACGGTCTCCTTGTCCAGGCGGACGCGCTCGACCGGCACGGCCTCCTTGGCGACGACCGGCTTCTCCGCGCGGAGGGTGACCTCGTGCTCCTCCTCGCTGATGGCGGGCCCGTCCATGGCGTTGCCCACGTTGGCGTCCGTGATCGGCTCGCGCTCGACCCGGACCTCCTCGCGGGAGACGGGGACGGTCTCGGTGACGTTCTCGCTCACGACGTACTTGCGCAGGCGGGCGCGGCCCACCTCTTCCTGGCGGGTGCCGACGTCCAGCCGCTCCTCGGAGCGGGTCATGGCGTTGTCGGTCGTCGGGCCGGAGGTGTCGTGGCCGACGGTGCCCCGGGTGTCGGTGCGGTCGGTGCCGACCGTTCCGGCGGTCCCGGCCATGCCCGTGGTCTCGGTCGTGGTGACGGTCTCGGTGCGGCCGGTCGTCCCGCTGCCGAGGCCGTAGTACCGGTACAGCTCCTCTTCCTCCTGCGGGGAGAGGTGACCGTCGGTGTCGATCTTGGGGGCGTCCTTGACGCGGTCCTTGCTGACCGGTACCCGGAGGCCGTCGTCGGTCAGGTTGGCGTCACGGATCGGGACGAAGGACTCCTTGGTGCCGAACAGACCGGTGCGGACGGTCACCCACTCGGGCTGGCCGGTCTCGTCGTCGAGGTAGACCTCGGAAGCGGACCCGATCTTCTGACCCTCGGTGTCGTAGACGTCCTGGCCGATCACGCGGCTGATGGTCTCGGTGCCGATCATCGTCGTTGTCGCTCCTATCTGAGCTCGGGGATGTTCGTCCCTCCGATGGGTGACCGGGACGGTGGCCGCGAAACGAGCAGATCGGAACGGACCGGGATCGCCCCGCGTCCGCATCACCGCGCACGGCCTGCATCCGGAGCCGCCGGCCGGCCTGCCACCGACATCCGCGCAGGTCACGCCCATATCCACCCGGCGGGCACCCACCCACCGGCGCCCCCGTCCACAGCGCTAGCACCCGTCACGGTGCGTGATCCGGCTCTGCCCGGGCGTGTCGTCCGGGACGGGTCCGGCACACCGGGTCGGCGCGCCGCCCACGACCGCGCGGGCACCGTGCTTAGCGTCGTCGCGTGCCTCCCCGTTCGCCGTACGACAACCTGGTCCACCCGCGCACCGTCAAGAAGGCCTCGCCCGAGGTCGAAGCGGTCAAGGACGTCGTCGTCGAGGACCCGAGCAGCGGGTTCGTCGGCGCCGTCGTGCGCTGCGAGAAGGACGTCGTCCACCTCGAGGACCGGTTCGGGCGCGTGCGCGCCTACCCGCTCGGCCCCGGCTTCTGGGTGGACGGGCGCCCGGTGGTGCTCGTCCGGCCCAAGCAGACCGCGCCGGCCGGCCCGGCCCGCAGCGCCTCCGGCTCCACCTACGTGGCAGGCGCCCGCGCCCGGGTCGCGCGCGAGGGGCGCATCTACGTAGAGGGCAAGCACGACGCCGAGCTGGTGGAGAAGGTCTGGGGCCACGACCTGCGCATCGAGGGCGTCGTCGTCGAGCCGCTGCACGGGGTCGACGACCTGCCGGGCATCGTCGAGGAGTTCCGCCCGTCGTCGGGACGGCGACTGGGCGTGCTCGTCGACCACCTGGTGACCGGCTCCAAGGAGTCCCGCATCGCCGCCCGGATCACCGGCGACCACGCGCTCGTCGTCGGTCACCCGTTCATCGACATCTGGCAGGCCGTCAAGCCCTCCGTCGTCGGCATCGGGGCGTGGCCGACCGTGCCCAAGGGTGAGGACTGGAAGACCGGCGTCTGCCGCCGGCTGGGCTGGGAGGACGACACCGGCTACGTGTGGGCCCAGCGCATCCTCGCCCGCGTGCGCACCTGGACCGACCTGGAGCCCGCGCTCATCGGCCGGGTCGAGGAGCTCATCGACTTCGTCACCACCGACTGAGCCGGCGCTTCCTTACGAATTGCCGACGGTCGGCCCCCGCCCGGTTGCCGGAGGCTCCGCCGGTCACCCCTCCGGTCGTCGGACGCACACCACGCACGGACGAAGGGGAAGCACCATGTCGGCACCGTCGCACGAGAACCCGGACGCCGTCCCCCGCACCGGCACGGAGGTGCCGTGGCGCGAGGACGTCCCCCGCACCGACCACGAGCACGAGGTCGAGGGCCCGCTGGACCCGCCGGAGGCCCAGCGCAACGTCGCCTCCGCGCCGGAGGAGAAGCCCCCGGTGCGGCGCGGGGAGTGAGCCGCGCGGCCGGCGAGCGACCCCTGGTGATCAGCGGACCTGATCACCAGGGGTCCTGGCTCGCGGTCGGCTCAGCCGGGGATGTAGTTGAAGGTGTCCGGGTCGGGGCCGGTGCGCTCGCCCCGGTCCAGCCCGGTGAGCGCGGCCATGTCCTCGCGGCCGAGCTCGAAGTCGAACAGCGCGAAGTTCTCCGCCATGCGCTCGCGGGAGGAGGACTTCGGGAAGACGACGTCGCCGCGCTGCACGTGCCAGCGCAGCACGACCTGGGCCGGGGTGCGGCCGAGGCGCTCGGCGATCGCGGTGACGGCCGGGTCGTCGAGCACCTTGCCCTGGGCGATGGGCGACCATGCCTCGGTGACGATCCCGTGCTCGGCGTCGAACGCGCGGACGTCGTCCTGCGCCAGGTAGGGGTGGACCTCGATCTGGTTCACCGCCGGGACGACCTCGGTCTCGTCGAACAGCCGGCGCAGGTGGTGCGGCTGGAAGTTGGAGACGCCGATGGCCCGGCAGCGGCCGTCGCGGTAGATCTCCTCCATCGCCTTCCAGGTCTCGACGTAGTCGACGTCGATGCCGGGCAGCGGCCAGTGGACGAGGAAGAGGTCGAGCTGGTCGAACCCGAGGTCGGCGAGCGTCCGGTCGAAGGCGCGCAGCGCGTCGTCGCGACGGTGGAAGCCGTTGTTCAGCTTGCTCGTCACGAAGATCTCGCCGCGGTCGAGGCCGGAGCGTGCGACGGCCTCGCCGACGCCCTTCTCGTTGCCGTACATCTCCGCGGTGTCGATGTGCCGGTAGCCGACCTCGAGGGCGGTCGCCACGGTGTCCGCGGTCTCCGCGGGCGGGACCTGGTAGACGCCGAAGCCGAGCTGCGGGATCTCGACCCCGTTGTTGAGGGCGAGGGAGGGCACGGGTGAGTGAGCCACAGGCTGGTCCTTCCGGTTCGGGGAGGGGTCGCGAGCCGCACGAACGGTGGTGCGCGATCGACCCGTCGCCCGCCTACCCGGTGGTGCGGTCCTCAACCAGGGGGGTGGGCGCCGGCCGGTCCGCGACCAGCGCCCCGCCGCCGAGCGCGAGCAGGGCGGCGAGCGCCGCGGCCCCCGCGGGCACGGCGAAGGCCGCCTCCGCGCCCCAGGCGTCCACCGCGGCACCGGCCAGCGCCGAGCCCGCGGTGACGCCGAGGGTGAGGCCGGAGATGGTCCAGGCCAGCGACTCGGTGAGCAGACCGGGCGCCGTGCGGGACTCCACCAGCGAGGTGCCCGAGACGAGCACCGGCGCGATGGTCAGCCCGGCCAGGAAGCCGACCCCGACGAGCACCGCCAGCGAGCCGACGCCCCACAGCAGCTGGGCGGCCAGCCCGAAGGCGACCGCCGTCGCGACGAAGCGGGTGGCCAGCGTGCCGGGCAGGCGCGCGAGGCCGTAGACCAGCCCGGCGACCAGGCTGCCCGCGGCGAAGACGGCGAGGGCCACCCCGGAGAGCGCCGGCGCCCCCTCGGCCTCGGCGAAGCCGACCACCACGACGTCGATGGCGCCGAACACCGTGCCCACGGCCAGGTAGGTGACGGTGACGACCAGCAGCGTCGGCGTCAGCACCGCCCACCACCGGGCGGCCGACGCCCCGGCGACGGGGTGCGCCGGCGGGTCGGTGTCGCGGAGGGCGGCGAGCCAGAGGCCGCCGATCGTGCCGAGGACCACCCCGGTGAGGAAGCCGACGGGCGGCGCGACGAGCGTGGCCAGGAGCGTCACCAGCGGCGGACCGACGACGAAGACCACCTCGTCGGCGACGGCCTCGAACGCGAACGCCGTCTGCCGCCCCGCGGGGTCGAGCACCGCGGCCCACCGGGCGCGCACCAGCGAGCCGACGTTGGGGCTGCTGGCCCCGACCGCCGCGGCCAGCAGGAACCAGCTCCAGCGGGGTCCGCCGCCGACCACCGCCGCGACGAAAGCGACGCCGGTGAGCGCGAAGGCGGCCATCGCCAGGCGGAGCACCGGGCCCTGGCCGCGGCGGTCCATGGCCCGCGCCCACTGCGGTCCGGCGACGCCGTAGCTGAGGGCGAGGGCGCCGGCGACAGCACCGGCGAGGCCGTAGCTCCCGGTCTCCCGCGAGACCAGGAGCACCGCGCCCAGGCCGAGCATGGGGGCGGGCAGCCGCCCCACCCACCCGGCCAGGGAGAAGGCCACGGACCCGGGAACGGTGAAGAGGCAGCGGTAGGGGCTGAAGACGGTGCGGGCCGACACGGGTTCTCTCGCGCTTCCTGGCCACGGGCGAGTGCGGGACGTCCTCCGCCGGTCTCTCGGGTGGCGAGGGAACGGTAGCAACGCCTCCGCGGCGGGGCCCGCGCATTTCCGGCCCGCCACGTGTCGCCCGTCGCGGCTACATTCGGCCCATGACCGGCGCCGACCTCCCCGACCCCGCGGTCCGCCGTGCCGTGGGCACCGTGGCCGCCGGCTCCGGCGGCCTGGTCGACCGGTACGGGCGCACCGCGACCGACCTGCGGGTCTCCCTGACCGACCGGTGCAACCTGCGCTGCACCTACTGCATGCCGCCGGAGGGTCTGCAGTGGCTGCCCAAGGTCGAGCAGCTCACCGACGACGAGGTCGCCCGCCTGGTGCGCATCGGGGTGGAGCACCTGGGCATCCGCGAGGTGCGCTTCACCGGGGGCGAACCGCTGCTGCGCCCGGGCCTGGTCGGCATCGTCGCCGCCGCGACGGCGCTCCACCCGCGGCCCGAGGTCAGCCTCACCACCAACGCCATCGGGCTCTCCCGCATGGCGCCCGCGCTCGCCGAGGCCGGGCTCGACCGCATCAACGTCAGCCTGGACACCCTCGACCGGGAGCGGTTCAAGACCCTCACCCACCGCGACCGGCTGGACGACGTCCTCGCCGGCCTGGCCGCCGCGCGGGACGCCGGGCTCACGCCGGTGAAGGTGAACGCCGTCCTGCTGCACGGGATCAACGACGTCGACGCCGTCCCGCTGCTGGACTACTGCCTGGAGCAGGGCTACGAGCTGCGCTTCATCGAGCAGATGCCGCTGGACGCCCACCACGCCTGGACGCGCGGTCGCATGGTCACCGCCGAGGACATCCTGGAGCGGCTGTCGGCGGCGCACGAGCTCACCCCCGACAGCGAGGAGCGGGGCTCGGCACCGGCCGAGCGCTGGCTGGTCGACGGCGGGCCGGCCACGGTGGGTGTGATCGCCTCGGTCACCCGCTCGTTCTGCGGCAGCTGCGACCGCACCCGGCTCACCGCCGACGGGCAGATCCGCAACTGCCTGTTCGCCCGCGAGGAGTCCGACCTCCGGACGGCGCTGCGCGAGGGCGCCACGGATGCGGAACTGGCGGACCGCTGGCGGATCGCGACCCTGGGCAAGCTGCCCGGCCACGGGATCGACGACCCGAGCTTCCTGCAGCCGACCCGGCCCATGTCGGCGATCGGCGGCTGAGTTGTCCAGCAACCCCACCACCCCGGCGGCGACCACCGTCACCGTCCGCTACTTCGCCGGCGCCCGCGCCGCCTCCGGCGTCGACACCGAGCGCTGCGAGGCCGCCAGCCTCGACGAGCTCGTCGGGCGGATCGCCGTCGCCCACGGAGAGCGGCTGGAGCGGGTGCTCACCGCCTGCTCGTTCCTGGTCGACGGCGCCCAGGCCCGCGACCGGGAGGCGCCGCTGCCCGCCGGTGCGGTCGTGGACGTGCTCCCGCCCTTCGCCGGGGGGTGAGCGAGGGCCGTCCGCCCCGTCGGCAGGCGCGACCGTGGAGGATGGCCGTTCCCGCGCCGACCCGGTCGGTCGGCGGCCGGATGGAGGAGGAGTCATGAGCATCTTCGACAGAGCGAAGGCGAAGGCCCAGGAGCTGTTCGGCCGGGCCGAGGAGCTGTACGGCGAGTCGCACGGCGACGCCGCGGCGAAGGTCGACGGGGAGGCCCATCGGCTGGAGGCCGAGGCGGAGGAGGCCGAGCTCGAGCGCGACGGGCGGACCGACGACGACGGCCTGGCCGGAGCACGCTGACCTCGCTCCGGACGGTTGGCCGGCCCGCCGCGGTGGTATTTCGTACGACATGGTTCCGTCGGGCGTGGCCGACGTGGCGCCGTGGGGTGACTGGCTCTCCGCGGCCGAGGGAGCGCTGCGCTTCCTGCACGGGTACGTCGGCTGGGACCTGTGGGTGGTCACCCACGTCGAGCACGACCGGCAGATCATCGTGCGCGCGTTCCCGGAGGCCGGCGTCCGCCCGGGCACGGAGCTGCCGTGGGCGCAGAGCTTCTGCCGCCAGATGATCGAGGGGAACGCACCGCGGGTGGCCACCGTGACCGCCGCCGTGCCGGCCTACGCCTCGCGGTCCTACGGCTCCATCCGCGACATCGCCGCCTACGTGGGCGTCCCCCTCGTGACCCGCGACCTCGAGTTGTTCGGGACGCTCTGCGGGATCGCCTTCCGCGCCAAGCCGCGCAGCGCCAGCCGCGAGCTCCCCGTCGTCGAGCACACTGCCCGCATGCTGAACACGTTGCTGGCCACCGACCTGCCGGGCCCCGTCGGGACGGAGGCCCGGTGAAGGCGCAGCGGCTGACCGGTGCGGTGACCCACCACGGCGAGGGGCCCGTGTGGTCGCCGGCGTGGGGCGGCCTGCGCTGCGTGGACATGCTCGCCGGTGACGTCCTCACGGTGGGCGAGGACGGCTCGGTCGCCCGCCGGCACGTCGCGGACGTCGCGGCGGTCGTCCGGCCGCGCCGCGGCGGCGGCGCGGTCATCGCGGTGGAGCGCGGGTTCGCCCTCGAGGGCCCCGACGGCACCCTCACCCTGCTGGACCCGGTGTGGACGAACCCCGACATCCGCATGAACGAGGGCGGCTGCGACCCCGATGGCCGCTTCTGGTGCGGCTCGATGGCCTACGACCAGACGCCGGGCGCCGCGTCGATGTACCGGCTGGACCCCGACGGCAGCGTGCACCACGTCTTCGGCGGCGTCACCGTCTCCAACGGGCTGGAGTGGAGCCCCGACGGGTCGCTGGCCTACTACGCCGACACGGCGACCCACCGCATCGACGTCTTCGACTACGAGGCCGGGGCAGGGCTGAGCGGGCGGCGCCCGTTCGTGACGTTCCCGGACGACGGCAACCCCGACGGGCTCACCGTCGACGCCGAGGGCGGGGTCTGGGTCGCGCTCTACGGCGGCGGCGAGGTGCACCGCTACGACCGCGACGGCCGGCGCGACGCCGTGGTGGAGCTGCCCACGCCGCAGGTGACGGCATGCACCCTCGGCGGCCGCGCCCTGGACCGGCTGTTCGTCACCACCTCCGCCGAGGGCGGCCTGGACGACGGCGTGGCCGGCTCGCTGTTCACCGTGGACGTCGGGGTGCGGGGGCTGCCGGTGCGCGAGTTCGCCGGCTGAGGCAGGCGCCTAGGGGCAGGCGACCCACTCCTCCTCACCGTCGCCGAACACCTGCCGCTTCCAGATGGGCAGCCGCTTCTTCACCTCGTCGACGAGCTCGGCGCAGGCGGCGAACGCCTGACCGCGGTGCGAGGCGCTGACCGCGCACGCGAGCGCGACGTCGCCGATGCCGAGCAGACCGACGCGGTGGCTGACCGCGACGGCGTGCAGCTCGGGGCGCGCGGCGAACTCCTCGGCCAGCTCGGTGATGACGTCGGCGGCGCTCGGGTGGCCGACGTACTCCAGCTCGGTCACCGAGCGGCCTCCGTCGTGGTCGCGGACGACGCCGGCGAAGGAGACCACGGCCCCCGCCGCCGCGACGGAGACGGCGTCCTCGTGCTCGGCGACGGACAGCGGTGTGTCCACGACCCTGGCGATCACGGCGCCGACGCTACCCCCGGCGGCGGGACGTCGAGGTCGACCGGATCGGCGAGGCCGGTGCAGTCGACCTCGACGACGTCGTGCGCCGCCAGGTAGCGGCGGGCGCCCTCGTCGCCGGTGGCCGTCTCCGCGACGCCGGCCCAGTGGTCGCGCCCGAGCAGCACCGGGTGGCCGCGGACGCCGTCGTAGGTGGCGGTCGCCAGCGCGTCCGGCGCGGCGTGGGCGGCGACGGCCCGCAGCGCGGCGGGCGTGAGGCCCGGCATGTCGACCAGGGTCACCAGTGCGGCGTCCACCGTCCCCGGGAAGCCGCGCAGCCCGTCCAGGCCGGTGCGCAGCGAGGAGGCCATGCCCGATTCCCAGTCCCGGTTCGCCAGCACCGTCGCGCCCGTGAGGTCCGCGGTCCGCCAGACGTCCACCGCCCGGGCGCCGAGCACGACGAGGACGACGTCGCAGACCGCCCGCGCCGTCCGCACCGCCCGCTCGACCAGCAGGCTGCCCTCGTACTCGACCAGCGCCTTGGGCATGCCGTAGCGGCGGCCACCCCCGGCGGCCAGGACGAGGGCTGCGGTGCTCATCCCCCCACTCTCTCAGCGGGCGTAGACGGCGACCTCGGAGGCCTTCACGCCGGCCCACACCTCCGCGCCCGGGACGAGGCCCATCTCGGCGAAGGAGGTCGCCGTGACGTCGGCGACCAGCTGCACCTCCCCGGTGAGCTCGCAGCGCACGGTGGCGCCGTGCGGCGTCGCCCCGACCAGGCGTTGCCGCCAGAGGTTGCGGGTGCTGCCGTCGGGGCGGGAGGCGTAGAGCGCCACCGACTCGGGACGGACCGCCGCGAACACCGGCCCGGTGGCCTCCTCGGCCACCACGACCACCGCGCCGCCGTCGAGCCGCACCACGCGCCCCTCCCCGGTGCCCGGCAGGAGCGACAGCCCGACCAGCCGGGCCACGTAGTCGGTACGCGGCCGGCGGGCCACCTCGGCCGGGCTGCCGGCCTGCACGACCCGCCCCTCCTCGACGACGACGACGCGGTCGGCGAGCGCCATCGCGTCCACCGGATCGTGCGTGACGAGCACGGTGCTGCCGCGGAACCCCGCGAGGTGCCGGCGCAGCTCGGCGCGCACGGTGAGCCGGGTGCGCGCGTCCAGGGCCGACAGCGGCTCGTCGAGCAGCAGCAGCGCCGGGTCGCCGACGAGCGCCCGGGCCAGCGCGGCCCGCTGTGCCTGACCGCCGGAGAGCTGGGCGGGTCTGCGGCTCCCCAGCCCCTCGAGCCCGACCCGGGTCAGCCACTCCTCGGCGGCCGCCCGTGCCCGCGCCCGCGCCGCACCCCGGGTGCGCAGGCCGAAGGCGACGTTGTCGACCACGCTCAGGTGCGGGAAGAGCAGCGCGTCCTGGAAGACCATCCCGAGGGCGCGCCGGTGGGCGGGGACGGACGCGCCCTCGCCGTCGTCCCAGACCTCGCCGTCGACGACGACCCGGCCGCGGTCGGGGGGCAGCAACCCCGCCAGCACGCGCACGAAGGTCGACTTCCCCGCGCCGTTGGGACCGAGGAGGGCCAGCACCTCGCCGTCGGCGACCTCGACCTCGACCCGCAGGTCGAGGTCGCCCCGGCGGGTGGCGACCGTCGCGGTCAGGCTCATACCGGCGCCCGGCCGAGCCAGCGGTCGCGGAGCAGCAGCAGCGTGGCCAGGGAGACGGCCAGCAGCACCACCGAGAGCACGATCGCCGCGTCGGGATCCCGCTGCAGCGCGAGGTAGACCGCGAGCGGCATCGTCTGCGTGGTGCCGGGGAAGTTGCCGGCGAAGGTGATGGTGGCGCCGAACTCGCCGAGCGCCCGGGCCCAGCAGAGCACCGCGCCGGCCGCGACGCCGGGGGCGACGAGCGGGAGGGTGACGCGGCGGAACGTCGTCCAGCGGCCGGCGCCGAGCGTGGCGGCGACGTCCTCGAAGCGGGCGTCGGCGGCCCGCAGGGCGCCCTCGACGCTGATGACCAGGAACGGCATGGCCACGAAGGTCTCGGCGATGACGACGGCGGTGGTGGTGAACGGGATCGTGATGCCGAAGGCGTCGTCCAGCCAGGAGCCGACGATCCCCTGCCGGCCCAGCACGAGGAAAAGCGCGACGCCGCCGACGACCGGGGGCAGCACCAGCGGCACGGTGACCAGCGCCCGGAGCACCGCGCGGCCGCGGGCCCGGGAGCGGGCGAGGACCCAGGCGAGCGGGACCCCCAGCAGCAGCGACAGGCCGGTGGCGAGCGTCGCCGACACCAGCGACAGCCGCAGCGCCTGGCCCACCCCCGGCGCGGCGAGCTGGGTGGCCAGCTCCGACCACGGGGTGCGCGCCAGCAGCCCGAGCAGCGGGAGGGTCAGGAAGGCGACGCCCAGGGCCGCCGGGACGACGAGGGGCACCGGGACGCGGGTGCCCTCGGGAGCGCGGCTCACGGCTGCTGGAACCCGGCGTCGGCCAGCGCGGCCTGCCCCTCGTCGGAGAGCACCAGGTCGACGAAGGCGGCGGCAGCGTCCGGGTTCGGGGCGTCCTGCAGGGCGGCGACCGGGTAGCGGTTGCGGGCGGCGCCGGACTCGCGGAAGGGGAGGGCGCGGACGCCGCCGTCGGAGGAGACGTCGGAGCGGTAGACCAGCCCGGCGTCGACCTCGCCGAGCTGCACCTTGGTGAGCACGCCGCGGACGTCGTCCTCGAGGGTGTCCGGCGCCCCGGCCAGACCGGCGGCCTCGAGCACCTCCGCGGCGGCGGCGCCGCAGGGCACCTCCGGCGCGCAGACGGCGAGCACGTCGTCGACCTCGAGCAGGTCGGCCAGGCCGGGGGTGCCCGCGCCCGACCTCCGGTCGATGCCGGCGGGGTCGTCCGCCGGCACGGCGAGCAGCAGCTCGTTGGCGGCGAAGGGCTGCGGGGCACCCACCAGGTCGGCGACCCGGTCCATCTGCGCCTCGTCGGCGGAGGCGAAGACGTCGACGGGGGCGCCCTGCTCCAGCTGCGTGGCCAGCCCGGAGCTGCCGGCGAAGCTGAAGCGCACCTCCAGGCCCGGGTGCTCCCCCTCGAACCGGCCGCCGAGCTCGGTGAAGACGTCGGTGAGCGAGGCGGCGGCGAAGACGGTGAGGGTGCCGGAGAGCCGGCCGCCCGCAGCCGCGCCGGCGTCCGCCTCCGACGACGCGCCGCAGCCGGGGAGGGCCAGCAGCACCGCCACGAGCAGCGCACGCGCGCGCACGGCACCTCCTCGGTCGACCGCTCCTGCGGCAGACTTCACCAGTTGAACCCGCAGCCGCGCAAGCCCGGCGCGGCGCAGCTCCGCAGATGCGGACTACGGGACGTCGACGCTCACCTGGGTTGCCTTCACCGTCGCGACCGCCCGGACGCCCACGACCAGCCCCAGCTCGTCGGCCGCCTCGCGCGACATGAGGGAGACGACGCGGAAGGGCCCGGCCTGGATCTCGACCTGCGCCATGACGCCGTCGCGGAGGACGTTCGTGACGATGCCGGCCAGCCGGTTGCGGGCCGAGGACGGCGTCGTCCCGGGCTCCGGAGCCTCGCGCAGCTGCGTCGCCAGCCGGGCGAGGTCCGCGCCGTCGACCACCGCCGGCCCCCCGCCGTCCCGGCGCGCCGGGAGCCGGCCGCTGTCGACCCAGCGCCGCACCGTGTCGTCGCTGACGCCGAGCAGCGCGGCCGCCTCGGCGATGCGGTAGGTGGCGGCCACGGCCAGACCCTAGCCGCGGTTGTGGACGGCGGGCGTTCTCCACAGGCCGCTTCCCCGGGCCGTCGGCGGGGGCGGGGAGCATGCCGGGCGTGATCGACGACGCCTGGCTCGCAGACCTCCTCCGGCACCGCGCCGCAGTGCTCACCGACGCCCGGGTCGCGTCGGAGCTCGCGGCCACGCTCAGCAGCACCGGGCTCCCCCTCGACGACGGCGGCCCGGCCGGGCGGACCCTGCGCGACGCGCTCGACGAGACCTGGGAGCGCGGCTGGCAGCCGGCCGACGTCACCCACGCCGCCCGGCGGGAGGCCGGCGCCGGATCGGTCCCGCTGGTCGTGGCGCTGATCGCTGAGCACGCACGCCGCACCGACGCGGTCTCGCGGGCGCCGGAGACCTGGGTCGGGCAGCTGCGGGAACTGGGGGCCCTGGACGTGGACGCCGGCGAGAGCGCCGCGGTCAGCGCCTGGCAGCGGGCCGAGCGCCGTCCGCCCGCCGAGGCGTGGCGCACCGTGCTGCAGGTGGCCGGGCTGCTGCGGTGCACGGCCCGGCTCGAGGTGCTGGTGCCGCCCCCGTCGCGGTGGGGCGCACCACGGCCGGGCGCCGACCGGCCGGCCGCGGGCGGCGACGACCGGGCGTTGCGGCGCATCCGCGCCCTGCTGGCCAAGGCCGAGTCCACCGAGTTCCCCGAGGAGGCGGAGGCGCTGACGGCCAAGGCGCAGGAGCTCATGACCCGTCACGCGGTGGATGCCGCGCTGCTCGGCGGTGGCGCGGCTACGGCCGTCGACGTCGACACCCGGCGGGTGCACGTCGCCGACCCCTACGCGCGCGCCAAGACGCAGCTGCTGGGCGCGGTCGCGGAGGCGAACGACGTGCAGCTCGTCTGGTACCAGGGTCTGGGCATCGCCACCCTCGTCGGCCTCCGGTCCGACCTGGACGCCGTGGAGCTGCTGTTCACGTCCCTGCTGCTGCAGGTCGCGCAGGCACTGGCCGCCGCGGAGCGGCAGGAGGGCCGCTCCGCGGCGCGGTCGTTCCGCCGCGCGTACCTGCTCGGCTACGCGCACCGCATCGGCGAGCGGCTGGCCGCGGCGCGGCTGCGGGCGACCACGGAGGCGGGGGTGGAGCGGGGCGTGGACCTGCTCCCCGTGCTGCGGTCGCGGCAGGAGGCGGTGGCGGCCCGGACGGCCGAGCTGTTCCCCCGGGTCCGGTCCAGCCGCAGCCGGTCCTCGGTCGACGCGGGCGGATGGCACGCCGGCCGGGCCGCGGCCGAGCACGCCGAGGTCGGCCCCCGGCGCTCGCCGCTCCGCTGACCCGTCGCCGGCCCCTGTCGCCGAGCCCGCTCGCCGCTCCCACTGGCCCCCGTTCACCCTTCCCGCCCGCCGTGACCACCTGGCCATCGCGACAGCCGGGGCCATGGGACTATTTCTCGGACATGCGTTCGAAGACGGAGGTTGACGGCCCCGGTCACGAGATACCGCTGGACGAGCTCGCCCTGGCGATCACCAGCGGGGCGGTGCGGCTGGCGGCGGCGACGGCCACCTGGCTCCGGCTGGTGGCGGAGTTCGACGAGCGGGGCGGCTGGCACGGCGTCGGCATCCGCTCCTGCGCACACTGGCTGGCCTGGCAGTGCGGCATGGGCCCCGGCGTGGCACGGGAGCACGCCCTGGTCGCCCGCGCCCTGCCCGGCCTGCCGCGGATCGAGGCGGCGGTCACGGCGGGCCGCCTCTCCTACTCCAAGGTGCGGGCGCCGACCCGCGTCGCGGAGCCCGACTCCGAGGCGGCGCTGCTCGAGTTCGCCCTCACGGCCACCGCCTCCCAGACCGAGCGGTTCTGCCGACAGTGGCGGCGGGTCGACGAGACGGCGGCCTCCGGAGGCCGGGCCGGTCGAGCGCGAGCAGTTCTTCGAGCCGGTCCGCTGCACCGTTCCCGCGGGAACGCGACGTGGGCCAGCGCACCGTTTGCCGCGGACCGCCGCAGGGGAGAGGCAGCCGGTGCCTCCCTCCCCCGAGCGGGACAACCCCGCCGGCGCCAGCGCCTCCGTCCGCACCCGCCGCATCCGCGAGTTCGCCCGCGAGGTGCTCGGCTACGACGACTTCCGTCCCGGGCAGGAGCGCGCCATGCAGGCCGTCGTCGGCGGGCGCGACACCCTCGCGGTGCTGCCCTCCGGCGCCGGGAAGACGGCGGTCTACCAGGTCGCCGGCCAGCTCCTCGACGGCCCGGTGCTGGTCGTCTCGCCGCTGATCGCCCTGCAGCGGGACCAGGTGGAGCGGCTCACCGAGCTGGAGGACCGCGCCGGCCGCGCCGCGCAGCTCAACTCCACCCTCTCGGCCGGCGACCAGCAGGAGGCGCTCGACGGCCTCGGTGACGGAGCGGTCCGCTTCCTCTTCCTGGCCCCCGAGCAGCTGGCCAAGCAGGAGGTGGTCGACGTGATCGCCAAGGCGCGGCCCGCTCTGTTCGTCGTCGACGAGGCGCACTGCGTCTCGGCGTGGGGCCACGACTTCCGCCCCGACTACCTGCGCCTGGGCGGCGTCATCGAGCAGCTCGGCCACCCGACGGTGCTCGCGCTCACGGCCACCGCGGCTCCCCCGGTGCGGGCGGAGATCGTGGAGCAGCTCGGCATGCGCGACCCCGCGGTGGTCGTCGCCGGCTTCGACCGGCCGGAGATCCGCCTGGAGGTCGACCACCACGCCGACGCGCGGGGCAAGCAGGACGCCGTCCTCGACCGGGTGCTCGCCGAGGTCGGCGACGGGCGCGGCCCCGGCATCGTCTACAGCGCCACCCGCAAGGGCACCGAGGAGATCGCCGCCACGCTCGCCGAGCGGGGCCTGCGCACGCAGGCCTACCACGCGGGGCTGAAGAAGTCCGACCGCGAGGAGACCCAGCGTGCCTGGATGGACGACGAGCTGGACGTCGTCGTCGCCACCACCGCCTTCGGCATGGGCATCGACAAGCCCGGCACCCGCTTCGTCGTCCACGCCGAGCCCGCCGACTCGGTGGACAGCTACTACCAGGAGATCGGCCGGGCCGGCCGCGACGGCGAGCCGGCCCTCGCCGTCCTGGTCTACCGGCAGGAGGACCTGGGGCTGCGCCGGTTCTTCGCCGCGGGCGCCCCGGCCGAGGAGGAGCTGCAGCAGGTCGCCGGCCTGGTCCAGGCCGCCGCCGCGGCGGGCATCGACGACGGCGTCGACGTCAAGGCGCTGCGCGAGGAGACCGGCCGGGCCGCCACCCCCCTGGTGCGCGACCTCAACCTCCTCGAGCAGGTCTCCGCCGTCGTCCTGGACGAGGACGGCGCCGCGCACCCCGCCGACGGCGCCCCGCCCCCCGGCGAGGCCGCCGAGCAGGCCCGGGAGCTCGCCGAGCACCACGAGAAGGTCGACCAGTCCCGCGTGGAGATGATGCGCGGCTACGCCGAGACCACCGAGTGCCGTCGCCAGTTCCTGCTCGGCTACTTCGGCGAGCAGCTCGACGAGCCCTGCGGCAACTGCGACAACTGCTCGGCCGGCACCGCCCGCGAGCACGTCGCCACCGAGCCCGCGGACACCCCCTTCCCCGTGGAGACGCCGGTCGAGCACACCGAGTGGGGGCCCGGCGTCGTGATGCGGGTCGAGGACGACCGCCTCACCGTGCTGTTCGACGAGGTCGGTTACAAGACCCTCGGCCTCGCCGCCGTCCTGGACCACGACCTGCTGCGCCCGCGCGGCTGACCGGCCACCCGCTTCGACCTGCGGGACCGGCCGATCCCACCCATGATCATCCGCAGGAGAGCGGGTCGACGCGCCCGGAGCAGACAGGGCACGGACCCGGGAGAAGGAGTGCACGCGTGAAGGTCCTCGGCATCAACGCGATCTACCACGACCCCGCGGCGGCGCTCGTCGTCGACGGCCGCATCGTGGCGGCCGCGGAGGAGGAGCGGTTCAGCCGCCGCAAGCACGGCAAGCGCCCGCTGCCGTGGAGCGCCTGGGAGCTGCCGGAGCTCTCCGCCGCGTGGTGCCTCAAGACGGCCGGCATCCGGCCCGAGGAGCTCGACGCCGTCGCCTACTCCTTCGACCCCGGCCTCATGACGACGCCGGAGGAGACCGGCCTGTTCGACGACGGCGACACCATGCGCAAGAAGTACGCCGAGATGGCGCCCGACTTCCTGGCGCACGCGCTCCCCGGGCTGGACCCGGCGAAGGTCCGCTTCGTCAAGCACCACGTCGCCCACGCCGCCTCGGCGGGCAAGGCGGCGCCACAGCGCGACAACGCCGTCCTCGTGCTCGACGGCCGCGGCGAGGCGCACAGCCACCTCGCCGGCCGGTACGTCGACGGGCAGCTGGAGGTGCTCGCCGGGCAGGCGCTCCCCCACTCCCTGGGCCTGATGTACGAGGAGCTCACCGACCACCTGGGCTTCCTGCGCAGCTCCGACGAGTTCAAGGTCATGGCGATGGCCTCCTACGGCAAGCCGCGCTTCCTCGGGGAGCTGTCGGAGCTCATCCGCGCCACCGACGACGGCGGCTTCCGCACCGAGAAGATCGACTTCGCCGAGTTCGCGCCGCGCCTGGCAAAGGACGAGCAGTGGACCGAGGCCCACGCCGACCTCGCCGCGAGCGTGCAGACCCGCCTCGAGGAGGTGCTGGTCGACCTCGCCCGCTGGGTGCACGAGCAGACCGGCGAGAAGACGCTCACCATGGCCGGCGGCACCGCGCTGAACTGCGTCGCCAACACCCGCATCCTCGCGGAGAGCCCGTTCGAGCAGGTGTGGGTGCAGCCCGCCGCCGGTGACGCCGGCACCGCGCTGGGCGCCGCCCTCCACGTCGCCGCCGAGCTCGGCGAGCGCACCGAGCCGATGGCCGGCGCAGCGCTCGGCCGCGGCTGGAGCGACGACGAGATCGAGCAGGTCCTGCAGACGGCGGCGATCGACTACGAGCGCCCCGACGACGTGGCCGAGGCCGTCGCCGAGGTGCTCGCCGACAACGGCATCGTCGCCTGGTTCCAGGGGCGCAGCGAGTACGGCCCCCGCGCGCTGGGCCACCGGTCGCTGCTCGCCCACCCCGGCTTCGAGGCCAACCTCGAGCGGATGAACGACGTCAAGGGCCGCGAGCAGTTCCGCCCGGTCGCGCCGATGGTGCTTCTGGAGCGGGCTCCGGAGATCTTCAGCCGCGGGCCGATCCCCTCGCCCTACATGCTCTTCGTGCACGACGTCGCCGGGGAGTGGCGCGACCGCATCCCCACGGTGACCCACGTCGACGGCACGGCGCGGATCCAGACCATCGATCCGGCGACCGAGCCGCTGGTGCACCGCATGATCTCGGCGTTCGAGCGGCGCACCGGCCTGCCCGTGGTCGTCAACACCAGCCTGAACACCGCCGGCCGCCCGATGGTCGACGACCCGCGCGACGCCCTCGAGTGCTTCGGCTCGGCGCCGGTGGACCTGCTCGCGATCGGGCCCTTCGTCGTCCGCCGGTCCAAGGCGACGCCGCGCCCCGGGCGCGGCTGAGCCGGACGGCCGGGCCGTGTATCGGTTCGGCCACACCGTTCCCTCGCCGGGGTGGCGGCCGTTATCCGGGCCCGAGCGCGGGTAACGGCTCCTGGCAGTCACCTGTCAAGAACCTGGCAGGTCGGACGACCTAGAGGGAGGACATGATGTCTGCAACCCGCGGAAACACCGGCGCGGATCGACGAGGCCTGACCTGGCCGCAGATGCTCGCCGCGGCCATCGGCGCGATCTACCTGCTGGTGGGGATCGTCGGATTCTTCGTCACCGGCTTCGACGACTTCTTCGCGCACGACACCGGCGAGACCATCCTCGGCTTCGAGGTCAACCCGTTCCACAACATCGTCCACATCCTGATCGGCGCGGCGGGCCTGGCGCTGTTCCGGACGCTGAGCGGCGCCCGCACCTACGGGTGGCTGCTGGCGATCGGGTACGGCGCCACGTTCGTCTACGGCCTGTTCGCCGTGGACCAGGAGTGGGACTTCCTGAGCCTCAACTGGGCCGACAACTGGCTGCACCTGGTCAGTGCTCTCGCCGGCCTGGTGATCGCCCTGGGTCCGGTGCGCAACGCCGTCGAGGGGCGCACCCGCACCTGAGCGACATCCCCGTCCCGAGCCGGGCTCCGCACACGCGGGGCCCGGCTCGTGCCGTCCCGGGGGCTCCGCGGACCCCTGGCGCGACGCCGGTCACGCCCGCCGCTACCTTGCGGGGCATGGACTTCGCTCTCTCCGCCAAGGCCGAGGACGTCTGCGCACGCGCGTGGGACTTCATGCGGGAGCACGTGTTCCCCGCCGAGCCGGTCTACGACGCCTGGCGCGCCGAGCGCGGCCACGACAACCACGAGCACCCGCCGATCCTCGAGGAGCTCAAGGCCGAGGCGCGCAAGCGGGGCCTGTGGAACCTGTTCCACCACGAGGTCGGGGGGCTCTCCAACCTCGAGTACGCCTCGGTCGCCGAGATCACCGGCTGGTCGCCCGTCATCGCCCCCGAGTCGATGAACGTGGGCGCGCCGGACACCGGCAACATGGAGACGCTCATGCTCTTCGGCACGCCGGAGCACAAGGAGCGCTGGCTGAACCCGCTGCTGGAGGGCGAGATCCGCTCCGGCTTCGCGATGACCGAGCCCGACGTCGCGTCGTCGGACGCCCGCAACATCCAGACCTCGATCGTGCGGGACGGCGACGAGTACGTCATCAACGGCCGCAAGTGGTGGACCTCCGGGGCCGCCGACCCGCGCTGCCAGATCTTCATCGTCATGGGCAAGACCGACCCCGACGGCCCGCCGCACCGCCAGCAGTCGATGGTGCTCGTCCCCCGCGACACCCCGGGGCTGGAGATCATCCGGCACCTGCCCGTGTTCGGGTACCAGGACCAGCACGGCCACTCCGAGCTGCGGTTCACCGACGTCCGGGTCCCGGTCAGCAACATCCTCTCCGGCGAGGGTGACGGCTTCATGATCGCCCAGGCGCGGCTCGGCCCCGGCCGCATCCACCACTGCATGCGCGCCATCGGCATGGCCGAGCGCGCGCTCGCGCTGATGGTCGAGCGCAGCAAGAACCGCGTCGCCTTCGGCCGCCCGCTGGCCGAGCAGGGCACCGTGCGGGAGGCGATCGCGCTGTCCCGGATCGAGATCGACCAGGCGCGCCTCTACGTGCTGAAGACGGCGGACCTCATCGACAAGTACGGGGCCAAGGGCGCCCGCACCGAGATCTCGGCCATCAAGGTCGCCGCCCCGAAGGTCGCGCTCGACGTCATCGACCGCGCCATCCAGGTGCACGGCGGCGCCGGCGTCAGCAACGACACGGTGCTGGCCCGCTTCTACGCCAGCGCCCGCACCCTGCGCATCGTCGACGGCCCCGACGCGGTGCACATCCGCGGCGTGGCCAAGGAGGAGCTGGCGCGGGAGCGCCCCTACTCGGGCTGAGGAAGGACCGCTGCCCCGACCGCTCGCACGGTCGCGGCGGCCCCTGCACCGGGGCCGCCGCGACACCTCCTTGGGTTCAGGGCGTCAGCGTCGTCCCGAAGCCGCCGCCGGCGAGCTTCGCCATCAGCTGCGTGCGGTCCAGCCCCACCTCGGCGAGCGCGTCGCCGTCGCGGTCGGTGTCGATCTGGTCGGAGAACCGCTGCTCCACCTTCTCCGCCGTGTCGTTGTCCCCCTCGGTGCGCAGCACGCGCACCAGCTCCGTCTTGTCCAGCTTCACGGGTCCTCCTTCGCCGTTCCCTGGGCTCGGAGTGTGGTGTGGATCACCCGGACCCGCAACGGCGGGCCCGCGCTCAGCCCCGGGTGGCGCGCCGGACGAGGTACGCGCCCACGGCCGCCAGCACCACGGCCACCGCGAGCTGCGCGATCGCCACACCGGTCTGGTCGCTGGCGAACCAGGTGGGCGTCGAGACCAGCAGCACGACCGCGACCCCCAGCACGAGCAGGCCGACGAGGCGCTCCCGGCGGCGGGACGTGGGCGACGGAGGACGGCCGGGCTCGGGCGCTGACATGCCTCCAGCCTGCCAAAGGGGTAGCGGCACCCCGGACGGGGAACCCTGGTGGGGACCCGACCCCGGCCGCGTCGGCGTAGGTTGCGACGACGCAGGTCGAGCCGACCCGGAGGTCCCCATGCCGCAGACGTCCCCGCAGGCAGCCGTGCTCACCGAGCTCGAGCCCGTGGTCGCCGAGAACCTCGACCGGCACATCAGGATGGCCAAGGAGTGGCATCCGCACGACTACGTCCCGTGGGACGAGGGGCGGAACTTCGCCTTCCTCGGCGGGGAGGACTGGTCCCCGGAGCAGTCCCGGCTCGACGCGACCGCCAAGGCGGCCATGTTCGTGAACCTGCTGACCGAGGACAACCTGCCCAGCTACCACCGCGAGATCGCCACCCGCTTCGGCCGGGACGGCGCCTGGGGGCAGTGGGTCGGCCGCTGGACGGCCGAGGAGGGGCGGCACGGCGTCGCGCTGCGGGACTACCTCGTCGTCACCCGCGGGGTCGACCCGGTCGAGCTCGAGCGCGCCCGGATGGACTACATGACCACCGGCTACGACTCCGGCGACAAGTCCCCGCTCGAGGCCGTCGCGTACGTCTCGTTCCAGGAGCTGGCCACGCGGGTCTCGCACCGCAACACCGGCAAGGCCACCGGCGACCCGATCGCGGACAAGCTGCTGGCCCGCATCGCCACGGACGAGAACCTGCACATGATCTTCTACCGGAACCTGGTGACGGCGGCGTTCGACATCGACCCGGACGAGATGATGAAGGCCGTCGCCAAGGAGGTCATGACCTTCGAGATGCCCGGCGCGACCATGGCCAACTTCCGCAGGAACTCCACGATCATCGCGAAGGCCGGCATCTACGACCTGCGGCTGCACCACGACGAGGTGGTCAGCCCGATCCTGCGCACCTGGAAGGTCTTCGAGCGCAGCGACCTCGGCCCCGAGGGCGAGCGGGCCCGCGAGGAGCTCGCCGGCTTCCTGACCGGCCTGGACGCCGAGGCCACGCGGTTCGTGGAGAGCCGCGAGCGGATGCGCGCCCGCATGGCGGCCAGGGGCGAGGTCCCGGTCCAGGTCTGACGGAGGCCTGCGGGGGCTCAGAGGCGGCAGGCCATCACGATCTCGTCGCGGTCGTCGCCGGGGGCCACGCGGATCGCGCCGGGCAGGCGGCCCACCTCGGTGTAGCCCAGGCCCTTGTAGAAGTCGTCCACACCGGTGCCCCCGCGGGCGGTCAGGTGCACGAACTCCCACCCCCGCTCGCGGGCGATCCGGTGCACGCCCTCCATCAGCACCCGGCCCAGGCCCTGCCCCTGCCGCGACGGGTGCACCTGCACCCGGAGCACGGTGCCCCAGTGGCGGCGCAGCGGGCTCAGCGAGCCGACGACGCTGGCGAACCCCGCCGTCCGGCCGTCCACCTCGAGCAGCGCCAGCACGTCGCGGCCGGAGTGGATGCCCTCCAGCAGCTTGTCCAGCAACGGCACGACGTCGTCCTCGGTGACCGGCGGCACGAAGCCGACCGCGCCCCCGGCGTTGCTCACGTCGACCCAGCAGCGCAGCAGCTCGCCGCGCAGCGTGTCGTCGACGGTGGAGACGGGGCGGACGACGGCGGCGGGCACACCGTCATTCTCCGCCCCGCCCCGGACCTCCCTCGACGCGGGCCTCAGCCGGCCTTGCTCGGCGGCTCGCCGGCGGCGCGCGCCTCGGCCGCACGCTGCGGGTCGTAGGCGCAGGCGTCGGCGACGTCGGTGGCCGGGCCGTCCACCGGCTCGGGGGCCTGCGGTGCCTGCGTCTCGTCGCCCGGCGGCTGCGATCCGGCCGCGGGCACGGGCACGCGCGGGTCGATCGCCTCCTCGACCAGCGCGCGGATGGCGTCGTAGTCGGGATAGGCCGGGTCGATCACCGACGGGTCGAGGACGACGCTGCGGATCTCGGCGTCCTTCACGCGGAACGCCAGGTCGACGAAGTCGTCCAGCCGCGACCGCGGGATGTCGGTGCTGACGATGTCCTCGGTCGTCGCGGCCAGCTGCTGGTAGCGCTGCAGCAGCGTCACCGGGTCGGCGGCCTCGACGATCGCGGAGATCGTGCAGCGCTGCCGCTCCATCCGGTCGTAGTCGGTGAGCCCGAACCGGCCCCGCGCGAACTGCAGGGCGGTGTCGCCGTCCATCTCGCGGTCCGGCCCCGGCGCGATGTAGTCGTCGGGCAGCTCGCCGGTGCCCGGGTCGCCGTTGATCGGCACGTAGTAGTTGACGTTCACGGTGATGCCACCGAGCGCGTCGACCAGCCGGCTGAACCCCTCGAGGTTGACCAGCACGAAGTAGTCGATGCGCAGCCCCAGGGCCTCCCCGACGCCGAGCTTCAGGAAGTCGGCACCCGGGTCGTCGGTCGGGCCCAGGGCGTCGGGGTACCAGGCCGGGCCGTTGCGGTAGACGGCGTTGAGCAGGCTCTCGCTCTCGCTGCCGGCGTCGAAGCCGTCGGGGTAGAGCTCGCCGAGCGGGCTGTCCTCGGGGAAGGGCAGGTCCTGCAGGTTGCGGGGCAGGCTGATCAGCACCGTCTCGCCGGTCTCGACGTCGGTGCTGGCCACGATGACGGTGTCCGTGCGCACGCCCTCGCGGCCCTCGCCGCCGTCGCCACCCAGCAGCAGCACGTTCACCCGGTCCCGGCCGCCGAAGAGCTCGGCGGACTCCTCCTCGTCGACGGTCGCCGACTGCCGCTCGTCGTCGAAGACCCCGGCGATGAGGTCGCGCGACGTCGTGGCCAGCCGGCCGACGAGGACGGCGGGGGCGGCGATCGCCGCCACGAGCACCGCCACGACCAGACCTCCGACGACGTGCCGGCCGCGGGAGGTGCCCGGGGGCACCAGCATCCGGTAGCCGGCGACGACGACGGCGATCCACAGCAGCGCCAGGACGCCCACGCCGACGGTCGCCCAGAGCAGCGCGTCCGTGTCGACGAACGTCCGGGCGGCGAACCGCTGCCCGCCGGTGGCGAGCCACGCGGCGACCCCGGCGAGCAGGAGGAAGACGGTCAGCACGGCCGCCCCGAGCCGACGCCGCCCGGCGGCGAGCAGCCCGGTCCCGGGCACCAGCGCGCCGAGGGCGGTCCAGCCCAGGGCCGCGCCGAAGCCGCGCCGCCGGGCCGGTCGCGGGGGGCGCTCGTCCGGCTGCGAGGAGAGGGGTGTCGTCCCGTCCGTCATCCCGCGGCCCCCGCGGCGCACCAGCTCACCGGGCCATGCTCCCACCGTCGGGCCTGGTGGGGGCGTCGACGGGGAGCGGCCCGGGCAGGACCGCCCGATCGTGGACACCGGCGTCCGGACGGCGGGGAGTCGGTGTCGGTGGCCCTCCGTAAGCTCCCGGGCGTGCGCCTGGCCACCTGGAACGTCAACTCGATCCGCACCCGCGTCGACCGCGTCGCCGCCTTCCTGGAGCGGCACGACGTCGACGTCCTGGCCATGCAGGAGACCAAGTGCCGGGACGACCAGTTCCCGCAGGACCGGTTCACCGCCCTGGGCTACGAGGTCGCGCACGTGGGCTACTCGCAGTGGAACGGGGTCTCGATCCTGTCCCGCGTGGGGCTGGAGGAGGTGACCGTCGGGTTCCCCGGCCAGCCCTGCTGGGGCGAGGACACCACCTGCGAGGCCCGCGCCCTCGCCGCCACGTGCGCCGGCGTCCGGGTGTGGAGCCTCTACGTGCCCAACGGGCGCACGCTGGCCGACCCGCACTACACCTACAAGCTCGAGTGGCTGGCCGCGCTGCGGGACACCGCGGCCGGCTGGCTCGCCGACGACCCGGCCGCGCAGGTCGCCCTCGTCGGCGACTGGAACATCGCCCCGCAGAACGACGACGTGTGGGACATGTCGGTGTTCAGCACCTCGACGCACGTCTCCGAGCCGGAGCGGGCGGCGTTCCGGGCGGTGGTCGACGCCGGGTACGCCGACGTGGTGCGGCCGCACGCCCCCGGGCCCGGCGCCTACACCTACTGGGACTACACCCAGCTGCGCTTCCCGCGCCGCGAGGGCATGCGCATCGACTTCGTGCTCGGCTCTCCCGCGCTGGCCGCACGGGTCGGCGGGGCCTTCATCGACCGCGAGGAGCGCAAGGGCAAGGGCGCCAGCGACCACGCCCCGGTCGTCGTCGACCTCACCTGAGACTGAGCCCCGTCCCGGTCCTCCCGGCCCGGGGGCCGGGCCTCCCTATGCTGGCTCCCCGTGCTCGTGCTGCTGCCCCCGTCGGAGACCAAGGCCCCCGGGGGCGACGGCCCACCCCTCGACCTCGGCGCGCTCACCGCGCCGGAGCTGACCCCGGTGCGCAGCCGGCTCGCGGGGGCGCTGGTCGCGCTCGCCGACGACGTCCCGGCGTCCCGCGCCGCGCTGGGCCTCTCCCCGAAGCAGGACGACGAGATCGCCCGCAACGCGGCGCTGCTCACCGCCGGCACGCTCCCCGCCCTGCACCGCTACACCGGCGTCCTCTACGACGCCCTCGACGTCGGCTCGCTCACCCGTGCGCAGCGGGCCCGCGCGGAGCGGCGGCTCGCCGTCGGCTCGGCGCTGTTCGGGCTGGTCGGCGGGGGCGACCGCATCCCGGCCTACCGGCTGTCGGCCGGGTCCGCGCTGCCCGGGCTGCCGACCCTCCGCGCGCTGTGGAAGCCGGTGCTCGGCCCCGTGCTCGAGCGCACCGAGGGGCTCGTCGTCGACCTGCGCAGCGGCTCCTACGCCGCGCTGGCCCCGGTGCCCGGCGCGGTCAGCGTCAGCGTGCTGAGCGAGCGACCCGACGGCGCGCGCTCCGTCGTCAGCCACTTCAACAAGGCGCACAAAGGACGGCTCGCCCGACTGCTCGCCACCACCACGGCGGAACCGGGTGACGTCGTGAGGCTCAGGAGCCTGCTGAGGCGGGCGGGGTTGCACGTGGAACATGACGGCGGAACGGCGCTGACGCTGGTCGTCCCGGCGCACTGAGGGCGATCTCTCGGGTTGTGTCCGAACGGTTGGTTGCGCGCAACCCGCCCCCCGTGGCATAACTGCGGGGACCCAGCGTGCCCGAACAACGCGGCACACAGGCGTCTCGTATCCGGCGACCGCCGGGGCAGAAGGGCTTCGGTGGACGGATCGGACCGTACGGTCCACGCGGGACCGACCCTCGGCGACCGTTCGGCGGCCGAGTTGCGCCTCGACCCCACGCGCGTGGCGGCCGCCCGGCGCATCCTCCCGCGCGGGGACCGCGCGGGGCTGGACAGGCTGGCCCAACTCGCCGCCCGCCTGCTGGGCACCAGCGGGAGCCAGGTGTCGCTGCTCGTCGACGTGCAGCACGTCGCAGCCGGGAGCGACCCCGCGGCCGTCGGCACCACCGGGCCGCTCGAGGAATCCCTCTGCACGGTGACGGCCGCGCTCCCCCCGGGGGAGGCCCTCGTCGTCACCGACGCCCGCGCCGACGACCGCGTGCGGGACCTGACGCCCGTCCGGACCGGCGCCATCGGCTCGTACCTGGGCACCGCGCTCACGGACGCCTCCGGCGCGGCCGTCGGCGCGCTCTGCGTCTTCGACCCCGAGCCGCGGCCGTGGGGGAGCTCGGAGATCGCGACCCTGCGGCAGCTCGCCGGCTCGGTGATGACCGAGCTGGAGCTGTCGGCGCTGCTGCGCCGCTACGAGGACGACCGCGTCCGCTGGGAGCTGGCCGCCGAGGCCGGTGGCGTCGGTACGTGGGACTGGGACCAGGAGACCGGTGAGCTGACGTGGGACGAGCAGCTCATCGCGATGTTCGGCTACGGCAGCGAGGACTTCGCGCGGACGATCGACGCGTTCAACGCGCGGCTCCACCCCGAGGACGCCGACTGGGTCGGCGAGGCGCTGCAGCTGGCCGTCGACACCGGCGGGGAGTACGACGCCACGTACCGGATCGTGCGGCCGGGCGGCGAGACCCGCTGGATCCACGCGCGCGGCCGGTCGCTGGTCGACGCGCACGGCCGGACGACCCGCATCCTGGGCACCGCGTACGACGTCACGGGGGAGCGCGAGGAGGCCACCCTCGTCACCCGCGTGCTCGAGGCGATGCCCGCCGGCTTCTACAGCCTCGACCGCGACTGGTGCTTCACCTACGTCAACGCCGTGGCCGAGAAGCTCCTGCAGACCTCCCGCGACGAGCTGCTGGGGCGCAACCTCTGGGAGGCGTTCCCCGACGCCGTCAACAGCATCTTCGAGAACAGCTACCGGGAGGCGGTCCGCACCGGCGAGCCGGTCGCGTTCGACGCCTACTACCCCGCGCCGCTGGACGGCTGGTACGAGCTGCGGGCGTGGCCCAGCCCCGACGGCCTCTCCGTCTACTTCCTGGAGGTGACCGAACGGCGCCGGGCGCAGGAGGAGGCCGATCGGGTGGCGCAGCGCCTGGAGCTGCTGGCCAGCGTCAGCGCCGACCTCGCCGGCCCGCTGGACCAGCACCGCGCGATGCAGCACCTCCCGCGGCTGGTCGTCCCCGCGCTCGCCGACTTCTGCATCGTGACGGTCGTCGACAACGACGGCCGCCCCAGCGACGTCGGCTCCTGGCACGCCGACCCGGAGCTGCGCCCGGTGCTGGAGCGCTACACGCAGGTACGGCTGGAGTCCATGCCGGCGGACTCGCCCGTCGCCGTCTCGCTGCGGACCGGCGAGCAGCGACGCAGCACCGGCGCGGCGGTGCTCGACCTGCTGCCCCCCGGCGAGGCCCGGGACCTGCTCTCCTCCCTCGACCCGCGGGAGGCGGTCGTCCTGCCGATGCGGGGCCGCAACCGGATCCTGGGCCTGCTGACCGTCTACTACTCCCGGGCGACCCCGGCCCGCCTGGAGAACCTGGTCACCGCACAGGAGGTCGCCGACCGCGCCGGCCTGGCGCTCGACAACGGCCGCCTCTACAACGCCCAGCAGCAGCTCGCCGAGGGGCTGCAGCGCAGCCTGCTCACCGAGCCGCCCGAGCCCGACCACGCCGAGATCGCGGTGCGCTACCTCCCCGCCGCGGAGGCCGCCCGCGTCGGTGGTGACTGGTACGACGCGTTCATGCAGCCCGGCGGCTCCACGATGCTGGTCATCGGCGACGTCGTGGGGCACGACACCGAGGCCGCGGCCGCCATGGGGCAGCTCCGCGGGCTGCTGCGCGGGGTGGCCACCTACAGCGACGCCGGCCCCGGCGAGGTGCTGCGCGGGCTCGACGCCTCGATGACGACGCTGCAGATCCCGACGATGGCCACCGCCGCGGTGGCCCGGTTCGAGCAGACCCCCGACGAGGCCGCCGAGGGCGTCACCCGCATGCGCTGGGCGAACGCCGGCCACCTGCCGCCGCTGGTCCTCACCGAGAAGGGTGAGGTGGCCGAGCTCGGGGAGTGGACCGGCGACCTGCTCCTGGGCGTCGACCCGGGCGCGCAGCGGCGCGAGTCCGTGGCCACCCTCCGGCGCGGCTCGACCGTCCTGCTCTACACCGACGGCCTCGTCGAGCGCCGCGACTCCGACCTCGACGAGGGCATCCAGCGACTGCGCGCCGCCGTGGAGGAGCTCGCCGATCTGCCGCTGCAGGCGCTGCTCGATGAACTGCTGGACCGGCTGGTGCACGGCCGGCCGGAGGACGACGTCGCGCTGGTGGCCGTCCGGCTGCACCCCCAGGACCGGCCCCGGCCGGCCGAGGCCGGCCCCGAGCGCGTGCCCCCGACCGTGCCGAGGGACCCGCTGCTGGACTGAGCCCGGGGTCAGCGACCGCGGTCGCGCCGCACCTGGGCCTTGCGGCCCTTGATCATCGTGGCCCGCAGCGCCTGCACGACCTCGTCGGCGGCTGCCTCGGGCACCTCCACCAGGGCGAACCGCTGGTGGATCTCGATGGACCCGACGTCGCGCCCGGTGAGCCCGGTCTCGCCCGTGATGGCCCCGACCAGGTCACCGGGGCGGATGCCGGCATCCCGGCCCACCCCGACGAACAGCCGCGCGGCCGGCCCGCCGCCGGGGCGCCCAGCCGGCCGGCCCGGGCGCTCGTCCCGCCTGCCGCCGCCGTCCCGGCCGCCACCGGGGCGGCCGCCGTCCCGCTCCGGCCGGAAGGAGACCTGCGGGATCTCCTCCTCGTCGTCGCCCACCGGCCCGGTCGCCTCGTGGGCCAGCTTGACCGCGGCGAGGGCGACCTCGACCAGGTCGAACTCGTCGGTGAGCGTCTCGACGACGACGCGGAAGCGGTCCAGGTCGTCGGTGAGCAGGCTCTCCCGCAGCGCGGCGCGGGTGAGGTCCAGCCGGCGGGTGCGGAGGTCGGCGACCGTGGGCACCTTCTCCACGGCGATCGGCGCGCCCGCGACCCGCTCGATCGTCTTGAGCATCCGGTGCTCCCGGGGCTCGGCCAGGGTGATCGCCACGCCCTCGCGGCCGGCCCGGCCCACCCGGCCGATGCGGTGCACGTAGGACTCCGGCGCCGACGGCACGTCGTAGTTGACGACGTGGGTGAGCTGCTCGATGTCCAGCCCGCGCGCCGCGACGTCGGTGGCCACCAGCAGCTCCGCCGTCCCCCCGCGGAGCCGGCCCATCACCCGGTCGCGCTGCTCCTGGCTCATGCCGCCGTGCAGCGCCTCGGCCCGGTACCCGCGGCCGTTCAGCGTCTCGGTGAGGGAGTCGACCTCCTCGCGGGTGCGGCAGAAGACGATCGCAGCGGTCGGCGCCTCGACGTCGAGGATCCGGCCGAGGGCGGCCGGCTTGGCGCCCCGGGGCACCACGTAGGCGGTCTGCCGGATGCGGGGCGCGGTGCCGGGCGCGGCCCGCTCCCGGGCGATGGTGATCCGGACCGGGTCGGAGAGGTGGCGGCGGGCCAGCGCGTCGAGCCGGCGCGGCATGGTCGCCGAGAAGAGCACCGTCTGCCGCTCCTCCGGCGTCTCGTCGAGGAGCGCCTCGAGGTCCTCGGCGAAGCCCATGTCCAGCATCTCGTCGGCCTCGTCGAGCACGACGGTGGCGATCTCGCCGAGCTGCAGCGCGCCGCGGTTGACCAGGTCGAGGGCGCGCCCGGGCGTGGCGACGACGACGTCGACCCCCGACTCCAGGGAGCGCAGCTGCCGCACGATGGGGGCGCCGCCGTAGACGGGTAGCACGCGGGCGCCCAGGTCGCGGCCGTAGCGGTGCAGCGCCTCCGACACCTGGACGGCGAGCTCGCGGGTGGGCACCAGCACCAGCGCGACCGGGGACCGGTCGGTGCGGTGCGCCGGCATCCGCTGCAGCACGGGCAGCGAGAACGCCGCGGTCTTGCCGGTGCCGGTGGCGGCCTGGCCGAGCAGGTCCCGCCCCTCGGCCAGCGGCGGGATCGCCTGCAGCTGGATGGGTGTGGGCTCCTCGTAGCCGAGGGCGGTGAGCGCCTGCAGCAGCTCCGGGCGCAGGCCCAGGGCGTCGAAGGTGGAGCCCTCGAAGGTGGGGTCGCCGGCGGGGTCGCGTTCCTCGGTCATCGTTCCCATCGTTCCCCCCGGTCGCCGGGACCGCGCGGGCGGGTTTCTGGCAGGCTGCCCCGGTGACCGCCGACGACGACCTCTGCACCCGCCCCGCGACCGAGCTGGCCGCCCTCGTCCGCGACCGGGAGGTGTCGGCGCGCGAGCTGCTGGAAGCCCACCTGCGCCGCATCGAGCGGCTGGACCCGCAGGTGAACGCCGTCGTCACCCTCGACCCCGAGGGGGCCCGGGCCGCCGCCGACGCCGCCGACGCCGCACAGGCCGCCGGTCGCCCGCTCGGCCCCTTGCACGGGCTCCCGGTCGCGCACAAGGACACCCACGCCACCGGCGGCATGCGCACCACCTACGGCTCACCGGTGCTGGCCGACGCCGTGCCCGACGCCGACGAGCTCGTGGTCTCGCGGCTGGTGGGTGCCGGGGCGATCCGGATCGGCAAGACCAACGTGCCCGAGTTCGCGGCCGGCTCGCACACCTTCAACCCGCTGTTCGGCGTCACCCACAACCCCTACCGGCACGGGCTCTCGGCCGGCGGGTCCAGCGGCGGCGCGGCCGCCGCGCTCGCGGCCGGGTTCGTGCCGCTGGCCGAGGGCAGCGACATGGGCGGCTCGCTGCGCAACCCGGCGGCGTTCTGCAACGTCGTCGGGCTCCGGCCCACCCCCGGGCGGGTGCCGACGTGGCCCGCGCCGCTGGGCTGGGCGCAGCTGTCGGTGCAGGGTCCGATGGGCCGCACCGTCGCCGACGTGGCGCTGCAGCTGTCGGCCACCGCCGGGCCCGACCCGCGGGTGCCGATCGCCCTGGAGGAGCCCGGGGCCGGCTTCGCCGCGCCGCTGCCCGAGCGGCTCGACGGGCTGCGCGTCGCCTGGGCCCCCGACCTGGGTGGCCGCGTGGCGGTGGACCCGGCGATCACCGCGACGCTGGCCGCCTCGCTCGGAGTGTTCAGCGAGCTCGGCGCCGTCGTCGAGGAGGACTGCCCCGACCTGGACGACGCGGACGAGGTGTTCGGCACGCTGCGCGCCTGGATCTTCGAGGGCCAGCTGGGCGACGTCGTGCGCGCGCACCCCGACCAGGTCAAGGAGTCGATCCGCTGGAACGTGGCCAAGGGCGAGGCGCTCAGCGGTGCCGACGTCGCGCGCGCGGAGAAGCTGCACACCCGGCTGTACGAGCGGATGGCCGAGTTCTTCACCCGCTTCGACGTGCTGCTCGCGCCGACGACGCAGGTGCTCCCCTTCCCCGTCGAGTGGGAGTACCCGACCGAGATCGCCGGGGTGCCGCAGGAGAACTACCTGGCGTGGATGCGGTCCTGCACGCTCATCTCCCCCACCGGCTGCCCGGCGCTCTCGGTGCCCGGCGGCTTCACCCCCGACGGCCTGCCGGTCGGTCTGCAGGTGGTCGGCCCCGCGCGGGCCGACCGGCGGGTGCTCGAGGTCGGGCACGCGTTCGAGCAGGCCACCCGCTTCGGCGAGCGGCGGCCCGCCCTCTGACGTCGTCTAGGCCTCTCTAGACGCGCGCCTAGACATGCCCGGACGGGACGGGGGTGGGGCCGTCGGAGCCCGCGGGGTACTCCCGCAGCGGCACCTCGCCGGAGGCCCACGCGGCGAGGACCGGCTCCACGATGCGCCACGACTCCTCGGCCTCGACGTCGCTGATGGACAGGGCGGCGTCGCCGCCCAGCATCTCCCGCAGCAGCAGGCCGTAGGCCGACAACCCGGCCGGCGCCAGCGCGATGTCCAGGGCTCGCCGCTCGAGGTCGAAGGGGTCACCGGCGCCGTTCAGGTTGACCTCGAGCGAGATGCCGTCGGGGTCCAGGCGCATCCGGAGCACGTCGGGCTCCGGGTCCTCGTCGGTGAAGGCGAGGTGCGGCACGGGGCGGAACCGGACGACGATCTCCCGGCGGTTCACGCCCAGCGCCTTGCCCGACCGGAGCCGGAACGGCACCCCCGACCACCGCCAGTTGTCGACGGTCACCGTGAGCTCGGCGTAGGTCTCGGTCCCGCGGTCCGGGTCCACGCCGTCCTCGGTGGCGTAGTCGGGGAGCTGCCGCTCGCCGACGGTGCCCGCGGTGTACCGGGCCCGGACGCTGCCCGCCGCCATGTCGGCCGGCGGGCGGACGGCGCGCAGCACGTCCCCCTTGCGGGAGGAGAGCCCCGCCGCGTCGACGGCCAGCGGCGGCTCCATCGCCACCAGCGCGAGCAGTTGGAGCAGGTGGTTCTGGAGCATGTCCCGCAGCGCGCCGGCGGTGTCGTAGTAGCCGGCCCGCCCCTCCAGCCCCAGCGTCTCGTCGAACACGATCTCCACCGACTCGACGTGGCCGGCGTTCCACACCGGCTCGAACAGCCGGTTGGCGAAGCGCAGGCCGAGGACGTTGAGCACCGTCTGCTTGGCCAGGAAGTGGTCGATGCGGAACACCGCGTCCTCGGGCGCCAGCCGGTGGAGGATGCGGTTGAGCTCGGCCGCGTCGGCGCGATCCCGGCCGAAGGGCTTCTCGACGGCGACGATCCCGCCCTCGGGCAGGCCGACCTCCGCGAGCGCCTCCAGGGTCGGGCGGAAGACCGTGTTGGGGAGGGCCAGGTAGACCACCGGCACGTCACCGACCCGGTCCAGCGCCCGCCGGAGGTCCCCCGGCACGGTGACGTCGCCGCGGAGGTAGCCCAGCCGCGAGACGACCCGCTCCCGGGTCGCGTCGGGGACGTGCCCGGCGTGGGCGTCCAGGCGGCGGCGCGCCCACTCCTGGTACTCGGCGCCGGTCCAGTCCTCCCGGCTCACCGCGAGGACGTCGACCTCCTCGTCGAGCACGCCGGCGGCGAACAGCTCGGCCAGCCCCGGCAGCAGCAGCCGGCCGGTCAGGTCACCGCTCCCACCGAGGACGACGAACGACCGCTTCATACCTCTTCCCCCTCCGCCCGGGCGAGGTTCCACCCGCTCGCGATGACCCCGACGTGGCTGAACGCCTGCGGGAAGTTGCCGAGGAAGGCCCCGGTCGACGGGTCGATCTCCTCGGCGAGCAGGCCGAGCTCGTTGGCCCGGCCGCACAGCGAGTCGTACAGGTCGTGGGCCTCCTCGAGGCGGCCCTGCCCGGCGAGGTTGTCGACCAGCCAGAAGCTGCAGAGCAGGAAGGCGCCCTCGGTGCCCTGCAGGCCGTCGGGCGACTCCGTGTGCAGGTACCGGTAGAGCAGGCCGTTCCCGGCGTCCAGGTGGCGGCGGACCGCCTCGGTGGTGGCGACCATCCGGGGGTCGTCGGCGGGGATGATCCGGCGCAGCGGCAGGCTCAGCAGCGAGCCGTCCAGCCCGCCGCGGTCGGTCTGCCCGGGGGCGGCCAGGTGCTCGGTGAACGTGCCCCGGTCGGGGTCCCACGCCTGCTCCAGCAGCGTGCGGTGGATCCGGTCGGCCTCGGTCCGCCAGCGCTCGCGCGGGTGCGGGAGCCCCAGCTGGTCGGCGATCCGCAGCGCCCGGTCGACGGCGACGTGGCACATCGCCACCGAGTAGGTGAACGGCCGCCCGGCGTCGCGGATCTCCCAGATGCCGTTGTCCGGCGTCGTCCACTGGGCGATCGCCTGCTCGGCCAGCCGCTGCAGCGACAGCCAGAGCGTCTCGCCGACCTCGCCGCCGCCGCGCACCCACTGGTAGGCGACGTCCAGCAGCTCGCCGTAGACGTCGTTCTGCACCTGCCGGGCGGCGCCGTTGCCCCAGCGGACCGGGGAGGAGCCGCGGTAGCCCGACAGCGAGGCGTCCAGCCACTCGGTCGCCGGGGGCTCGCCGTCGAGGGTGTACATGATGTCCACCCCGCCGCGCCGCTCGACGTTGCGCAGCGTCCAGGCCAGGAAGGCGTGCGACTCCTCGTCCATGCCGATGCGGTTGAGCGCGTAGCCGGTGAAGGCCGCGTCGCGCACCCAGGTGTAGCGGTAGTCCCAGTTCCGCTCCCCACCGATGCCCTCGGGCAGGGACGAGGTGGCCGCGGCCATCACCGCCCCGGTGGGCACGTGGTCGAGGAGCTTGAGGGTCAGCGCCGAGCGCGTGACCAGCTCCTGCTGCGGCCCGCTGTAGGTCAGCCGCCCCGACCAGTCGCGCCAGGCCGCCGTGGTCTGGTCGATCCGCCGCTGCGGGTCGCTGCGCACGCGCGTGTGCGTGTGCCCCGACCACTGCAGCATGACGGTGAGCCGCTCCCCCGCCTCGAGCCGGGCCCGTCCGGCGATCGCGCCGTCGCCGGTGAGCGTCAGCGGGTGGGAGCACCACAGGAGCAGCTCCATGGCGGGCCGGGCGGGCCACCGGATCCGCCAGGCGCCGAGCTCGGAGCGGACCTGGACGCCGTCCTTGGGCGCCAGCCGGACGTCGACCTCCACCGACCCGGACAGCACCCGGGCGCTGCGCAGGATCTCCCCCCGCCCGGCGGGGACCGACTCGGCGAGGTCGGCGCCCGAGCGCAGCGGCAGGCAGTCGGTGAGCTCGAGGACGGCGTCGGCGGTGTGCAGCTCGGTCACCAGGACGCCGGTGCCGGGCAGGTAGCGCTGGGTGGCCTCCCGGAGCCCCACGGGCGTGACGGCGAAGGTGCCGCCCCGCTGCGCGTCCAGCAGCCCCGCGACGAACGGATCGCCGTCGAACGTCGGCAGGCAGAGCCAGGGGATGGAGCCGTCCCGGGCGACGAGCGCGCACGTGACGCCGTCACCGATGAGACCGTGGTCCTCGATGGGCAGGTGACCGTCGACGGGGTCGAGCGGGCGGAGCGGCACGGGCGGTCCTCGCGGTCGGTGAGCAGGGGTCCTCCCCACCGTGCCCGCCGCGGAGCGCGCGAACCGTGCCGAGGGTGACGCTCCCGTGACGAACGGGCCGGTCAGCGGCGACCCGGCGGTGCGCTCAGGTCCCCGCGGGCCGCGGCACACGCCGGGCCTGGCGCCGCTTCCGCAGCCCGCGCAGCGTCCGGACGGCGACGAGCAGCTCGGCGAGCTCGTGCCGCTCGCCGGCGGTGATGTCGGCCAGCTGGGCCGCCGCGCGTCGCTGCGCGGCGTCCCAGCCCTCCGCCCACCGGCCGACCAGCTCGCCGGCCCCCTCGTCGTCCCTGGCCCGGAGGCCCAGCACGTCCTCGGTCAGCGAGGACTGCTCCATGGCGAGGTCGTCCCGCAGCGAGGCCCGGGCCATCGAGGGCCAGCGCCGGTCCCGGGGCAGCGCGATGACCTGCTCGCGCAGGGCCACCAGTCCCAGCCGGTCGGCGAGGCCCTGCATGACCTGGCCGGCCAGGGTCACCGGCGCACCGGTCCGCTCGGCGACCACGGCGAGGTCCAGCGCGGCCGGCAGCAGCGGCGCCGACGCGACGCGGGCGGCCAGCTCCGCGGGCAGGCCGGCCTCCTGCAGCCGGGCGGCGCGCGACGCGAACGCCTCCGCCTCGCCGCCCAGCAGCCAGCCGGGGAGCCCCGCCTCCACCTGGGTGACGGCGGGCCCGAAGCGGTCGACCACCTCCGCGAGGGCGGGCGCGTCCTCGGCGGTGAGCTCCGGCTGGCGCAGCAGCCAGCGCGTCGCCCGCTCGGCCAGCCGGGTGGCCTCGGTGCGCGCCTCGACCTGCACGGCGGCGGCGACCCGGTTGTCCAGCGGGCGGACGGCGTCCCACATGGCGTCGATGCCGAAGACCGCGCGGGCCACCGCGTGCGCGCGGACGACGGCCGGCAGCGGCACCCCCGTCTCCTCGGTGAGCCGGAACAGCCCGGTGACGCCGGCGATGTTCACCGCCCGGTTCGTCAGGGCCGTCGCGATGATCTCCCGGCGCAGCGGGTGGCTGGTGACCGCCACGGGGAACCGGTCGCGCAGCGGGGCGGGGAAGTAGCCGACCAGCAGCTCCTCCAGCGCCGGGTCGTCCGGCAGCGGGGAGGCGAGCACCGCGTCCCCGGTCTGCAGCTTGGCGTAGGCCAGCAGCACCGAGAGCTCCGGGCTGGTCAGCGCCTGCCCGTCGCGGCGGCGCTCGGTGAGCCCGCGGTCGTCGGGCAGCGCCTCGACCGCGCGGTTGAGCCGTCCCGAGCGCTCCAGGGAGCGGATGAACCGCTCGTGGGAGTCCATGAGGCTGCGCGCCGCCGCGGCCTCCCCGGCGAGGGTCGCGTTCTGCGCGTGGTTGTCGGTGAGGACGGCGGCGGCGACGTCGTCGGCCATCTCGCCGAGCAGCGCCGCCCGGCCCTCGGCGTGGATCCGCCCCTCGTCGACCACCCGGTTCAGCGCGATCTTGATGTTCACCTCGTGGTCGGAGGTGTCCACGCCCGCGGAGTTGTCGATGGCGTCGGTGTTCACCCGGCCGCCGGCGAGCGCGTACTCCACCCGGCCCCGCTGGGTCAGGCCGAGGTTGCCACCCTCCCCCACCACCCGCGCCCGCAGCTGCCGGCCGTCGACCCGCACGGCGTCGTTGGCCTTGTCGCCGACCTCCAGGTGGCTCTCACCGGCCGCCTTGACGTAGGTGCCGATGCCGCCGTTGAACAGCAGGTCCACCGGGGCGAGCAGCACCGCGCGGATCAGCTCGACCGGGCTCAGCGCCGTCACGTCCCCGGGCAGGCCGAGCGCGGCCCGCATCTGCTCGGAGACCGGCACCGACTTCGCCGTCCGGGGCCACACCCCGCCGCCGGCGCTGATCAGGCCTGCGTCGTAGTCGGCCCACGAGGACCGGGGCAGGTCGAACAGCCGCCGGCGCTCGGCGAAGGACGCCGCCGCGTCGGGCGACGGGTCGACGAAGACGTGCCGGTGGTCGAACGCCGCCACGAGCCGGATGTGCTCGGACAGCAGCATGCCGTTGCCGAAGACGTCGCCGGAGCAGTCGCCGATGCCGACGACGGTGAAGTCCTCCCGCTGGACGTCGACGCCCAGCTCGCGGAAGTGCCGGGTGACCGACTCCCAGGCGCCCCGGGCGGTGATGCCCATGGCCTTGTGGTCGTAGCCGACCGAGCCGCCGCTGGCGAAGGCGTCACCGAGCCAGTAGCCGCGCTCGAGCGCCACCTCGTTGGCCAGGTCGGAGAACGTCGCCGTCCCCTTGTCGGCGGCGACGACGAGGTAGCTGTCGTCACCGTCGTGCCGGACCACCTTCGGCGGCGGCACCACCCGGCCGTCGACGAGGTTGTCGGTGAGCGTGAGCAGCGCGCCGACGAACAGCCGGTAGCAGGCCTGGCCCTCGGCGAGCACCTCCTCGCGGGAGGCGCCGTCCCCGGGCGGGCGCTTGACGACGAAGCCGCCCTTGGCGCCGGTGGGGACGATGACGGTGTTCTTGACCATCTGCGCCTTGACCAGGCCCAGCACCTCGGTGCGCAGGTCCTCGCGCCGGTCGGACCAGCGCAGCCCGCCGCGCGCCACCTTGCCGAACCGCAGGTGCACGCCCATCACACGCGGCGAGCTGACCCAGACCTCGTGCGCCGGGCGGGGCTCGGGCAGATCGGGCACCTCGGCGGGGGCCAGCTTGAGCGCGAGCGGGGTGGGCCGCTCGGGCGTCGAGGCGTAGTAGGTCGTCCGCTGGGTCGCGGTGACCGCGGCCAGCAGGGAGCTGAGCACGCGGTCGGCGTCGAGGGAGGCGACCTCGCCGATGGAGCTGCGGAGCGCCTCGACCAGGTCGCCCTGCCGGGCGTCCCGGCCGGTGACCCGGCCCGGCGAGAAGCGGGTCTCGAAGAGCGCCACCAACCGGGCGACCACACCGGGGTGGGCCGCCAGGGTCTGCTCCACGTAGGACTGGCTGAACGGCAGGCCCGCCTGGCGCAGCCACTGCACGTAGGCGCGCACGACCGTGACCTGCCGCCAGTTGAGGCCGGCGAGCATGACGAGCGCGCCGAGGCCGTCGTCCTCGGCCTCGCCCCGCCACACCGCGCCGACGGCCTCGGTGAACCGCTCCGGCAGGGAGCGCAGCAGGGGTAGCTCGACCGCCGGGACGGCGACGCCGAAGTCGTAGATCCAGGTGGGCGGCGCGCCGATGCGGTCGATCTCGTACGGCCGCTCGTCGACGACGTCGACGCCCATGTTCTGCAGCATGGGCAGGATCTGCGAGAGCAGCAGCCGCTCACCGACCCGGTAGACGGTGAGCCGCCGCTCCCCCGGCGCCGCGCCGGTGGGCGTCCAGAGCCGCAGCGCCAGGTCGCCGGGGGCCAGCGCGTCCAGGCGGACGAGGTCCTCGACGGCGCGCTCGGCGGAGAAGTCCTCCTGGTAGGCCGCCGGGAAGGCGTCGGCGATCCGCGCGAACACCTTCTCGGCGTCGACGCCGAAGCGCGCGGCCAGCGCGTCGGAGAGCTCGTCGGTCCAGCTGCGGGCCGCGGCGGCGAGCTCGGCCTGCAGCGCCTCCACGTCGACGTCGACCTGCTGCTGGGCGCCCCGGCGGCCCACCGGCGGCCGGACGACGAAGTGCAGCCGGGCCAGCACCGACTCGGTGGACCGGGCGGTGAACTCGATGCTGGTGCCACCCAGGCGCTCGAGCAGCAGCTGCTGCATGCGGGTGCGCACCTCGGTGGTGTAGCGGTCGCGCGGGAGGTAGACCAGGGCCGACCAGAACCGGCCGGTGGGGTCGCGGCGCAGGAACAACCGGGTCTGCCGCCGCTCCTGCAGGTGCAGCACCGCCAGCGCGACGGGCAGCAGCTGGTCGGCCCCCACCTGCATCAGCTCGTCGCGGGGGTAGGTCTCCAGGACGTCGAGCAGCTCCTTGCCGGTGTGGCTGTCCGACGGCACGCCGGAGCGGGCGACGACCTCGGCCACCCGGCGCCGCACGAGGGGGACGTCGAGGACGCTGGTCGTGTACGCGGAGGTGGGGAACAGGCCCACGAACCGGCACTGCCGCCGCACGCCGTCCCGGTCGCCGGGCAGCGTGACCCCGACGAGGTCGAGCCACGCCCGGCGGTGCACCGTCGAGCGGTTGTCGGCCTTGGTGACGGTGAGCAGGTGGTCCACCGGGGCGGTGCCGGCCTCCGGGGTGCTGCCGGAGGTGCCGCCCATGCCGGTGTCGCTGCGGAGCACGCCCAGCCCGGTGCCCGCGACCGGCTGGACGGCGAGCTGCCCCCCGTCGCCGTCGGAGACGGTCACCTCGCGGGCGCCCAGCAGCACGAAGTTGTCGTCGGCCAGCCACCGGAGCAGCGCGGCCGCCTCGGCCGGGTCGTCCGCGGCGTCGTCGACGTCGGCGGGGGCGCCGCCGCGCTCGTCCAGCCGCGCCGCCAGCTCGCGCAGCCGGGCCCGCATCCGCCCGGCGTCCTCGTGCACCGCGCGCACGTCGTCCAGGACGGTGCGCAGCCCGGCCACCAGGTCGCCGGCGGCCTCGCCGTCCAGGGGACCGTCGAGGACGACCGCCATCCAGGACTCCGCGACCGCGTCGGGCCCGCAGGCGGCGACGTCCCCGCTGTCGCAGAAGGCGAGCACCCGCCCGCGGACGTCACGGCGCAGCACGACGACCGGGTGCACGACGTGCTCGAGCGCGAACCCCTGCCGCGTGACCTCCGCGGTGACCGAGTCGACCAGGTAGGGCATGTCGTCGGTGACCAGCCGGATGACGGTGCGGCCGGCACCCCGGCCACCCGGCACCCCGCGGACGTCGACGGTCGCGACGCCGGGCAGCCGGACCTCGGCCAGCGCCAGGTGCCCGAGCGCGAGGGCGGCGAGGTCGGCGGGATCGCTGCCCAGCACCTCTTCGGCGGGCTCGCTCCAGTAGTAGCGGCGGAAGAACGCCGGGAGGGCGTCGGCGGTGCACCCGGGCGGGAGCGCCGCCCCCCCGCGCTCGGCCTCGGCGACGGCCAGTGCGGCCGCCTTCCGCAGCAGCTGCTTCTTCTCGTCGCGGCCGGCCTCGAGGGCGGCGAGCTCGGTGAGAGAGCCGCCCGCCGGGCCGCCGTCCCGGTCGCGCACCGGGGTCTCCGGTGTGACTCCGGTGTCACTGGCCATGAAAGGCCACGCTACTGCCCGCCGAGACCGCCGTCACGGCGGCGCAGGGGCGCCGGTGCGCCCCGATGCGGTCAGCGGTCGAGGAGCTGGTCGGCGACCCAGCCGACGACGGCGAGGATGAGCCCGCCGATCACGGCGGTGAGGAAACCGTCGATGGTCAGCCGGTCGGTGATCGCCGCCGTGAGCGCGAGGAGCGCGGCGTTGATCACCAGCAGGAACAGCCCGAGGGTCAGCAGCACGAACGGGAGCGAGAGCAGCCGCAGGACCGGTCCGACCAGGGCGTTGACGACGCCGAAGATCAGCCCGATCCACAGGTAGCTGCCGTACTCCCCCAGCGGCCCGTCGGGGTTGGGCACCACCTCCAGGCCCGGGAGCACGTCGAAGTAGGTCAGCCCGTAGAAGGCCGCCGCGAAGATGACGACCTTGAGCAGGAACTTGATCACGTCGTCACGCTAGCGCCGGCCCCCCGGCGATCGTGGGATCTGACGGCGTCTGCAGCCGTCTAGCGGCTGAGCTAGAGAGCCGCAGATGCGCCTCACGACGGGGCCACCCGTCCTCTCGACCCGCCTATCGCGCCGTCTAGCAGCGGGGCTAGAGAGTGCTAGGCAGGGCTCGACGGGGGGTCCCGGCGCACCATCGCCCCCGCCCGTCCCGCGCGACACGCGATCAGCACGTTCTACGAATCTCTACGGCCGACGCTAGAGAAGCCCATACGGTGCTCGCCATGGATCCCGTGCGGAACCCCTACGCCCCCGGCGCCGGCCAGCGCCCGCCCGAGCTGGCCGGCCGTGACGACGAGCTGCAGGCGTTCGACGTCGTCCTGGAGCGCATCGCCCGCGGCCGCCCCGAGCGGTCGCTGGTCCTCACCGGGCTGCGCGGCGTGGGCAAGACCGTGCTGCTCAACCAGCTCCGCTCCGCGGCGATCTCCCGCGGGTGGGGCACCGGCAAGATCGAGGCGCGGCCCGACCAGTCGCTGCGCCGGCCGATCTCCTCCGCGCTGCACATGGCGCTGCGGGAGCTGGGCCCGCGGCACGGCGACCAGGAGTCGGTCGCCGAGGTGCTCGGCGTGGTGAAGGCCTTCGCCCAGCGGGTGAACGCGGCCGAGTCGAAGGTGCGCGACCGCTGGCAGCCCGGCATCGACGTGCCCGCCGCCACCGGCCGGGCCGACTCCGGTGACATGGAGATCGACCTGGTGGAGCTGCTCAGCGACGCAGCCGGGGTCGCCGCCGACATCGGCAGCGGGATCGCCCTGTTCATCGACGAGATGCAGGACATCCAGGCCGACGACGTGTCGGCGATCTGCGCCGCCTGCCACGAGCTCTCGCAGCAGGGTGCCCCGCTCATCGTCGTGGGCGCCGGGCTGCCCCATCTGCCCGCCGTCCTGTCGGCGTCCAAGAGCTACTCGGAGCGGCTCTTCCGCTACCTGCGCATCGACCGGCTGGAGCGCGCCGCCGCCGACCGCGCGCTGCTCGCCCCGGCCGAGCGGGAGGACGTCACCTTCGACCCGGCCGCCCTGGACGCCCTGTACGAGGCGGCTGACGGCTACCCCTACTTCGTGCAGGCCTACGGCAAGGTCACCTGGGACGTCGCCGCCTCCTCCCCCATCACGGCGGCCGACGTCGCCATGGCCGCGCCCGTGGCCGAGGCCGAGCTCGCCGTGGGCTTCTTCGGCTCCCGCTACGACCGGGCCACCCCGGCCGAGCGGGAGTACATGCACGCGATGGCCGAGCTGGGGGGACCCGGCGGCGCGGCGGTGGCGACGTCCGAGGTCGCCGTCTCGCTCGGCCGCAAGCCCGCGTCCCTCTCCCCCGCCCGCGACTCGTTGATCAAGAAGGGGCTGGTCTACTCCGCCGAGCGCGGGCAGATCGCCTTCACCGTGCCGCACTTCGGCCGGTACCTGCTGCGCCACCCCGACTGAGAACGGGGTCGCTCACCCGGGCGGGCCGACCAGGGCCGGCAACACCTCCGGGCCGGCCTCGGCGGGCCGGGGGCGGTCCACCGGGTGCGCCCGCACCGCCAGGACGGCGACGTCGTCCTCGACGCCCGGGCCGAGCATCTCCTCCAGCAGCCGGTCGCACAGCTCCCCCAGCGAGAGCCCGGCCGAGCGGGCCAGCACGGCGCGCAGCCGCTCCCGGCCGTCGTCCAGCAGCTCCCCGCGGCGCTCGAAGAGCCCGTCGGTGAAGAGCACGAGGGTGCTGCCGTCGGGGAGCAGCGCGACGCCGTCGGCCAGGTGCTCCACCCAGCCCGACCCCAGCGGCGGGCCGACCTGGACGGCGAGGTCGAGCACCTCGCCGTCGCCGAGCAGGAGCAGGGGGTCGGGATGCCCCGCCGAGGCCCAGTGCAGGCGGCGGACCCCCGCGGCCCGCTCGGCGGCCCCCTGCTCGATGCGGCACACGAGCGCGGTGGCCATCGCCGGCACCGCGAGCCCCACGAGCGCGTTGTCCACCCTGTTGAGCAGCCCCGCCGGCTCCTCCAGCCGGTCGAACGCGATGGCCCGCACGAGCGTCTTGATCTGGCCCATGGCGGCGGCCGCCGCGACGTCGTGGCCCATCACGTCGCCGATGACGAGCACCGTGTCGCCGTCGGGCTGCAGGAAGGCGTCGTACCAGTCGCCCCCGATGGAGACGCCGCGCGTCGCCGGGCGGTAGCGCACCGCCAGCTCCAGGTGGTCGGGCTGCACCGGCGGCGAGAGCAGGCTCAGTTGCAGCCGCTCGGCCACCTGGTGGTTGAGGGTGACCAGCCGGGCGTTGTCCAGGGCCAGCGCCGCCCGCCGCGAGGCGATCTCGGCCGTCCGGAGCTCCACCGGTGTGTGCGGACCACGCTCGACGCCGTTGACCAGGGTGAAGGCGCCGAAGACCTCGCCGCGGGCGATGAGGGGGAAGGTCGCGACGGCGGTGGGGGCCAGCGGGGCGAGCGCCGCGCGGCTCGCGTCGTCGCGGATCATCGTCTCGAGGTGCTGGTCGGTGAGCCGCGCGATGACCACCGGCTCGGCGTGACGCAGCGCCACCGGTACGGGTGCGCTGGCGTCGTTGGAGGCGACCCGTGCGTCGGCGTACCGGTGCATCGCCTCCCGCATGGCCGGGTCGCGGTGCGCCCGGCCCACGTCGCGCCGGGTGCCGTCGGGGTCGACGACGCTCACCAGGCACCAGTCGGCGAGCAGCGGGACCACCGTGGCGGCGAACCGGCTCGCGGCCTCGTCGGCGTCGAGCGTCGAGGTCATCTCCTGGCTGATGTCGCCCAGGAGCATCAGGTGCCGGCCCGTCTCCTCGGCCTCGCGTGCCGCCCGGGCGGCCTCGGCGGCGGCCTCCTCGCGCGCGGCGACCGCGGCGACCAGCTCCTCCTCGGCGCGGCGGCGCTCGGTGATGTCGTCGTAGCTGAGGACCAGGCCGGCGTCGGTGAGGAAGGCGTCGGCGCGCAGCCAGCGGCCGAGACGCGCCGACCACGCCTCCACGCCGTCCGGCCGGCCGCTGCCGCGGACCCCGCGGCAGAGCCGCTCGAACGGCCCACCGGCCGATCCGGGGAACTGCCCCCAGATCTGGCGCCCCAGCAGGCTCCCCGGCGTCCGGTCCAGCATCCGCGCGCCGGCGGGGTTGATGTAGAGGATGCGCCACTGCTCGTCGAGGACGACGAGGGGCCGCTCCATACCCTCCACCGCCTGGCGCAGGAGATCACCCTGCGCCGAGGCGATGGCCTCCTCCCGCGCCATGCCGATCGCTCCACCCGCTCGGCCGCGCCATCGGCAGCACCTGGTCCAGAGGGTGACCGGTCCCCGGACGGATCGCAATCCCGGGGCCGGGCGCCGTCCCCCTCACGAGGAGGAGGTGAGCCACACCACAGGGAGTGGGAACAGGGTGGCGCGGGGTTGACACCGTCCCGGACGGGGAACCCCCGGACGGTCGAGGACCCGAGTCGAGGGGGAGGCATGGGGCGACTCGCGTGGCCGGTCCGCCCGCTACCGGACGGGCGCGGCGAGGTGTGGCGCTGGCGGCTCGGTACCCTCGCGGAGCTCCCGGCAGCCCGGGCGGGGCTGCGGTCGCGGCTGCGCGACGTCGAGCAGCTCCCCGCCGACGATGCCTCCGGCGAGCAGCTGGTGCTGGCGTTCGACGAGCTGGCCTCCAATGCGCTCCGCCACGGGGAGACCCCCGTCGTCGCCACCGTCGTCGCCGGCAGCGGTGGCTGGCTGCTCGACGTGAGCGACCGGGCCCCGCAGGCGATGCCCGCCCCCACGGTCGACCGCGACCCCTCCGAGGGCGGCATGGGGCTGCAGCTGGTGGCCCGCCTGTCGGTGGCCCACGGCTGGTACGTGGACGACGACCGCAAGCACGTCTGGGCCTGCCTGCCCACGGGGACCGGCGACCGCCAGCCCGCGCTCACCTGACGTTCCACGTGCAACACGCACGAGACCCCCGCTGCTCCGAAGAGCAACGGGGGTCCGGTGTGGTCGCACGGTCGTCCCGAGTGGGCCCCGGAGGGGTCCGCGCAGGGACGACGCAGCGGCTCAACGACCGTCGGGGACGGCCCCTGGCCGCTGTGGTGTGCACGGTCGTCCCGAGTGGGCCCCGGAGGGGTCCGCGCAGGGACGACGCAGCGGCTCAACGACCGTCGGGGACGGCCCCTGGCCGCGGTGCGGTCCGGAGGACCGCAGTGTCATCGCGTCACGGCACGACGAAGGAGATGGCTCCCTTGCCGTAGGTGGGCACCTCGAGGGCGAGGTCCACCCGGTTGAAGGCCGCGAGCATCCCGGCGAGGTCGCCGGGGAGCTCCTCGCCCGGGGCGTAGAGCTTGTGCAGCTTGGAGTGCGGTGCACCCGCGGTGTTGAACAGCGCGGAGAGCACGTTCACCACCTCGTGCAGCGCCTCGAGCTGCATGCCGGTCAGCTCGCCGTCCTCCTCGACGGCGTCCTGGCACCCGCCGGGGGGCAGGAGGGCCAGCGCACCGCCGGTGTAGGCCGAGGCACCGAGGTCCATCAAGCACAGGGCGTTGACGGCCATGTGCGGGTCGACGTAGACGGCGACGGCCACGGGCTTCTCCGGGGTCGGGGTGACCGGCGCCCCCGGGGAGACGTTCACCGGCTTCCCGACCAGGCCGGTCAGCATGTCCCGGATGTCCTTGGCTGCGGGCAGCGGCACACCCGTCGTGGGCGCGGTCATGCGATCACCCCGTCCAGGTGCTCCTTGAAGGTGTCCTCGGTGAAGGGCTTGGCGATGAGGAAGAGGGCGCCGGCGTTGGCGGCCTTCTCCCGCATCTCCGGGGAGCCCTCGGAGGTGACGAAGCCGAAGGGGACGGCCGAGCCGGAGGCGCGCAGCGCCTGCAGGCACTCGATGCCGGTCATGTTCGGCATGTTCCAGTCCGACAGCACCAGGTCGGGCAGCTCGGACGAGACCTTGGCCAGCGCGTCGGCGCCGTCCTCGGCCTCGACGATGTCGTGGTCGTCGTAGCCGGCCTGGCGCAGCGTGCGGATGACGATCTGCCGCATGACGCGGCTGTCGTCGGCGATCAGGATCTTCACTCAGGACACCTCGTTCTCGCGGGAAGGGGTAGAGCCGGGCAGGGGCGGGAGTGCGCCCTGCACCGAGATGGCGACGGGTTCGCCGCGCCACAGCACATCGATGCGGCACACGTCGGCCTGGTTGCGGACCAGCGGCGCGTTGCCCACCTGGGGCAGGCTGAGGGCCGAGGGGCCCGGCAGCGCTGCCTTGACGTTTCCGCCGACCACGTTGGCGATCTCGCCGAAGGCGTCGGCGACGTCCTCGTCGTCGAGCGCCGCGGGGGTCGCCTCCCGCAGCAGGGCGCGGGAGAGCTCCTCGGCCGCGCTGCGGGCGGTGGTCAGGACGACGCTGCCGGTCCACGGGCCGACGATGTCGACCCAACCGGACAGGATGTCGACCGGGAGGTCGCCGGGGAGCGGGACGAGGACCTCGTCCTCGCCGACGAGGGCGACCCACGCCTCGGCGGCGGGGGGGGGGGGGGGGGGGGGGGGGGGGGGGGGGGGGGGGGGGGGGGGGGGGGGGGGGGGGGGGGGGGGGGGGGGGGGGGGGGGGGGGGGGGGGGGGGGGGGGGCGGGGGGGGGGGGGGGGGG